>DHXA01000017.1 GCA_002413455.1 Rhodanobacter sp. UBA5168 | reverse complement strand
TTTCCCCGGGGGTGTTCTGGCTTCGACGGGGGTAGTGAGATGACTTGGTGCATGCCGAGGGGGCAGCTTTCCTCGTTAATCCAGCAGCAAACTTCTAGTTGCCAACGACGACAACTACGCTCTCGCCGCTTAAGGCGTAAGCCCCGAACCCACTTGTGCTCATGCTCGTCGGTGTAGGGTCATTATCATGAGATCGCCGAACGCTGCCGCCTGGCGGTTCTAGGTCAAATCAATCAGGCTGGTTCCGCGGTGCGCTTTGCCCACTGTGCTTGTCGCGGAACGAGATCGAACGGTGAGCTAAGCATGTAGATCCGGGCATTTAACGCCTTCGGACGCGGGTTCGACTCCCGCCACCTCCACCAACACAAAACCCCCGAGTGATCGGGGGATTTTTTGTGCTTCACATGCTCCGACGCATCAGGCGTTACGGTTGTGCGAGCGCATGGTGCGCTGTTTTTCGATCTGCCAGTCGCGTTGCTTCTCGGTATCGCGCTTGTCGTGTTCCTGCTTGCCGCGGGCGAGGCCAATCTCAACCTTCACCTTGTTGCCTTTCCAGTACATAGCGGTGGGCACCAGCGTATAGCCCTTGCGCTCGACGGCACCGACCAGCTGGTCAATCTCCTTGCGGTGAAGCAGCAGTTTGCGCGTGCGCCGATCCTCGGCGATGACGTGGGTGGAGGCGCTGATCAGCGGCGGAATCGAGGTGCCGATCAGAAAGATCTCGTTCCTGAGGACGACCGCGTAGCTGTCGCCAAAATTGATCCGCCCCGCACGCAAAGCCTTCAATTCCCAGCCCTGCAACGCGACACCGGCCTCGAAACGCTGGTCGATGTGGTACTCGAAACGCGAACGTTTGTTGAGCGCGATAGTGCCGCCACCCTTGTTGTCTTTGTCCTTCGCCTTGGCCATGTCCGTTAAACTCGGGCCTCGCTGCCCTGATGCTGATTCAGCCGCATAGCGGGCCAAACCAAGCGTGATGTGAAGAGGTTGCCGTGATCGAAATCCGTCGCAGCGCACTGGTGAAGTATTCGCCGGCGCAGATGTTCGACCTGGTCAATGATGTTGAAGCATACCCAAAGCGTTTCCCCTGGTGTGCCGGTGCGGAGGTTCTTGAGCGTCAGGACGGTGTGTTGGTGGCGCGGCTGGACCTCAAGTTCGCGGGGCTCCGACAGAGTTTCACGACGCGCAACACGGTTGATCCGCCTGTGCGTCTGCAGATGAGCCTGGTCAATGGTCCGTTTCGCAGCCTCGAAGGTGTGTGGGATTTCATGGCCTTGGGCGATGCCGGTTGCAAGGTCGCGTTTGCGTTGGATTTTGACTACGCGGGTCGGCTAGGTGGTGGGGCTTTGAAGCTGGGCTTCCAGGGTTTGGCCGGCCGCATGGTGGACGATTTTTGTCGCGAGGCTGAACATGTCTATGGCTGAACGCAAAATCATGGTCGACGTGGTTTATGCGGATGCTGATCGGCAGATTCTGCTGCGGGTTGGGTTGCCTTGGGGTAGCACGGTGAAGCAGGCGATCGACGCTTCAGGCATCGCCGGAATGCTTCCGGATGGCGCAGTCGATCTTCATCGTCTGGGTGTATTCGCCAGAAAAATTGCGCCCGATCACGTGGTGCAGGAAGGTGACCGGATCGAGATCTACCGGCCACTCCTGCTTGAGCCGATGGAGGCGCGCCGCAAGCGCGCCCGATGAGGCCGGATCGGCGAGAGGCCGGCCGATCCGGATCGAACTCTTCGATCAATGGTTGTTGTTGTCGCCCTTGCCGAAACCGCCGTCGTTCTTGTTCTCTTCCGGCGATTTGCTCTTATCGCCTTCGGTCTCATTGACTGGGTAGCCAGCGTTGTATTTCTTGCTGTCCTTGACCAGTTGCTGGGCGTCTTGTGCGAAGAAATCGCCTTCGGTACGTACTAGCGTGTCATTGTTGAAGGTCAACGTGAAAGTGCGCACCTTCTTTGGGTTGCCACGATGCGAAAACGTCGAGACATAGTCCCAGCGGCTCTGATCGAACGGCGTGCTGATCGAGGGCGTGCCCATCAGGACCAGCACCTGATGTTTGGTCATGCCGGGTTTGAGCTGAGCCACCACTTTCTTGTCGAGCAAATTGCCTTGCTGCACGTCGGGTTTGTATACGATGTGGCAGCCGGCCAGGGAAAGCGCCAGCATGGCGAAAACCAGCAGGGTGATCAGCTTTTGCATGCTTGTTGCGTCCGGATCGTAAAGGTGTCGGATGATACACTACCGGCCTGAAAACGCCGTGTGTGGAGGTTGCTAATGGAACAGGAAACCAAAGAGTTGCGCAGGGTTGGCCTCAAGGTGACCCATCCGCGTATGCGCATCCTGCAGATTTTTGACGAAGAGGGAGTGCAGCACCTCACGGCCGAAGACGTCTACAAGAACCTGCTTGCGCATCAGGAAGATATTGGCCTGGCAACGGTGTACCGCGTACTCACCCAGTTCGAGGCTGCTGGCATCATCGTCAAGCACAACTTCGAAGGTGGCCAGGCAGTTTACGAACTTGATCGTGGCAAACATCACGACCACATGATTGATGTGGACAGCGGGAAAGTGATTGAGTTCGTCAGCGAGGAGATTGAACGCCTGCAGCATGAAATAGCTGCGCGGCACGGCTATGTGATCGAGGATCACAGCCTGGTGCTGTATGTGCGGCCGAAGCCCCATTCACGCAAAAGCTGAGTGACGGGCACGCGGGTGCTGATCGCGGGGCCAAACCGCGAATTACGCGCAAAAAAAAGCCGCGAGAAGGACTCCTGTCCACTCGCGGCTGCTCCCCTACCTGTTTCGGTTGGCACGCGCGAATAGCTCGCGATTGCCTTTACTCGTCGCCAGGTAGTGGCGAAACGGCATCCTGCCGTTGTTTCAGAGCCCCCGTCCCCACGGTGACTCTGATCCACCATCTTGCGATGGTGGCTCCCCCACATCGATGAACCGATCGTAACGAGGGCTTCACGCTTTCGGTATCGGAAAAATTCCTAGTCCCGCGCGGAATTGTTGTTGCTTCGCAACAATATCCGCAGGTGAACGCCGACATGATCGGGGCGAAGACGAAACTGGCCACCCAGGGACGTGACCCGGTCACGCATGCCTTGCAACCCCCGGCCGCCCCGAGGCAGCCGGCTGGGCAGGCCAGCGCCGTCGTCGCGCAGATCGAGCACGGCGAGTGCTATGCCTTGGCGTTCGCCGATGCGCAGACGTAACCGGAACTCGCTGGCTTGCGCGTGTTTGACGGCGTTGGTCGCGCTTTCCTGGACTAATCGGTAGATCGCCGTGCGCGTATCGTCGTCCAGCAGGCGCGGGTCGCCGTGCAACTCGGTGTGATACGTCATGCCAGCGGTATTCAGGAGATCCCTGATCGGGCCCTCGTCAAGCGCGCGCAGCAGACCAAACTCGTCCAGCACTGCCGGTCGCAAGTCGTCCAGCAAGCGGTGCAGGGCACGCCGCATATGCGCGAGGATGGTATTGATCGAGGTGCTGATGTCTTCCATGCCGGCCTGGTGCAAGCGCGCCTGGGCCAGCTTGACATGGGTTTGTATGGCTGTGATGTTCTGGCCCAGTTCGTCGTGAAGTTCTGCCGCCAGATGGCGTCGCTGGTTCTCGTCCGCCTGCAGGTTGCCGCGGGCAGCGTCACGCAACTGATGGGCGAGTTGATCCAACCGGCGGTTGACTGCCCCCAGGTAGACGTTCTGCTCGGCGACCCGATCGCTGCTTCGCCGCAAGGCGTCGGTTGCCGAGCCGAGCATCAGCGCGCCCGTGCCCGCCACGGCCAGAAACAGGTAAGCGGCGGCGCTCGATGGCGCATGGCCAAGATGCTGGTCGACCAGGGTCATGCCAAGGCTGGTGATGAGCATTGCCAGGCTGGCACCGCGCCAGCCATGGCGAAAGGCGAAAAACAACACCGGTGCCAACGACAATACGCGGGCAAATTGCGGTTGTGGCGCGGCCTGCTCCGACAGCACGAGCAGGATCGTCATGGACGGCAGCATCACCAGCAGGCCGTCCATGACCAGGCTCGCCAATGCTCCGTGGTCGAGCCGGGTTCGCAGCAACATGATCATCAGCGGCACGATCAACAGGATACCCAGGTAGTGGCTGAGCAGCTCCTCGCCCAGAACACGGAGCATCAGTTCAGGGGAATCCGGTACTCGGATCAAGGCGAACAGGGCAGCGTCCACCGCCGTGGTGGCTGTCACCATCAGCACGACGGAAAGCAACAGCCGGGTTACCTCCTGGGGGCTGTGCAGGCTGGCGTGCAGATTGAACCGCCGCAACAACCACAGGCCCGCAGCCATCACCAGCGGTTCGGGCAATTCGTTCATGGCAAAGCCGGCCCAACCTATTGGCAGCCCCTGTGCCAGGGCGAGACTGGCGGTGGCGACCAGTTCCGCACCCAGAAGCCAGCCCCAATGGCGCACCGGTATCAACAGCAGGGCGCCGAAGCGCAGGCCGTAGGGCAACATCCAGAATGGTTGCACCGTTGGCCATAGCAGCAGCCAGAGCAGCAAATAACCGGCGCCCAGCAACGGACCGGAGTCAGGCAGATGGAATGGTTTCAGGCGCATGGACGGATGGTACATGTGCGCTCCGCTAAGGATGCGTGGCACAGTCGGTCGATAGCGGACGTGCATAAGGCCAAGGTCAATGTGTAAAGTAGGGGGATGTACAGCATTGTTCTGGTCGATGACCACGCCATCGTTCGTGAGGGTTTCAAGCGGCTGATCGAGATGGAGCCGGATCTTGACGTCGTGGCCGAATGCCGCAGCGCCGATGATGCGGTGGAGGCCGTTGGCCACTGGCGTCCAGATCTCGTTGCACTGGATTTGTCGTTGCCCGACGGCAGCGGGCTGCCCTTGATCGAGCATCTGCTCAGTGTTTGCGCGCAGACGCGCATCGTGGTGCTGAGCATGCACGACGGCGAGCCGTATGTGTCGGAAGCCCTGCGCCGTGGCGCCAGCGGGTATGTCACCAAGGGTGTAGCGCCCGAAGAGCTCGTGGCAGGTCTTCGCGCGGTGATGCAGGGTGAATGCTTTCTGAGTTCGGATCTGCGCCAGCGCCGGGCCGATCGGCCGAATGCTGCGCTGGATCCGATCAATCGACTGACGGCTCGTGAGCGCGAGGTATTCCTGCTGCTGGCTGGTGGCCGGGCACCCAAGCAGGTGGCGGCTGAATTGGGTATTGGCCAGAAAACCATCTACATCCATCGCGCCAGCCTGATGGGCAAATTGGGCGCGGGTTCGGAACTGGATCTTTACCGGATGGCAACCGAGCGCGGGTTGCTGTCACCCAATAGCTGACGGTCAGGCTCGCTGGATTCCGGTCAGGCAGTCTGCGCCCGTTCAAGCATCTGCTTGGCGTGCGCCCGCGTTTCGCGGGTGATTTCGACGCCGCCAAGCATGCGTGCCAGTTCGTCCCGTCGGCCGGCTGCGTCCAGTTTGTCGATCCTGGTGCGGGTGGAGTCACTGTCACTATGTTTGATCACGCACAGATGTGCATGGCCCTGAGCCGCCACCTGTGGCAGATGGGTCACGCACAACACCTGGCGTTGACCGCCCAGCGCGCGCAGTTTCTGTCCGACCACTTCGGCCACTGCACCGCCGATGCCGGTGTCGACCTCGTCAAAGATCATGCTGCCGACAGTATCCTTGCCGAGCGTGGCGACTTCGATGGCCAGGCTGATGCGCGCCAGTTCGCCACCGGAGGCAACCTTGCGCAGAGGGCGTGGTGGCTGACCCGGGTTGGCGCTGACCAGCAGTTCGCAGCGTTCCCGGCCTTGCGGGTCCGGCTCCTCACCGGCGACTGTTTCCAGTTCGACGCGCAGCAGGCCGCCAGCCATTCCCAGCTCGGCCATCAATACACTGACCTCCTCTCCAAGCTTGGTGGCCGCCATGGTGCGTGCCCGGCTCAGTCGGGCCGCTGCATGGGTATGGTCGTGCTGCAGTTGCTGACGTTGCGCGGCGAGTTGTTCCAGCGCATCACCGGCGCCTTCAAGTTCCGCCAGCTCGGTGCGCAAGGCGGTGAGTTTGTCGTGCAATTCGGCCATCGGTAGCCGGTGTCGACGTGAAAGCTCATGCAGACGAGCGAGGTGATTGTCGACTTCGGTGTAGCGATCCGGGTCCAGGTCGACATCCTGTGCATAGCGACCCAATCCATCGGCGGCTTCACCCAGTTCGATGCTGGCGTTGTCGAGCAGTTCCAGCAAGGGTCCCAGCTTGTCGTCGAGCGCGGCGAGTTTGCCAAGCTCCGCATGGGCACGGCCGAGCGCACGGCGCAGCGCAAACTCGCTGTCGCCATCGAGCAGTTCGACCACGCCAGCGGCGCCTTCAGCCAGCCGGCCGGCATTGGCGAGACGCCTGTGGTTCGCTTCGAGTTCGCCCAGTTCGGCTTCAGGTAGCGCCCATTTTTCCAGTTCACCGAGTTCATGGCGCAGCATGTCGATGCGCTGATCGCGGTCCTCCCCGCCGCTGAGCTTGCGGATGCGGGCGCCAAGCTCACGCCACTGCAGCGCGCTGTCGCGCACCTGCATCAGCAAATCATCGTGGCCGGCATAGGCGTCGAGCAGGGCCAGCTGATGCGAGCGCGACAGCAGCGCCTGGTGCTCGTGCTGACCATGGATCTCCACCAACAGCGAAGCGAGTTCGCCCAGTTGACGCGCATTGGCGGGGCGGCCGTTGATCCACGCCTTGGAGCTGCCCTCGGTGCGGATCACCCGACGCAGCTGACAGCCGCCGTCCTCGTCCAGCTCTTCGCGCAGCAGCCATTGGCGTGCTGCGGGCAGGTCGACCAGATCGAACTCCGCGGCCAGTTCGGCACGGTCACTGCCGGCACGCACCATGCCGCTGTCGGCGCGGGCACCAGCCAGCAGCATCAGCGCGTCGACCAGCAGCGACTTGCCGGCACCGGTTTCGCCGCTGACCACGGTGAGGCCAGGGCCGAACGCTACCTCAGCGGCTTCGACAACGGCAAAATGACGGACATAGAGCGAAGTGAGCATGGGCAGGCAGATGAGGGAATGGATGGATTGTAGCGGCAGGCCGGTGGTGCAAAACACCGCCTCCACTTGCAAGCCGCGCGCGCAGACCTTATTTCTGTCGGGTCTCAAGGATTGCTACTACATGGATCACCTCAGCGCATGATCAACCCGCATGGCCACGATCTCGATGCCCGCGCGCGGCGCTTGTTGCGCACGCTGATCGCCCAGTATCTGGTCGACGGCGAGCCTGTCGGCTCGCGCACGCTGTCGCGTTCCTCCGGCCTGGACGTGAGCCCGGCGACGATCCGCAACATCATGGCCGACCTTGAGGATGCCGGGCTGGTCGCATCCCCGCACACTTCGGCGGGCCGCGTGCCGACGCCGCGTGGGTTGCGTCTGTTCGTGGATAGCCTGATCGAGCTGCAACCCCTGCCGCACGACGAGATGGTCCGCCTTCAGCGCGAGTTGCCGCCGGGGCCGACCACTACGCTTGATCTGCTGGGCAACGTTTCCACCCTGTTGTCGGCGATGACCCGCTTCGCCGGCGTGGTCACGGTGCCACGCCAGGTCGACTTTCCGCTGCGCCATATCGACTTTGTGCCGCTGCCGGATGCGCGGGTGCTGGTGATCCTGGTGTTTAGCGACAATCAGGTGCAGAACCGCATTGTGCAGCTGGCCAAGCCGATCGAGAGCCGCGAACTCGAGCAGGCGGCCAACTATCTCAACACCCATTTTGTCGGCTTGCGCGTGGACGATATCCGGCTGCACCTGCTGGCCGAATTGCGTGAGACCGGCAGCGAGCTCAACCGGCTGCTGGCCAGCACGGTGGAACTGGCCAACGCCTCGTTCGCGCCACAGGCGGGCGGTACTGATGTGCTGGTCAGCGGCCAGACCAATCTGATGGCATATTCGGAACTTTCCAACCTGCAGCGCCTGCGCGAGCTATTCGATGCATTTCAGCAGAAGAACGAGCTGCTGCAGCTGATGGAGGTGTGTGCCAGGGCGCCGGGCGTGCGGCTGTTCATCGGCGAAGAATCCGGTTTCACCGCGCTCGACGGCTGCAGTGTCGTCACTGCCAGTTACGGCGCGCAGGGGCGGGTACTGGGTGCGATCGGTGTCATCGGTCCGACCCGGATGGCGTACGAGCGAGTGATTCCGGTAGTGCAAGCCACCGCCGGATTGCTCAGCGACGCCTTGAATCGAGCCGCCACGACCCTATAACCGCAGCGGGAGGCGGGGTTTTTCTCGCAAATTAGGACGGTCGGCATGCGTGCCGGCCATGACAATCGTTTGGAGTGATGCATGCAGAACAACGATCCGCAGTCGCCTGGCGATGCGTCGCCGCAGGACCAGTCGGGTGAGTCGACCACTAATACCGAGCTGGGCAACCTGCAGACGCGCGTGGCCGAGCTGGAGGCGAGCAATGCCGAACTGGCCGAAACCGTGCTGCGCGAAAAGGCCGAGCTGGAGAACCAGCGTCGCCGCCTGCACCGGGATCTCGAACAGGCCCGCCGCTTTGCCAACGAGAAACTGCTGAACGAATTGTTGCCGGTTTACGACGGCTTGGAGAGTGGCCTTGCGGTCGAGGGTGGCGACATCGCCTCGATGCGCGAGGGCATTAATCTGACCTTGAAGGCCCTGCTGAAGGTCGCTGAGAACCACGGCATGTCGCAGATCGATCCACTCGGGCAGCCACTGGACCCGGAACGCCATCACGCCGTGAGCATGGTGGATGCCCCGGGCAACGCACCCGGCACCGTGGTCAGCGTGCTGCAGAAAGGTTATGTGCTGAATGATCGCCTGCTTCGTCCCGCCTTGGTCGCGGTGGCCAAGGACTAAATCGATCCGCGACTGAACGATCCACCGCCCGCGCTTGCCTGAAACGGCGCGTCGGCAAAAACAACGTAGCGCATCCGGGGACCTTGCCGGCATTGAATCGCCAGCGCAGAACCCCATCTGGAAACCATCGCGGCCGCGGGGGCCGCACGAAGATTTGGAGAGCATTCACATGGGCAAGATCATCGGCATCGACCTGGGCACCACCAACTCCTGCGTGTCCGTGATGGACGGCAGCACGACCAAGGTCATCGAAAACTCGGAAGGCGACCGCACCACGCCGTCCATCGTCGCCTTCACCAAGGACGGCGAAGTGCTGGTGGGCGCCTCGGCCAAACGCCAGAGCGTGACCAACCCGAAGAACACCTTCTATGCGGTGAAGCGCCTGATCGGCCGCAAGTTCACCGACGCTGAAGTGCAGAAAGATCTGCACATCGTGCCCTACGGCATCGTGGCGCATGACAACGGCGATGCCTGGGTGCAGACCTCCGACGGCAAGAAGATGGCGCCGCAGGAGATCGCCGCGAAGGTGCTGATGAAGATGAAGAAGACCGCCGAGGATTATCTCGGTGAGCCGGTCACCGAGGCGGTGATCACGGTTCCGGCCTACTTCAACGACAGCCAGCGCCAGGCGACCAAGGATGCCGGCAAGATCGCCGGCCTCGACGTTAAGCGGATCATCAACGAGCCGACCGCGGCCGCGCTGGCGTACGGCATGGACAAGAAGGGCGGTGATCGCAAGATCGCGGTCTATGACCTCGGCGGTGGCACCTTCGACGTGTCGATCATCGAGATCGCCGAAGTCGATGGCGAGAAGCAGTTCGAAGTGCTGGCCACCAACGGTGACACCTTCCTTGGCGGCGAAGACTTCGACATGCGCGTCATCGACTACCTGGTCGACGAGTTCAACAAGGAGCAGGGTATCGACCTGCGCAAGGATCCGCTGGCGCTGCAGCGCCTGAAGGATGCTGCCGAGCGCGCCAAGATCGAACTGTCGACCAACCATCAGACTGACGTGAACCTGCCGTACGTGACGGCGGACGCATCCGGCCCGAAGCACCTCAACATCAAGCTGACCCGGGCCAAGCTCGAGGCGCTGGTGGAAGAGCTGATCAAGCGCACCATCGAGCCGTGCCGCACCGCGTTGAATGACGCCGGCCTGCGCGTTTCCGACATCGACGACGTGATCCTCGTGGGCGGTCAGACCCGCATGCCCAAGGTGCAGGAGTCGGTGAAGGACTTCTTCGGCAAGGATCCGCGCAAGGACGTCAACCCGGACGAGGCGGTCGCCGTGGGTGCGGCGATCCAGGGCGGCGTGCTGGGCGGTTCGGTCAAGGACGTGCTGCTGCTGGACGTCACTCCGCTGTCGCTCGGCATCGAAACGATGGGCGGCGTGATGACCAAGCTGATCGAGAAGAACACCACGGTGCCGACCAAGGCGGCGCAGACGTTCTCGACCGCTGACGACAATCAGACCGCGGTGACGGTGCACGTGCTGCAGGGCGAGCGCGAGCGCGCCAGCGCCAACAAGTCGCTGGGCAAGTTCGACCTGTCCGGGATCGATCCCGCACCGCGCGGCATGCCGCAGGTCGAGGTCACCTTCGACATCGACGCGAACGGCATCCTGCACGTGTCGGCCAAGGACAAGAAGACCGGCAAGGAACAGAAGATCGAGATCAAGGCCGGTTCCGGTCTGTCCGAGGACGAGATCCAGCGCATGGTAGCCGACGCCGAGGCGAACAAGGAAGAAGACAGGAAGTTCCACGAACTGGTGGCCACCCGCAACAAGGCCGACCAGCTGGTGCATGCCACCCGCAGCGCACTGAAGGAACATGGCGGCAAGGTGCCAGCCGATCAGCTTTCCACGATCGAGGGTGCGCTGTCCGATCTGGAAAAGGTCAAGGATGGCGAGGACAAGGCGGCCATCGAGTCGAAGGTCGAGAAGCTGGAGCAGGTGGCGCAGGCACTGTATGCCGCGGCGCAGGGCAGCGGTCCAGCCGATGCCGGTGCGCAGACGGCACCGGGCGGTTCGGCGCAGCCGGACGACGTGGTCGATGCCGAGTTCACCGAAGTGAAGGACGACAAGCAATAATCGCCGTCGTTATCGGCACGGCCGATTGATCAGCCCGCGCCTGGAGTGTTCCCGGCGTGGGCTGTTTTGGTGGCGGTGGGATCGAAAGCCAGAACCTCGTTCCGGGGCGTGACAAGCAGTGTGGATGCATGAATGAGCAAGCGTGACTACTACGAAGTGCTGGGTGTCGATCGGGGCATCAGCGATGTCGAACTGAAGAAGTCCTTCCGTCGACTGGCAATGAAATATCACCCGGACCGTTGCCCGGACGACCCGGCTGCGCAGGACAAGTTCAAGGAGGCCAAGGAGGCCTACGAGGTGCTGTCCGATGCGCAGAAACGCGCGATGTACGACCAGCATGGTCACGCTGCCTTCGAACATGGCATGGGTGGCCGTGGCGGCGCCGGCTTCGGCGATGTCGGCGACATTTTCGGCGACATTTTCGGCGACATCTTCGGTCGGAATGGTGGTGGCCGTGGCCGTCCACGACGCGGCTCCGACCTTCGCTACATCATGGAACTGGATCTGGAGGAGGCCGTGTTCGGTGTCAGCCGGCAGATCGAGGTGCCGACCCAGGTCAACTGCCACCACTGCAATGGCAGTGGTTCCGAAGACGGCAAGGTCAGCAAGTGCAAGACCTGCCATGGCCATGGCCAGGTTCGCATGCAGAACGGCATCTTCTCGATCCAGCAGGCCTGCCCGCATTGCGGTGGTACCGGCCAGGCGATAGAGAAGCCGTGCAAGAAATGTCATGGCGAAGGCCGCATCGAGGAAACGCGCACGCTGTCGGTGCAGATTCCCGAGGGCGTCGACAACGGCGATCGCATCCGCCTGACCGGGCAGGGCGAAGCTGGCCCGGCGGGTTCGCCGGCGGGCGATCTGTACGTCGAAGTACACGTGCGCGAGCACGCGATCTTCCAGCGCGAGGGCAGCGACCTTTACTGCGAACTGCCGATCCGCTTCTCGCAGGCGGCGTTGGGCGCCGAGTTGCCGGTGCCGACGCTGGAAGGCGAAGTACCGATCAGCATTCCGCCCGAGACCCAGACCGGCACGCAGTTCCGCTTGCGCGGGCGCGGGGTCAAGTCGGTGCGCAGCAGTCGTCATGGCGATCTGATCTGTCGGGTGGTGGTGGAAACACCCGTGCGATTGACCAAACAACAGCGTGAATTGCTGGAATCACTCGAGGCCACGTTCGACAGCAACGACGCCGGCAAGCACACGCCGCGCGCAAAAGGTTGGGTCGACGGCGTGAAACAGTTCTGGTCGAAAGTCACCGCGTGAGCCCGACCGCCTGCGCACTGGCAAGTACCAATGGACTCCATGGAGTGCCTCGATGACGATCCGCCCTGTACGTCTTGCCATCAATGGCGCCTCCGGTCGCATGGGGTGCGCATTGCTGAGCCTGCTTGGCGAAGACAATCGCTTCGAGCTGGTGTACGCGGTAGTAGCACCCGGCTCGGTCCACGATGGCCAGCCCATCGTTGTTGGAGATGCGCTTCCATTGCGTTATGCGCACGACTGGACGCAGGCTCCTGCGCTCGATGTCGTCATCGACTTCAGCGGCCCGGCGGGATTGACGACGGCGCTTGATCACTGCCTGGCGCATGATGCAGCCCTGGTGAGCGGCACCACTGGCGTTGACGCTGCGCTGGAAGAACGACTTGCTGCTGCTGGCAAAAACATTGCCGTGCTGCGAGCGGCCAATTTCAGTCTCGGCGTAGCCGTGCTGACGAGATTGTTGCGTGAGGCTGCGGCGGCCTTGCCGGATTGGGATCTGGAAATCGTCGAGGCCCACCATGGGCGCAAGCAGGATGCTCCGTCCGGCACCGCGCTGGCATTGGGTCAGGCCGCCGCGAGTGCGCGCCACAGCACGCTGGAATCGGCAGCGGTGTACAACCGCCAGGGCCGGACCGGTGAACGTGTCGATGGCAGCATCGGATTCTCGGTGATACGCGGTGGCGACATCGTTGGTGAGCACACTGCCATGCTGGTGGGGCAGGGTGAACGGCTGGAACTGGTACATCGCGCCACCGATCGTTCGATTTTTGCGCGGGGCGCGTTGCAGGCGGCACACTGGCTGGCAGGACGAACGCCCGGACAATGGCAGCTTGACGACCTGATCGCGCCGCCACGCTGAACTCTGTGTCGATCGGTATCGGCTTGTACGGCGCAGCCGCTGCCACTGCCTTGCGCAGCGTTGTAATTTGGAGAAGTAGCCAGCCTCGTTCCCTGCGGTGTTTGGGTCAACACACTTGGACGCGGTGGTTTCCCCGCCATGGTGCGAGCAGTAGCCATCACCGTCAGGTGGTGCATGCCCGGCGAGACCATTGGCTCGCCGCCGGAAATCTGCACCACATCAGGCTTGCCTTCGTTGGCCACTGCCGCGTCGAGCATGCGTTCCACCGTCGCCAGATCGCGAAAGCCGGGGCGGTGCGGGCCGCTTTCGGCGTAGCAGATCGGGCAACGCAGATTGCAGGTGATCGGTGATCTCGATCAGGGTAAGGCGGGAGTGCTGCATGTGCTCTGGACAAAGGCCGCAGTTGTACAGAACCGTAATGCTGCGGTGTGTTGAAGCGCCGCGGCAGCTCCGGCGGCTTGATATACAACTCGCAGTACTGGCGATAATACGCAGCGTCATCCGAAATCAGGACGCGCTCGCGCTCGTGATGTGGGCACCATTTTTCCAGGTAGAGGTGTTCGTCCTTGATCAGGATTTTTGCCTCGACCCGGCGCAGGCAGCTGGTGCAGATGGACACTGCGCTGCCGCAGAACAGGTATGGCCTTACCTTGGCTCCCATACACCGCTTCCCCTGGTGACGCAGGATACGCGGGGCGTCGTGCCCGTAGTAAGCCAGTCCCGCGACGCATCGTTGAATGCCGCCAGAGGCAGGACTGGTTTGATGAATTCAACCAGCAGGCGGAACACCAATGCGGAAACCGATCATGTAAGCCAGCGCTTCGGAGACGGTGTGCGGCGCGACCGAGCCATCAGCTGCGCAGGCTCAATCGGGATGGGAGGCGTTGCGGTCGCGCCCTGCGCCCAGCTTGGTATCGAGGCTGCCGAACAATTTCTTGAACGCGCGCGAGAATTTGCCGCGCTTCGTCTTGCGCAACTTTTCCTCTTCGCTGGTAAGCCATGCCACCTGGATGACCCGTCGTTCGCCCTCGTAGGGCAGATGACCGTGGAAGGAGTTCTCGCAACGTTTGAAGACCGCAAACTCGCCGTAGAGAGGCGTCAGCTCCGGTGCCACCATGCTGTCGATGTCATCGATTCGATGCAGGAAGCGAAGGCAGCCGTCACTGGTATCCGGCCATTGCGCGTTGAGGTAGATAAGTGCCGTAGCCACCTTGGATTTGCTGTCGGTATGGATGGTGCCGTGGCGCTTGTTCAGCAGCCGGCACAGCGTCACCAGGGTCGGGTATTGGCCAAGGTTGTCGATACCCAGGCGCTGACCGACGGCGCTGGCAAATGCCGGGGTGGTCATGTCTTCGATCAGCGCATTGACGGACGGGCCACAGTCGCTCGGGTCGTACGGAAAAAAGCCGGCGCTGGCATAGCGCGGAAAGTCGCGATCCAGGTCGCCGCGCACTTCATCGGGCAACTGGCCGTGCGCCACCATGAATGGGAAGGGTTGCTGCTGCACCGTGGTATCCGGGCGATCAAGTCGGGCGGGATCGAGCAGTACGGCAGCACTCATGGGACCTTCAACTCCATTGAAATGTGGCCTAGTGTAGCGCCGCCCGAGTAATGGCGATGGGGCCTGAGACGTACGATTCAGCCTTCGTAAGGTGGACAGAAACGCCATCGCCGCCTATCATTTCAAGCCGCCCTGTTCCTTTCCTTTCCAAGCTCCACAAGCCAGCAATCAAGCGGCTTGCGGACTTTGCTGCATCTAAAAGGCGGTTATCGTATGCCTCATCCTGCTCTGCTGGCCCTAGAAGACGGCAGCGTGTTTCATGGTCATGCCGTCGGTGCATCGGGGGACACCGTTGGCGAAGTGGTCTTCAACACCGCGATGACCGGTTATCAGGAAATCCTCACGGATCCTTCCTATTCGCGCCAGATCGTCACGCTGACCTATCCGCACATCGGCAATACCGGCGTCAACGCCGAGGACGTCGAATCCACCGCGGTGCATGCCGCCGGGTTGATCGTGCGCGATGTGCCGCGGCGCGCCAGCAGCTGGCGCAGCACCGAAAGCCTGCCCGACTATCTCAAACGTCACGGCACCGTCGCCATTGCCGGTATCGATACGCGGCGATTGACCCGCATCCTGCGTGACAAGGGTGCGCTGGCCGGCTGCATCATGGCCGGGGAGCAGGTCGACGCCGAGAGCGCACTGGCCAAGGCGCGCGCATTTCCCGGCTTGAATGGCATGGACCTGGCCAAGGTAGTCAGTACGGCCAAGCCGTATGTGTGGAACCAGGGTGTATATGATCTTGATCGCACGGCGTTCAATCAGCCGGCCATGCGCTTCAAGGTGGTCGCCTACGATTTCGGCACCAAGCTCAACATCCTGCGCCTGCTGGCCGAGCAGGGTTGCGAGGTCACGGTGGTGCCAGCGCAGACGCCTGCCGCCGAAGTGCTGGCGATGAAACCGGATGGCGTGTTCCTGTCCAATGGTCCCGGTGATCCGGCAGCCTGCGACTACGCTATCACCGCCACCCGCGCGTTCCTCGACGCCAGGATCCCGCTGTTCGGCATCTGCCTCGGCCATCAGTTGATGGGCCTGGCGCTCGGTGGCAAGACGCTGAAGATGAAGTTTGGCCATCACGGCGCCAATCATCCGGTCAAGGATCACGATGATGGCCGCGTGCTGATCACCTCGCAGAACCATGGTTTCGCGGTCGACCCCACTACGTTGCCGGCGAATGTGCGGGTCACCCATACCTCATTGTTCGACGGCTCGCTGCAGGGTTTCGCGCTGACCGACCGGCCCGCGTTCTGCTTCCAGGGTCACCCCGAGGCGAGCCCTGGCCCGCTCGACATCGGCTATCTGTTCAACCGTTTCGCGACCCTGATGCAGGAGGCCCACACGCATGCCTAAGCGTACCGATATCAAGAGCGTCCTCATCATCGGTGCCGGCCCGATCGTGATCGGCCAGGCCTGCGAGTTCGACTACTCCGGTGCGCAGGCGTGCAAGGCGTTGAAGGAAGAGGGCTACCGGGTGATCCTGGTGAACTCCAATCCCGCCACCATCATGACGGATCCGGAAACTGCCGACGCGGTCTACATCGAGCCGATCAACTGGCAAACGGTGGAGCGCATCATCGCCAAGGAGCGCCCGGACGCGGTGCTGCCCACGATGGGTGGCCAGACCGGCCTTAACTGCGC
>DHXA01000102.1 GCA_002413455.1 Rhodanobacter sp. UBA5168 | reverse complement strand
ACGTTCGCGGCGATCTTTCTGGGGCTGGGTCACTTCGCCGAGCTGCCGCTGGTGCGGCATGCGCTGGACCGGCTCGATTTCAGCGAGCCACTGACGCTTTATGCCAGCGGCATCGTCGCCTCGCAGCTGATCAGCAATGTGCCAGCGACCGTGTTGCTGCTCGATCGCACACCGGACGCCACCGCACTGGCAGTTGCCGTGAACGTGGGCGGCTTCGGCGTGGCGATCGGCTCGCTGGCGAACCTGATCGCGCTGCGCCTGGCAAAACAGCCGCATGGCTTGCGGCTGCTTCACACGGTGTCGATTCCGTTCCTGCTGGTGTGCGCGCCGCTGGTGTATCTGGTCTGGCGCTGGCTGGGCTGACGCCGCGCTCAATCGTCGTCGTTGTCGTGCGGCACGCTGGTCCGGCCCTTGACGCCGGAATGGTTGATATCGCCGCTGCCCTTGGCGCCGAGGCTTAAGTCGCCGGCCACATTGTTCACGGTGAGGTCACCGGAGCCCAGCGTATCGGCGCGTACGCTGCCACCGACCTCGCGCAACTCCACATCGCCCGAGCCGATGCTGCCGATCCTGGCATCGCCCTTGATACCGGTGGCCTTGAAGTCGCCGGAGCCGACCGAACCCAGCTCGAGGCTGCCGATGTCGGTCGCCCCGACGTCACCCGAACCCACGCTGGTGCTGAACTTGCCAGACAGCTGGCGCACGTGCAGATCGCCCGAGCCGACATTGCTCTGCAGCTGCCGGACACCGCTGACATCGGCATCGCCGGAGCCCACGCTCAGGGTTACCGGCAGGTTCGCCGGCAGCTGCACGGTGACCTCGAGGTTCGCGTAGGAGTTGCCGAACAGGCTCAGCGAGAAATGGTTGTTGCTGCCACCAATGTCGAGCAGCAGCTGATCGCCTTCGCGCCGCTGAGTGACCTGCAGATCGTCCAGCGCGGCCTTCTCCGAGGCACACGCGCGTCCCGTAAGGGTAAGGCCCCTGGCGCTGTCGCTACCGGTCAGGTGCAGATCCTGGCTATGCACTTCGATCTGCACGGCACGCACGCCGGCCAGATCCAGCTGGAGGTTTCGCGGCGCTTCGTACTTGCACGGCGTGGCGGCGAAGGCGGCGAACGGCGCAAGCAACAGGACGGCGGTGAAAAGACGGCGCATGGTGAACTCCTCGGGTTGGCGACAGGCTTGGGATGCGGCTCGGCGCAAAAGGGTTGCATGCCAACCACGGCGGTGGATGTCCGATGGACTGCTGCAGCCCGACATCCGACGGTCACGGCTCGCGCTCGATCGCTTTGGCACGCTGCCACAGTTGTTCCTGTTCGGCGAGCGTGCGTTCCCCGAATACCGCACCTTCGGCGGCGGCCAGTTGTTCCATCTGCCGGAAGCGCCGCTCGAACTTCGCATTGGCATGCCGCAACGCCTGCGAGAAATCGACACCGGCGTGGCGCGCCAGGTTCACCGTCACGAACAGCACATCGCCGATCTCGTCTTCCAGCCTGGCCGGATCGGCGCCATTGGCGAACTCGGCACCCACCTCATCCACTTCCTCGGCCAGCTTGGCCAGTACCGGCTGTGGGTCGGTCCATTCGAAACCGGTGCTGGCTGCGCGTTGCTGCAGTTTCAGTGCGCGCTTCCATTCCGGCAGGCCGGTCGAAATGCCCGACAGCGCGCTGTCGTCGGCAATTTCGCCCCTGTCCGCGCGTTCGACGGTTTTGATGTCCTCCCACGCACGCTTCTGCTCGTCGAGATCGGCATAACGCACGTCCCCGAACACATGCGGATGGCGACGTTGCATCTTGGCGCTGATCGTGTGGGCCACGTCGGCAAAGTCGAACAGGCCTTGTTCCTGCGCCATCTGCGCGTGGAAGACCACCTGCAGCAGCAGGTCGCCGAGTTCATCACGCAGATCGTGCCAGTGCTTGCGGTCGATCGCGTCGGCCACTTCGTAGGCCTCCTCGATCGTGTACGCCGCGATGGAGGAGAAATCCTGCTGCACGTCCCACGGACAACCGCGCTCGGGATCGCGCAGGCGCGCCATGATCGCGAGCAGGTCGTCGAGGCTGTATCGAGGTGAGTCGCGCATGCCGCGAAAACTCCATCAGTGCCGTAACTCATTGTCGGGCAGAAGGCAGGAATGAGGGGCCGACCTCGCGATCGTCTCCATCGAAATCAGCTTTGCACAGCGGCCCGCAGTCGCGCAGCCCAGTCGATCGTGCCATCGCCCACTGCTATGAACTCCGGATTCAGCAGCGACTCGCCTCGGTTGTAGCGAAACGGACGGCCGGCCAGGTCCAGCACTGCGCCGCCAGCCTCATCCAGCACGCACTGCGCGGCGGCCGTATCCCACTCGCTGGTCAGGCCAAGGCGCAAATAGACGTCCGCGGCGCCGCGTGCGATCAGACAGAATTTCAGTGACGAACCGAGCGGGACGAGCTCGTAATCGCTGCCGACCAGCTGCTCCAGCAGGGCGCGCTGCGAACCGCCATGCGAGCGGCTGCCTGCCACCAGCGGCGGCTGTTGCAGCGGCCGCGTGCTTATCCGCTGCCAGTCACCCTCGGCCTGCGTCTGCAACCAGGCGCCCTGCCCGCGCGCGGCGAGGTACAGCTCGCCGGTTACGGGCGCCAGTACCGCGCCAAGCACGGACTGCTGCTGATCGATCAGGGCAATGTTGACGGTGAACTCACCGTTGCGCTTGACGAACTCGCGGGTGCCATCGAGCGGGTCCACCAGCCAGTAGCGTGACCAGTGCTGGCGCTCGGACCACGGCAGCGCCTTGGCTTCTTCCGACAATACCGGCAGCAGTGGATCAAGCCCGGCCAGGCCCGTCAGGATGACCTGCTGCGCGGCCAGATCGGCAGCGGTCAGTGGCGACGCGTCGGCCTTGGTCTGCACGGCGAAGTCGCTGCGATACACCGCCATGATGGCGGCCCCGGCAGCACGTGCGATCTCGCCGATCTGGCGGGCAAAGGCGGGGGCGGCGCTCATGTGCGCTGGAAGCGACCGGCGAGGTATTCGCGGGCCATGAACAGTGCGGCAATCGAGCGCCCCTCGGTCACGTCGTCGCGACCGAGCAGGGTATGCAGTTCGGCCATCTTCCACGGCACCACTTCAAGTTCTTCCGGTTCGTCGCCGACCAGCTTTTCGGGATACAGATCCTGTGCCAGCACGACGTGCGCCATATGCGTCATGTACGAAGGCGACAGCGACAGGTTGTGCAGGATTTTCAGCTTGTGCGCACCGTAGCCGATCTCTTCCTTCAAC
The DNA here is from genome assembly GCA_002413455.1 of Rhodanobacter sp. UBA5168. Lineage (GTDB taxonomy): Bacteria > Pseudomonadota > Gammaproteobacteria > Xanthomonadales > Rhodanobacteraceae > Rhodanobacter. Next base: position 2,479 of record DHXA01000102.1, on the reverse strand, counting down.
TCGCGCTCGGCGCCCTGCTCGGCGGTCTCGTCCTGATCCAGGCGGCCCTTCGGCAAACCCAGTTCGTAGCGGCCCACACCGCCACCGTATTCGCGCACCAGCAGCACGGTTTCATCATCGAGCATCGGCACGATGATCACGGCACCCAGGCCGCTGCCCTTCAATCGTTCATACGTGCGTCGCACGCCGTTGGAAAACTCCAGATCGAGCTGCTCGACCTGCAGGAACCGGCTGTCGGTGACGTCCCGCATGGCATGGATGATGGGTAACTTGGGCATCGGTACATTCTAGCGCGCGTGGTTCAGCGCCGCAGACGCTGCAGCGCCTGCGGATGGATCGCCGCTGTACCGGCCAGCACGCTGCGCGTCTCCAGCGTCAGCGGCGCGCCCTCGAGATCGGTGAACACACCGCCGGCCTCGCGCACGATCACCGCCAGCGCCGCGATGTCGAGGATGTTCACGTCCGACTCGATCACCAGGTCCAGGCTGCCGCGTGCCAGCAGGTGGTAGTGGCAGAAATCGCCGTAGCCACGAATCCGGTTGCTGTCGTGGATCAGCGCGCCCAGGGCAGCCCAGCGCGTATCGGTGGTGAGCGTCCTGATGTTGCCGATGGAAAGCGACGCTTCGGCGATCGCCGACGTACTGGCGACCTGCACGCGTTCGCCGTCGAGCCACGCACCGCTGCCGGCGCTTGCCCACATCACCTCGCCGTAGATCGGTGCGCTGGATACGCCGAGCACCAACTCGTCGCCATCCATCAGCGCAATCTGGGTGGAGAAGAACGGCGTGCGCCGCACGAAACTCTTGGTGCCGTCCAGCGGATCGACCAGCCACAACAGGCCGCCGCGTTCTCCGTCCAGGCCGAACTCCTCGCCGTAGATGGACGCTTGCGGCAACGCTGCCTGCAGGATCTTCCTGATCGCCTGCTCGGCCTCGCGGTCGGCGACGGTCACTGGCGTCGCGTCGGACTTCAGCTCCACCTCGACGCCGCGCCGCCAATAATGCTTGATCACTTCGGCCGCCGCGGCGGCGGCCTCGCGTGCGGCCGCCAATGCCGCTGCGGCGATATCAGGATTCATGCGGGTCTCGCGTCCTCATTTCGGTGGCGGCGCCAGCGATGTCGCCGCCAGGCCACCGCTGCGGTGGATATGTACGCTGCCATCGGCGGATGCCGGTCCGAGACCGGTCAGCCAATGGCGCAGCGACGGATCAGTCTGTCTGGGCCGCAGCGTCGCGTCCAGTCGCCAGCCGAGCGGCGTCAGCTGCAACTGGCCGTCGACGTGCAACGGGCCCTTTCCGTCGTCACGCCATTGCGCCTGGATCACCCCGCCCTCTCCCTGCGCCTGCATCTGCAGGTCGCCCAGCGCCACGTCGCCCTGTGGCGTGTGCATGACGGCGTGCCGCCACTGCGCATGCGCATGCAGTTGCAACGGCCAGCCAGCCTGCAGCAACGCCTGATCGACGGTCAGTTGCAGGTCGCCTCGGGGCTGGCCCAACGGCGAAGTCGCACGAAGATCCAGCGCGGGCAACTCGACGTGCATGCTTGTTTCGCGCAATGCGATGCGGTCGCCCGGCAGCCGTTGCATCGTGCCGGAGAATACCAATTGCGGTCCGTTGAATCTCAGTTGCAACTGCAGCTGCCCCAGCAGTGCGCGCCGCGACAACTGCCACTGCACCTGGCCCAGCACGTGTCCGTCGGCGGCCAGGACATCGGCAGCCCGGCCATTCCACAGCGACCCCTGCACCTGCTGCAGGCGCAGCCCGTGCAGCTGCGGCTCGATCCACGGCATGACCCAGCGCGCTGGGAGAAACCACAGCAGTACGGCCGCTGTCAGCAGCAACACACCGAGGCCAAGCAGGCTTTTGCGCACGTAGTTCAAGCGTCGATTCCCGCAACGATCCATGCGCGGGCTTGAGCGTCCATCGCGCAGCGCCGATGATAGCCGGATGAGCAACCCCGCAAGCAGCAACGCCGCACTCGCCGAGCGCGACCTGAAACACCTGTGGCACCCATGCACGCAGATGCATGATCACGACGTCACCGGCGGCGCAGTACCGATGGTGCCGATCGTGCGCGGCGATGGCGCGTGGCTGATCGATGCCGATGGTCGCCGTTATCTGGACGGCATCAGTTCGTGGTGGACCAACCTGTTCGGTCACGCCAATCCGCGCATCGCGGCCGCGCTGGCCGAGCAGGCGCGCACGCTGGAGCACGTGATCTTTGCCGGCTTCACGCATGAACCGGCGATCGAGCTGGCCGAGGAACTGGTGCGGGTCACCCCGCCCGGACTGAACCGGGTGTTCTATGCCGACAACGGTTCGGCGGCGATCGAGGTAGCGCTGAAGATGAGCTTCCACTATTGGCTCAACCAGGGCCATGGCGAGAAGACCCGCTTCATCGCACTCACGGGCAGCTACCACGGCGAGACACTGGGCGCGCTGTCGGTCAGCGATGTGGCGCTGTACCGCAAGACCTACGC
>DHXA01000215.1:3977-4504 GCA_002413455.1 Rhodanobacter sp. UBA5168 | reverse complement strand
TGCCCGGCAAGTCCGTGAGCCGGGGCCGGGCTTTTCGAACGGGCCTCCTGCCCGTGCGAAAAGGCATCGACATCCCTGCCGATGCCCGCTTCGCGGCCTGTCGACCCCGTCTCACCGCCGCACAGGGGCCCCGGGTAGAGCAGCGGGCCCTCCTGGCCCGCACTCGGTGAAGAGCCGAAGCGAAGCATCGCTCTGGCTGGTGCTCTGGCTTTTCTGAAAAGTACGCGCAGGATGCGCGTTGCTCTATCCGGGGCCCCTCTGAAGCGGCGGGTGGGTGAAGGAAAGCCCGCAGGGTGGTTCGCAGGGATGCGAACCAGTTTGGCGTCAGGGCAGGATGCCCTGTCGACAAACCCCGTAACCCACCCGCGGACTTTGCGGGCACGATGCCCGCAAAGCGCGTAAGCGGGGTGCCCCTCTCTTTGGTTACTTTCTCTCGGGCAAGCGAGAGAAAGTGACTCGCCCTCCGCAGGAGGACGAAAGCTCTTTACTCTGAATGGAGCAAGAGCATCGCGCACAGGGTGCGCTCC
>DHXA01000215.1:0-3662 GCA_002413455.1 Rhodanobacter sp. UBA5168 | reverse complement strand
TATCCCCACCAGTCCCAGCATGCCTGCGGATTCAAGGGCGCGAAACTTGCGCGGGTCTGAGGATATAGCACGGCCACGTTGTAGACGTCGGCCCAGCGATTGAAGCCGGCGTCCTTGACGAACGACTCGCCCACCGCGTCGGCGTTCTGCTTGCAGCCGTGGAACGCGACCACCACGCCGCACCGCTTGCCGGCGAGGCAGGCCGGCGGCAGGTAGACGTAGCCGGTGCTGGCCATGAAGGCATCGGCGCCGTCGGGGCGCAATGCATCCTGGTCGAATGTGCGCAGCACGCCGCGCGCCTCGGCCACCGCGTGCGCCGGCTTGCCGAACATTTGGGCGAAGATCTCGCCGGCCGCATCGAAGCCGCAGTGGCCGAGATACGGCGCGACCGATTTGTCGCAGTCGTCGCCAGTGGCGGCCACAGGCAGGTTGTGCGCGAACGCGCGCTGGCCATCGTCATGCACCTGCATGCCTTTGAGGCCCGGCATGCCGTCGCGCAACTGTTTGTAGAAATGCGCGCCGGCTTCGGCCACCGGCGGTGCCACCAGCGCGTCGGCGCTGCCGTGCAGCAGGTAGACATGGGCGCGCGCGAGATCCTTCAGCGCGCCGATCTCGCCGGCGGCGGAACGCTTTTCAGCACTGGCCACCAGCGCCGCGACATCCGGTGCCGGCACACCCTTCATGCAACTGCCGAGCGCAGCATCCAGCTTGCCGCCGGCGCAGCCGAACGGACCGCCAGCGACCAGTGCCGCGTTCGGAAACAGTTCCGGATACGCCAGCTGTGCTTGCGTCGCCATGTATGCGCCCGAGGACAGGCCGACCACGGCAGTGCGCGCCGGATCGATCTTGAGTTTGGGCAGGCTCGTACCGGCGTCTTTCGCGCAGGCGGTGCCGGCGCTGGCCAGCAGGGCCAGCCATAGCAGGCGCGTTACCCATTGGGTGTTCATCGGTCTGCTCCGTTTCGTCATGTTGTGCTGCGATTTCCCGATTTCACCATAGCGGCCTCACTGAAGCCGCTATGGCATGGGAACTCAGAAGTTGTAGCGCACGCTGGCATACCAGTTGCGCGGCATACCGTAATACGCGGTGCGGATATTGCCCACGCTGGAGAACTCCTGGCCGTCGGTCTTGTAGACCTTGTCGGTGAGGTTGCGCACGCCGGCTCGCAGCTGCCAGTGGCTGTCGGCGGAGTCGTAGATGCCGAACAGGCCGACCAACGAATACGCCTTCTGGCTGAGCGCGGCGTAGTTGTCCACGCTGAGCCAGGTTTCGGTGCGGTAGGAGTAATCGCCGCCCACGGTGATCGCACTGCCATCACCGAGATTGAAGCTCTGCGTGAGCGCCAGCCGCGCGGTCAGCTTCGGCGAGAACGGCACGTGCTTGTGCAACTCGGGGTTGAAGGCCGGATTGGCCGGATCGAGCCGCGCATCGTCGAAGCGCGCGTAACGTGCATCGAGGTAGCCGACCTGGGCCGACAACCGCGTGCCCTGCCCCAGCACGGCGGCGCCCTCGAACTCGATGCCATCCATCTTCAGCTTGGCGGCGTTGAGCACCGGGAACGCGAACGTCGGGGTGATCGAACCGGGGTTCTGGATCTCCGACACGCGCGCCTGGAAATCGGTGTAGTCGCTGTGGAACGCTGCCACGTTGGCCTGCAGCTTGTTGTCGGCCGAGCGCCACTTCATGCCCAGCTCATAGGTCCACACGTATTCGGGGTTGTACTCGGCGCTGGCCGTCTCGGCGGCGGAATTGGCGCGGCCGTTGAAGCCGCCGGACTTGAAGCCGCGGCTGGCCGACGCGTAGACCATGGTCTGAGGATCGAGCTGCTTCTGCAGACTGACCGTCGGCGTCCACGCGTTCCAGCGTTTGTTGCCGTTGAACGCCACGGTCTCGTCGAGCGCACCGAACGGCACGCCCCAGAACGTGCTGGTAGTGCGGTCGTAGTTCTTGTGGTCGCTGCTGTAACGCACGCCGGCGGCCAGCGTCCAGCTCGGCACGAACTCCCAGTTCACGTGCGCAAAGGCGGCGTACGTGCTGGTGGTGAGATCGTCGTCGATGGTGCGCAGGAAGTTGATCGGCGTGCCGGCCAGCGCGAACAGGTCGTTGGCATACGCTTCCTGATGCGAGGGCACGGTTTCGCGCAGGTAGTAGAGGCCATACACCGCCTGCAGGTTGCTGCCGTTGTCGTATTGCAGCTGCAGTTCCTGGCTGGCCTGCTTCTGATGGAAATCGACCAGCACGTCGCCAAGCTGGAACTGCGAGGCGTCGATGTCGATATAGGAGTCGCTATCCAGCTTGCGGAACGCGCTGATGCTTTTCAGGTTCCACTGGTCGGAAAGCTTCCAGTTCAAACTGAGCGCGGCGCCTTCGTGCTTGAGCAACTGGCCCTTGTCCAGGTCGAACGAGGTGCGCGTCTGGAAGTTGTATTTCTGGTCGGGGTCCGGCGTGTACAGCGCGACCGGGCCGAACACCAGGTCGGTGCGGGTCAAGGTCGAAACCGGTTGGCCGAGGGTAAGCCCGGTGTCCTGCTTGGTGTAGTCGAGGCTGAGCACCGCGTCGAACGTGTCCGACGGGTGATAGCGCAGCTTGCCGCGCACCGCCTTGGTGTTCTCGTCGTTGTATTCGTGATGGGTGGCGGGATCTTCCACATAGCCATCGGTCTTGGTGATCGCGCCAGCCAGCGAAGCCGACCACGCGCCGCCGAGCTGGCCACCGAAGTAGAACTTGCCTTCACGCTTGCCGAAGCTGCCGACGGTGGCTTCCACCGAGGCCTCGTTGTTGTCACCCGGATTCTTGGTCACCACCTTGACTGCGCCGCCGGTCGAATTCTTGCCGTAAAGCGTGCCTTGCGGGCCACGCAACACTTCGACGCGCTCGACGTCGAACAGGCTGATCAACGCGCCCTGGATGCGCGAGTAGTAGACGTCGTCGACATACATGCCGACACCGGGATCGAAGGTCTGCAGCGCGTCCGGCTGGCCGATGCCACGGATGAAGATATTGGCTGCCGAGGACGAGCCACGGCCCTGCACGATGTTCATGTTCGGCACTGCGCCCTGCAGGCCGTCGATGCTGTTGGCCTGCAGGTCCTTCATGTCCTCGCCGCTGAACGCGCTGACCGCGACCGGCACCTTTTCCATCGACTCGTCGCGACGCCGCGCACTGACCGTCACCGATTCAAGCTGCTTGGCTTCGGCCTGCTTCGCCGTCGTCGGTTTGGTGCTGGTGTCCGTGGTCGCCTGTTGCGCATGCGTCGGCGCGATGAATGCCAGGCCCAGAACCAGACCGATCGCCGAACTCAGATGCGTGCGTTTCATGACGTCCCCTTGCAGTGATGGCATCGCTCACGCGAATGCGGGCAGTGAATGCATCGCTCGCGCGGATGCTGATGAGGGGAGCTTAGGTGCTGTGCGCAGTGCGGGCACTTGTACCTTCGTACAGTGCCGCCCGCGCGGGCGAGCCCGGATACTCGGCGCCTGTCGCCATTGACGAGGCTGGGGAGATTCACGGATGGCATTTCTGATCGTGCTGGCCGCACTGTGTTTTCTGATGTTCGCGGCATATCGCGGCTACAGCGTGATCCTGTTTGCGCCGATCGCCGCGCTGGGCGCGGTGCTGCTGACCGAACCGGCGCTGGTGGCGCCGATGTTCACCGGCCTGTT
>DHXA01000138.1 GCA_002413455.1 Rhodanobacter sp. UBA5168 | reverse complement strand
CTTGTTCGCGGAGAGGTTGCAGGGGGCGGTGCGCCGTGGATCCCGCACATGGCTTGTAGGTGTTGGCCGACATAATCGCCGTTTTCGCCGTGGCACATTGCGCTCCATCGATGAAGGCATTCGTCGGCTCGGTGCCGTTTTCATCGCCAGTATGGGGCGTGAGGTGTGCGTGGATAGGCCGGACGTTGCTGCTGCGATGGCGGCATGAGCGAGGGCGATTTTGCGTTCTCGTGCCGCGCCAGACGAATGCATTGGAATGCTGCCAGCTGTTGACGGCGCGACACGCATGAGTCACGTCATGCATGAGGCGGCGATGCTGCTTGCAATGGGGCGTTGTGCGGCCTAATTTCAACAAGCCCAACCAAGGAGGGCGTCAAGTGATCAATGTGGTCCTGGTGGACGATCACGAGCTGGTTCGTACCGGCTTTCGGATGATCTTGCAGCAACAGCCGGATATCGGCGTCAGTGGCGAAGCAGGTACCGCGGAGGAAGGCCTGCGGCTGATCCGCACGCTGGTACCGGAAATTGCGTTGGTTGACGTGCACATGCCCGGTATGAGTGGCATCGAACTTACCGAGCGGGTCTGCCGCGCGAAGTTACCTACACATATCATCATCGTGACCGTAGTCGAGGACGCGCGCTTCCCCAAGCGGTTGCTTGACGCCGGCGCACTCGGGTACCTGACCAAAGGCTGCAATGCCGATGAGCTGGTATCCGCTGTGCGTCAGGTGGCCAACGGCCGCCGCTATCTTGCCCCGGCCGTGGCACAGCAGCTCGCGCTGGCTACCCTCGATGGCAGCGCTTCACCGTTCGACGTATTGTCCAGCCGTGAGCTGGAAGTGGCGATGATGTTGGTGCGCGGCAAGCCGCTGACGATCATTGGCGAACAACTCAACCTGAGCCCGAAAACCGTATCCACCTACAAGCAGCGTCTGATGGAAAAACTGCACGTGGATCATGTTCTCAGCCTGGCCCACCTGATGACAATGCACGGTCTGATCGACACGCCCAATCACCATGTGGGCAACTGACTTCCCGATTTGAGTGGTCAGTCGGGCCTTGGTGGCCTGATGGCAAAAGAAAACCGGACTAGCGTCCGGTTTTCTTTTGCTTGAAACGGCGATGGTTGGTTCAGCTGTGCGAGTCGGTCCGCTCGTCCGTTTCATCCAAGGGGGAGATGGGAGCCGGCTCGCTTTCCTCATCGGGTGCCGATGCCGGCTTCACCTGAGGAATTGGTTGAGCCAGCAAGTCGCCCTGCTTGGGCAGCGGCAAGGAAACGGCTGGTATGAGCGAGGTGGGATTTTCATCTTCAGATACAGCGACCTTCGCAGGAACCACAGATAAGAGGTTCGGCGGCGCATTCAAATGCACAGCATTATGGGAAGGCTGATCGGATGGCGTTGCAACAGGCGCCGCGGCAATCGGATTCGCAACTGCGGATGCAGGAGCGACAGCTTCTGTTTTGGCAACACCGTCAAAGCTGGTGGGCAGCGCTTGCGGATCGCTGCTGATCGAGGCTTGAGTGGCTGTTGGCGATGCGAAGACCAGATCGCCCGGAGCCGGTACTTCGCCAGTGCTTGTTGCAGATCTTGCCTGATCGGGAATCGGCGGCAGCGTCGGCAGATTGAACGCTATAGTGACCGGCGCAGCAGCATTGAGCGCTGCACTGGCCGGTGCGGCGGTGACAGGCTTTGGTTGGTTGTCCGTCAGGCCGTGGATTGCGTTGATGGGGACAGTTTTCTCAACCGGCTGGGAGGCGACGGGTGGGTGAATCTCGGTTGCCGGCGTCGGTTTTGTGCTTCCGGCGGTATCACTCGCCGCCTGGGCGACAACAACCGGGATTGTGGCAGCGGCAGCAGCGAGAGTCGGGCTGGCCGAGTCGCTTCGGGCAGCAGACTTCACCGGCGGTGGGGCGCCTGCGGTTTCATCGCGATCTTCGTCATCGAGCACCTGCGCCTGCGCGATTTCTAGATTTGCGTCATTCGGGACAGCTTCGTCATGGCGACGCCGACGACGGCCGCCGCGCCGACCGCGCCGACGACGTGACTGACTGCCATCCGCGTCGAGAGCATTGTCCGCGGATTCCGGTGCGATCGACTCGACGGGCGTCGCGAGCAGCTCGGCTTCCTTGGCGGCATCATCCAGCGTTGCGGCAGCCGGACGCTCGCTTGCGGCGGCCCGAGGCTGGCGCTCGGGCTTCGGTTGCGGTGGATTGGGCCTGCGCTCGGCCCGCGCTTGATTGTTTTCAGCTGCAGCAGGCTTGGGTTGACGCTCCGCCCTGGCGGCCTGAGCCTGGGCCTGTTGTGGCTGACGCGGCTGCGCCTCGTTGTTGCGCTGACGGTTGTTTCTGGCCTGCTGCTGCGCACCCGTTCTGGGAGAACCCGGCTGTGTCGGTTCGCGACGCGGCTGACGCGGTGAAGAAACGTTTGAGGTGCCGGCACGCGCGCTGCGCTCGTCGCGACGATTGCGGCTGCTGTCGCGTTCGTTATCGTCGCTTCGCGTCGGCGCCGGTGTCGGGGTCGCTTCGGCGGCGCTGCGGAACCAGCCAATGAGCCGCGAGATGACGCCACCCGACGTTGCGGCTTGGCTGGCTGCAGCGACAGCCGCAGGCTGACGTCGCACCACGGGCGTCGTCGTCACGGCGACGGATGCAGCCGTTTCCTCGCGAAGTGGGGCGGGGCTGGACGGTACGATGCCGCTCACGGCGGGCTGTTCGCTGCTGCCAAGCGCCTGGCCCATCTTCGGCAGCTCGGCGGTTTCCACCGTGGTCAAGCGCTCATAGCTGGGCTTGCTGTGTTCGCCCATATCCGCTTCGCGGATGCGCTGGATCTCGATATGCGGGGTTTCCAGTTTCTCGTCGGCGACGATCATCACGTGCACTTTGTGGCGCAGTTCGATTTCGACCACGCTGGCGCGCTTTTCGTTGAGCAGGAAATTGACGACGCTCGACGGCGCCTGCACCAGCACCTGGCCAGTGTTGTCCTTCATTGCGTGTTCTTCGATCAGGCGCAGGGTCGACAGCGACAGCGATTCCACGCCGCGGATGTGGCCGTGGCCCTCGCAGCGCGGGCAAACGATCTGGGTAGCCTCACCGAGGCTGGGCCGCAGACGCTGGCGCGACATTTCGAGCAGGCCAAAGCGCGAGATGCGCCCGATCTGCACGCGGGCACGATCCTGCTTCAGCGCTTCCTTCAGGCGATCTTCCACCTCGCGCTGGTGCTTGGGGCTGTCCATGTCGATGAAATCGATCACGATCAGGCCGCCGGCATCGCGGATGCGCGCTTGGCGGGCGATTTCCACCGCTGCTTCGCAATTGGTATTGAACGCGGTCTCCTCGATGTCGCTGCCCTTGGTGGCCTTGGAGGAGTTGATGTCGATCGCGGTCAACGCTTCAGTCTGGTCGATCACGATCGAGCCGCCTGAGGGCAGGCGCACCTGGCGATCGAACGCGCTCTCGATCTGCGTCTCGATCTGGTAGCGCGTGAACAGCGGCGTGTCGTCCTTGTACAGTTTGAGCTTGCGCAGCGCGTTTGGCATCACCTGCTGCATGAAGTCGCGCGCATCGTTGAACAGCGACTCCTCATCAATCAGGATTTCGCCAATATCGCTGCGCAGGTAATCGCGCAGGGCGCGAATGAACAGCTTCGATTCCTGGTAGATCAGGAAAGGTGCCCGCTGTTTGCTGGCTGCTTCGGAAATCGATTTCCACAGCTGCAGCAGATAGTCCAGATCCCACTGCAACTCTTCGGCGTCGCGGCCGAGGCCGGCGGTGCGCACGATCAGACCGACGTCGTCCGGCACCGTGACGTGCTCGAGCGCTTCTTTCAGTGCCTGCCGGTCTTCACCCTCGATCCGACGCGAGACGCCGCCGGCTTTCGGGTTGTTCGGCATCAGTACCATGTAGCGGCCGGCCAGACTGATGAACGTGGTCAATGCCGCGCCCTTGTTGCCCCGCTCTTCCTTTTCCACCTGAACGACCACTTCCTGACCTTCCTTGATCAGTTCGCGGATGCTGGACTTGTGATGGTCGAGGCCCGCCGTGAAGTACTCGCGGGAGATCTCTTTCAGCGGCAGGAAGCCATGGCGCTCGGCGCCATACTCAACGAAGCAGGCTTCAAGTGAAGCCTCAACACGAGTGATGCGGCCTTTGTAAATATTGGACTTTTTCTGTTCCCGCGAAGGGATTTCAATGTCCAGGTCATACAGGGTCTGGCCATCGACAATGGCCACGCGCAACTCTTCACGCTGAGTCGCGTTGATCAACATACGTTTCATGGTGGTTATCCTCGGCTTGGCCGCGCGTCGCGTGCCGCGGTGGCGCCACAATGGCGGCCTGCCGGGGATCGCGCCGCTGCGGTTAAGCGGCAAAAAAAACGGCACCGTTTCCGGCGTCGGGATGATTCGGTCAGCTGCGCCTGCCGCCCCGATACCTCATGGCATCGGACAAACGGCAGCCCAAACCGTTACGATGAAAGGGAGCCGCGACCGGCCGCCAAGGCAACCGGCGCAATCCTCGCCGACGTTACGGGCGGGCACTCGACCCGATCCAGACATCGATGGGCAGAATGTAGCGCCTGTCGAGTATCCTATTTCAGCAGGTTTTTTTCAATGCAGACGGCAACTTCCCCCGACGCACCTCACGGTGTACGTCAAGTCGAGATCGGCCCTGAACGGGATGGCCAGCGCATCGACAATGCGCTGGTGACCCTGCTCAAAGGTGTGCCCAAGAGCATGATCTACCGACTTTTGCGCACCGGTCAGGTGCGCGTCAACGGGAAACGGGCGAAGCCAGACACACGTCTCGCAGACGGTGATACGTTGCGGATTCCACCCGTGCGGGTTGCGGAACGCCCCGAGCGACAGGGGCCTGCGAGCGGTCAGGTCGCCGAGGTGGCCGATGCAGTCATCTTTGAGGACAAGCATTTCCTGGTCATCGACAAACCCTCCGGCGTGGCCAGTCACGGCGGCAGTGGTGTCAGTCATGGCGCGATCGAACTGCTGCGCGCAGCCCGGCCGCAGGAACATCTGGAGCTGGTGCATCGGCTTGATCGCGATACCAGCGGTGTGCTGGTGTTTGCCAGAACTCGCGCCGGGCTGACCGGTCTGCAGGCGGCGATCCGGGCCGGCGAGGTCACCAAACAATACCTGTGCCTGATGCTGGGTCATCCATCCAAGGCGAAGTTCGATGTCAACGCGCCACTGCTGAAGTCCGTGCTGCAGGGCGGCGAGCGGATGGTGCGAGTGGCCGACAACGGCAAGCCGTCACTGACGTTTTTCCGTGAGATGGAGCAATATCCCAGCGCCCGCTTGATGCAGGCCACACTCGGCACCGGCCGCACCCACCAGATTCGCGTGCATGCAGCACACATCGGTCATCCGCTTGCCGGCGACCCCAAGTACGGCGACCGCGAGATGAACAAGCGGTTCCGTGACATGGGCCTGAACCGGATGTTTCTGCACGCATCGCACATGAGTTTCGACTTGGACGGGCGTTCCTACAGCTTTTCCGCGCCATTGCCGGACGATTTGAAGGACTTCCTCGACGTGCTGTCGGTGAAAGGCAAGCGACTGCTCTGGATGAAGGAAAAGTCGCGCACCGATTTCTGATCAGCGGGCCAGCAAGGCCTCGACCCGTGCGGCACAGATGAAATCGTTCAGCGACAGCCCGCCGACATCATGTGTCGACCACAACACCTGGCAGTGGCCATAACCGGCTTCAAGGTCGGGGTGGTGATCTTCTTGGTTGGCCATGAAGCCGACCGCATTGATGAAACCCAGCGTGTGGTGGAAATCGGCGAACTTGAAGTCCTTGCTGATGGCCGTGCCATCAGCATGAAGCTGCCAGCCTGGCAGTTGCTGCAACAAGCTGGGGATCTGTGCGGAATCGACTGCGTTCTCCTTGCCCTTGCGTGGCCGGCAATGCTGGGTAGCCAGGTCGGTGGTGTTCATGCGCGTCTCCGGTGCGGCAAAGTCAGGATGCGAAGCGTCGAAGTTGCGCGTGCAAAAGTCAAAGCGCGCATGAAATCTGAAACAGGACTAAAATGGTGCTGTTTCGCTGGCGGAGCTCGTCAGCACCCGTCTGGTGACATGGAGCAGGCATGATCGATATTTCCGAACGCGCGCAGCAGCATTTTCTGCGGCTTCTCTCACAACAGGGCGTCGATGGCTTGGGTATCCGCTTGCGGGTGACCGCACCGGGTACGCCAGCGGCCAACTGTGAACTCGAATTCTGCGAATCGGTCGACCTTGCGGGCGGCGAGTGGACCATCGAGTGCGCCGGCTTCAACTTCCATATCGATGGCGACAGCGCCAGCTGGCTGGACAACGCCACCATCGACTTCGAACCCAATGCCACCGGCGGCCAGCTGAACATCCGTGCACCGAAGATCAAGGGCGAGCTGCCGGGCGCGGAAACGGGAGTGATCGAGCGCGTGCGCTATGTGCTGGAGGCCGAGATCAATCCGAAGCTGGCTTCACACGGGGGCAGGGTCAGCCTGCTCGAAATCACGGCCGACGGCGCGGTACTGCTTCAGTTTGGCGGTGGCTGTCATGGCTGCGGCATGGTCGATGTCACTCTCAAGCAGGGTGTGGAAAAGACCTTGCGCGAGCGTGTACCGGAGATCACCGCAGTGCGCGATGCCACTGATCATGCCGTCGGCGAAAAGCCTTATTACGGCAAATCCGAGGGCAAGTCGGCGATCGCTTGACCGTATCTTCCAGCTTCGGACGAACAAAGGCCCGCCAATGGCGGGCCCTTTGTTTACAAGCAGCAGCCAGTTGGCTTACTTGTCGCCCTCGACATGGCCCTTCAAGGTATCGAGCTTGGTCGGCAGGCTGGAAAAATACGCGGCGACATCCTCGATGTCCTGATCCGACAGTGTGGCCACCATGCCTTTCATGATCGGATTTTCGCGCTGGCCGTCTTTGTACTCATGCAGCACCTGCTGCAGATACATGTTGTACTGGCCGGCCAGGCGCGGGTACTGCGGGTCGACTGAATTGCCGTCGGCACCGTGGCAGGCGAAGCAGGTGGCCGCCTTCTGCTTGCCGTTCTCGATGCTGCCACTGGCCAGCAACTGGGTGGAAACGAACGCCAGCGTGGCGCCGGATAAAAGCAGGGTAAGCGCACGTTTCATGCGGAGGTTCCTTGGCAACTACTTGGCGAGGCTGGAAAGATAGGCGGCGATATTCTGGATGTCCGTATCGGACAGACTCTCCGCCTGCGCACCCATGGTCGGGTGCTTGCGATCGCCACTCTGGTACCCATGCAGCGCGTTGACGATGTACTGCGCGTTCTGCCCGGCGATTTTTGGCACCGGATACTGCGGGTAGGCGTTCGTGTAGCCTGGCACGCCATGGCAACCGGCGCAGGTGTAGATCAGTTTGCGACCGGCAGCCTTGTCGCCTTCAGCATGTGCGCTGAGGGTGACGAAGAGCGCCGTGGCCGCGGCCAGGCCAATCAATTGCAATCGAGTCATCGAGATCTTTCCCACAAGTACGGCGGCGGGTACAGGGTGATATGAAGTCGCCAAGTATAGACGTTGCGTCCGCGCCTGAACAACACTCGGATGCGGCGTAGTCGATCCCCGAGCAGCTTGCCTTCGGCATCGTCGGCTCGCGAAGTCGTTGCCGTCGGTTGTGCCGCGGTGAAGTCGGCGGAAGATGGCGCGGGAGTTTCCTAGGCACCGCCAGGGTTCTGTTGGCAACCGATCATTTCTGATTCACCGGGGTGATTGATGTGTCGGCCACAGGCCCCATATACTGCTCGAGTCAAATCGTTTCCCCGGGGGTGTTCTGGCTT
>DHXA01000012.1:6550-14543 GCA_002413455.1 Rhodanobacter sp. UBA5168 | reverse complement strand
AGCCCGCGCATCTTCTTCATCGCGTTCGCTTCCACCTGACGAATGCGCTCGGCGGAGACGCCGTACTCGTCGGCCAGATCCTGCAGCGTGGCCTTGTTGTCGTCATCCAGCCAGCGGCGCTGGATGATGTCGCGCGAACGCTTGTCGAGATGGCTCAACGCATCGGTCAGCGTCTGCATCTGGTTGTCGGCGTAGTCCTCGTCGGACACGTTCTCGTACGGGTCGGCGCCGTCGTCGATCAGGAACGCCGCCGGTGCCGGCTTGGCGTCGTCGTCGGCATCGGCCGGCGCCTCGAAACCGATGTCGCGACCGGACAGACGCGATTCCATCTCGCGCACGGTGGCCTCGGGCACGCCCAGATCCTTCGCCACCGAGCTCACCTCGGCCGCGTTCATCCAGCCCAGGCGTTTCTTGCTCTTGCGCAGGTTGAAGAACAGCTTGCGCTGCGCCTTGGTGGTGGCGACCTTCACGATGCGCCAGTTCTTGAGGATGAATTCGTGCATCTCGGCGCGGATCCAGTGCACCGCGAAACTGACCAGGCGCACGCCCTGATCAGGGTCGAAGCGCTTGACCGCCTTCATCAGGCCGATGTTGCCTTCCTGGATCAGGTCGGCCAGCTGCAGGCCGTAGCCGCTGTAGCCACGCGCCACGTGCACCACGAAACGCAGGTGCGACATCACCAGCTTCTTTGCCGCGGCGAGGTTGGCCTCTTCGAGGTAATTGCGCGACAGTGCCTGCTCTTCTTCCGAGCTCAGCACCGGGATCCGATGGACCGCGGAAATATAGGCATCCAGACTGCCAACCACGCTCGGCAGCGGGAAGTTGGCGGTCACCAAGGCTTGAGACATGGGTGGAACCTCCTTCAATGACTTCAAAGCTTAGCACTCGGGCAATTGGAGTGCTAAAGCCCCGATTGGTTCAGCCCGGATGCGTTCCGAGCTTTAATGAACCGAATGGTATAGATATTTACAGCCCTTGTCGAGTGCCCTGATCGGATCGACATGAGGGTGCTGCTGAGGCATTCAAGCCGGCGTGAAACCGGCCTGCAGCAAGGCGCGCGGCGGCAACGACCAATCGATCGGCGGCTGGCCATGAGCTTCTAGGTAGCGATTGGCGGCGGAAAAGTGCCCGCAGCCGAGGAAGCCGCGATGAGCCGACAGCGGCGACGGGTGCACCGACTTCAGCACGCAGTGGCGATCGCCGTCGATCAGCTGGCCCTTGCGCTGGGCGTAACTGCCCCACAGCAGGAACACCAGCCCTTCGCGCCCGCGGTTGAGCGCGTCGATCGCCGCATCGGTGAAACCTTCCCAACCCTTGCCCTGGTGCGAGCCGGCGCGGCCCTCCTCTACCGTCAACACACTGTTGAGCAGCAGCACGCCGCGATCGGCCCAAGGCGTGAGGCAGCCGTGGTCGGGGCGTGGAATACCGAGGTCGCGCTGGATTTCCTTGAAGATGTTCTCCAGCGATGGCGGCACCCGTACGCCGGGGCGAACCGAAAAACACAGACCATGCGCCTGACCGGGCCCGTGGTACGGATCCTGGCCGAGAAGCACCACGCGCACGGCATCAAATGGCGTGTGATCGAACGCGGCGAAAATTTCCGGACCGGGCGGATAGATCCGCTTGCCGGCATGTTTCTCCGCGCGCAGGAACGTCGACAGCGCCTGCATCTCCGGCCGTTGCAGATAGTCGCCGATGCGCGCCTTCCACGACGGCTCCAGCCTGATTCTTTCCTGCTTGATCCGCTCGTCGCTCATGCAGCGCCCGCGTGCTCGCGCAGGTGTTTCGCCACGCGCAACTGGAACAGCAGCTTGGTCACCAGCAACTTTTCCTCGACCGGCTTCTCGACCAGGTCGTTGGCACCGGCCTTGATCAGCGCGGCCTGATTCGCCGGATTCTCGTCGCCAGTCATCACCAGCACCGGTAACCGGCCCTTGCCGTAACCGAATTCACCACGGATGTGCTTGAGCAGATCGCCACCGGTCAGCTCACCTTTCAGGCTGACGTCGGTCAGCACCACGTCGGCACCGACCCAGCCCAATGCGCGATCGGTTTCCAGCATCGCCAGCGCATCTTCCACACTGACCACATGGCGCACCGTGAGCCCGATCTTCTCCAGCATGCGCCGGGTCGCCAGGGCCACCACGCGACTGTCCTCGACATACAGCACGATGCCTTCCGCGGTCGTCTGCGCACTCACGTAGCCGCGAATGAATTCGGCCAGCGCCTGGAAACCCAGCGCCTTGTCGAAATAGTCGGTGACGTGCTCGCCCAGCGAACGCCGGTGCAGGCGGTCTTCGACGTCACCGGACACCACCACGATCGGCACATAGATCTGCGGCGCCGACTCGCGTACGAAACGCGCCAGCTCCAGCCCGTCCATGTCGGGCAGGCGCAGCGCGATGGTGATGAAATCGAACACGCCCTCGCCGAGCACCTGCTGGGCATCGGCGCCGCTGCCACAGCCGACCACTTCAACGCCGGGCAACTCGGCCTGGAGCACACGGGTGATCAACTGCCTTACCACACGCGAACCGTCGACCACCAGCACCCGCGGCGCCTCGGTCAGCAGACGGCTGCTGATATTTGTACTCATTCCTAAGCTCACCCACCCGTCCGTGGCGATCCTTGCCCGTGAACCCGCGGACGCACCCCCTGCATCCGCTTGAGTTGGAGATAGTGCACCGACCGCGGCGTCGACAGCTGCGATTCACGTCACCCCATCGAAAGACTGCTAGACCGCCTTGCGCAACTGCCATGCACTGACCAACCGCGCACCCAACCAGCCCAATGCGGCAGCCGCCAGCGGAACCGCCAGCAACAACCATAGCGGCAGCCCGCCCACCTGCAGTTTGCCATCATAGGCCTGGCTCAGCTGCGCCACCGGTGTGGCCAGGGCAAACTCGATCAGCACGGCCAGCATCGCAGCAAGAATGCCACTGAACAGGCCATACCAGATTCCGGCATACAGATACGGCCGCCGCACGAACGCGCCGCTGGCACCAACCAGCAGAAGTACGCCGATTTCCTCGCTGCGGCTGGCGATGTCCACCCGCACCGTATTGCCGACCACCAGCAGCGCCGCCAGCGCCAGCAGCGAAGCGAGCACCAGCACGGCGCGGTTGCCGACGCCGAGCAGCGCATCCAGCCGCTGCCGCCAGCTGCCGGCGTCCTGCACCAGATCGACGCTTCGCATCGTGCGCACATCGGCCACCAGCCGCTCCAGTACGGCCGCACCCACCTCCGCGCGGGGCTGCAGCTGCAGCACGTAGGGCAGCGGGTTGTCGTCCAGAGTCTGCAAGGCACCGGAGAATCCCTGCATCTTCGCCAGTTCATCCATGCCCTGCTGCGGCGTCTTCACGGTCACGGCCGCGACCTCGGGGCGATCGCCGAGCTGCCGGGCGAGCATCTGCGCCTGCTGCGCCGTCTGGCCAGGTTGCAGGAATACGCTGATCGCCTCGCTCTGGCCCAGCGCATCACCCAGTTTCTGCACATTGCCCAGCAGCAGGTAGAACGCCAGCGGCAAGGCCAGCGCCAGGCCCATCACCGCGATGGTGAGCAGACTTCCGAGCGGCCGCGAGGCAAGCCGGCGCAAGCTCGCCGCAGCACTCCAGCCGTGATGCTCCTGCCAGCTGCCGAAGCGGCGGCCGTGCGTGTGCTCGTTGCGCGGCGGCGCATTCGGGGTGGGCGCGTAGGTGGTTTCCGGTGGCGTGTTCACAACACCTCCTGCGCACTCAGGTCGGCCACCAGCCGTCCGTGGTCGAGCACGATCACGCGTTTCTTCATGCGCTTGATCAGCGGCAGGTCGTGACTGGCGATCAGCACGGTGGTGCCGACCTGCTGGAACTCGGCGAACAGGCCCATGATCTCCACCGCGAGCTGCGGATCGAGATTGCCGGTGGGCTCGTCGGCAATCAGCAGGGTCGGCCGCGCCACGATCGCCCGGGCAATGCCCACGCGCTGCTGCTCGCCCGCGGACAAGGTTGCCGGCAACTGCCGCTCGTAGGCGAGCAGGCCCACCTTCTCCAGCGCGGCACGCACCCGGCGCGCGCGCTCGGGCTTGACGATGCCGCCAATCACCAGCGGAAGCTCGACGTTCGCGAACACCGTGCGCTCCATCAGCAGCCGATGATCCTGGAACACCATGCCGATCTGCCGGCGCCACTTGGGGATGCCGCTGCGGCGGATCTTCGCGAGACTCTTGCCATCCATGCTGATCAGGCCATGCGAGGGCCGCTCGATCAGTCCCAGCAGCTTCAGCAATGTGCTCTTGCCAGCCCCGGAATGACCGGTGATGAAGGCCATCTCGCCGGTCGGCACCTCGAACGAAAGCTGCGCGAGCGCCTCATGGCCGCCCTCGTAGCGTTTGCTGACTTGATCAAACTGGATCACCGAGTATCCCCGAGCCTGCGTGCCGTCGTATCAACGGCAAGGATAAGGGAAGCCGGCATCGAGATGCGGACTTCATGCGTCGATCGATCGCGACGATTCAGAACGTGGTGAGCGGGTCATGGATGATCCGCCGCGGATCAAGCACCCAAATGCTTGATTCGGCGTAGCCGAGTCCGGGCATATGCCGGACTCGGCGCGATGAGAAAGTGCAGGACGCACTTTCTCAACCTGCGGCTACCGCCCGGTGAACAACCGGGTCAGCCGGCGGAACAGGCCGGGCTTCTTCGGATGGGCATGCTCGGTCTTGCCGGAGGTCACCGCCACCTGCCGCGATGGCCGGTTGTGGGTACTGCCGGTGGACTCGGCCGCGTTGCGTTCACGTGGCGGGCGACGCTCGCCCCGTGGCGCGCGATTACCCTCGGCCACACCGGCATTGTGGCCGGCGGTCTCGACGCCATCGGTCGGGACACCTTCACGGCGGCGATTGCGACCACCACGACGACGACGCGGCTTGCGCGCGCCTTCGACGCTGCCGTCGGCAGCCGGTGCAGTTTCGGTCGTGTGCACGGGTACGGTGACCGGCTGCGGTGCAGCGGCTTCGACACTGCTGTCGACAACGGGCACAAACGGTTTGCGCTCGCGCGGCGGACGCGAACTGCTACGGCCGGCGCCCGCACGCTCGCCACTGCGGTCGCCCCCCCCGGAACGGCGCGGCTTTTCGCCGGGACGCGGCGCTACCACGTCGCCGAAGGCGGCGCTGTCGGCAGCGGCGTTCGCGGCAAACTCGGCGTCGATCGCGCGCGCCTTCGGCATGATCAGCAGATCCGGATCCATCTGCGCGACCGGGATGCTCTGGCCGATATAGGTTTCGATCTCCGGCAGCGACATCGCATACAGATCACAGGCGAAACTGATCGCATCGCCCTCGGCGCCCAGTCGCGCGGTACGACCGATGCGATGCACGTAATCCTCGGCCTCATGCGGCAGGTCGTAATTGAACACATGGCTGACTGCGGGGATGTGCAGCCCGCGCGCGGCCACGTCGGTGGCCACGAGGATGTCCAGCTGGCCTTCCTGGAATCGCTGCAGCAGTTTTTGTCGCTTCAGCTGGGGCACGTCGCCGGAGATCGCACCGACGCGGCAACCGTGGCGCTTGACGCGCTCGGTGATGCGCTCGGCAGCAGCCTTGGTGTTGACGAAGATGATGCTGCGGCTCGGCTGGTGCCGGTCGATCAGATTCAGCAACAGCGGCATCTTCTCTTCCTTGGCCGGGAAGTAGACCAGCTGGCGCACGTGGTCGGCGGTGACGTTGTCGCTTTCCACCACCAGCTTCTCGGCCTCGTGCATATGCTCGTAAGCCAGCTCCAGCACACGGTGGGAGAGCGTGGCGGAGAACAGCAGCACCTGGCGCTGCTCGCGCGGCGGCAGCTTGCGGAAGATGAAGCGCACGTCCTTGATGAAGCCGAGGTCGAACATGCGATCGGCCTCGTCGATCACCATCACCTCGACGCTGTTGAGGTTGAAAACCCCTTGCTTGTGGTAGTCGAGCATGCGGCCGGGCGTGGCGATGATGATGTCGCAGCCGTCCTTCAATTGCTGGCGCTGCTTGTCGTAATCGACGCCGCCGTAGATCAGCGCGCTGCGCAGGCCGGTGTGACGGCCGATCGCCTTGGCGTCCTTCTCGATCTGGATGGCGAGTTCGCGGGTCGGCGCGATGATCAGCGCTCGCGGGTCGCTGTCCTTGCGCTCGGCGACGGCCGGGGTGGTCAGCAGGCGATTCATCAGCGCGACCAGGAACGCGCAGGTCTTGCCGGTGCCGGTCTGTGCCTGGCCGGCAACGTCGCGCCCGGCCAGCGCCAGCGGCAAGGTCATTTCCTGGATCGGCGTGCAGCGGGTGAAGCCGCTGTCGTCCAGGCCCTGCTGCAGCCGTGGGTGCAAATCGAAGTTGGTGAAAAAGGTATCGGTGAGTACGGTTTGCGACATATGCGTATGGGTAACCTTGCCTGACGGCGGCGTGATGCGCTGCACTCGATTCGGGCGCCGAACGTCGGCGGAAAACGGTGCAGGACGGGTGCGCGATGCGCAGCGAAGCGGCTCAATGTCAGGGTCAACAAGGTCGCGCCGCGGCTGGCGACGCCGTATTTGCCGGCGGTCTGACGGGCGGCTGTGCAAGCCGCCCTTGAATCGTGCCCGGAGTTGCGCTGGAATGAAGACCTGCCGCCATGGCACTGCCCTCGTCCTGCCCAACCCGCGCTTCATGGGCGCCCGAGTGTAGCTGATGACGGGCTATCAAGTCGCTATCTCCTTGTTTTCCCGCGTTTGCCACCCCATTGTTTTCATCCCCGCAGTTTTGCGCCCCAGCCACGGAGATTCCCGGTGAGCGACCTGATTACCCATGTGAACGACGACGCCTTCGACGAGCAGGTGCTCAAATCCGAAACCCCGGTATTGCTGGATTTCTGGGCGGAATGGTGCGGCCCGTGCAAGGCCATTGCGCCGATGCTGGACGAGCTGGCCCAGCAGTACGAAGGCAAGCTGCGCATCGTCAAGGTCAATATCGACCAGAACCAGCAGACCCCACGCGCCTATGGTGTGCGTGGCATCCCGACCCTGATGGTGTTCAAGAACGGCAAGGTCGAGGCGACCCAGATCGGCGCCGTCAGCAAGGGTCAGTTGACCCAGATGATCGACAAGGCCATCTGATCCGTCGTTGCAAACCCGCTGCGCCGAGCCGGTTCGTCTGAGCCACCGGCTCATAAGGGCTTTACGCCAGTACGCAGCGGGTGCTAGATTCATCGCGTCCGTCGGGACAGTCCTGTCCCCTTGCGCCTTCCGCGCGACGCACACCCTCCCTCCTGTAATTCAACGGCGCCCCGCGAGGATAGCCCGTGTCCGATACCGAAAACACCATGTCGAACGACGCCAAGAGCGCCGATACCAAGCCTGCAGCCGAGGGCAAGCCCGAGCCGCGCACGCGCGCGCCGCGCCGCACGGCGGCAGCCATCGCAGCGGCGAATGCCGAAAAGGCCGCCCCTGCCGACCGCCCCGCAGCTGCCGCGCCGGCACCGGCCGAACGTCCAGCGCCGACGCCTGCCCCGGTGCAAGCCAGCCTGCCGGTGACATCACCAACCCAAGGAGGCGAGTCGTCGTCTCCGCGTACGGGGCAGGAATCGCGTGAGTCTGGCGCGCAGCCAGGTCAGCCTCAGGATCAGCCCCCCAGCCAGAATCAGGGCCAGGGCCAGGGCCAAAGCCAAGGCCAGGCGCAAAACCAGGGCCAAGGCCAGAATCAGGGCCAAGGCCAGAATCAAGGCCAGAACGCCGGTGGTCGCGAAGCCCGCGACGGCCGTGGCCGGCGCCGCCGCAACGAGCGCGGCGGCAATCCGAATCCGCAGCAGCCGCGCCCGCAGGGCGGCGGCAACCCGCGTCCGAACCCGAACGGCTTGCCTGTGGATGACGACAACGCCGATCCGGGCAGCAACGACCGCGTCATCAACCTCACCGAGCTGAAGCGCAAGAACGCGATCCAGCTGCTGGAATTCGCCGAGTCGCTGGGCGTGCATGAAGGTGTGGCGCGCGCCCGCAAGCAGGACGTGATCTTCAA
>DHXA01000012.1:463-6171 GCA_002413455.1 Rhodanobacter sp. UBA5168 | reverse complement strand
ATCCTGCAGGACGGCTTCGGCTTCCTGCGTTCGGCCGACGAGTCCTACCTGGCCGGCCCGGACGACATCTACGTGTCGCCCAGCCAGATCCGCCGCTTCAACCTGCGCACCGGCGACTACATCACCGGCCGCGTGCGCCACCCGAAGGAAGGCGAGCGCTACTTCGCGATGCTGCGCGTCGACGACATCAACGGCGATCCGCCGGAGGCGTCGAAGAACAAGATGCTGTTCGAGAACCTCACTCCGCTGTTCCCGCGCAAGGCATTCAAGCTGGAACGCGGCAATGGGTCGAGCGAGGACATCACCGGCCGCATCCTCGACCTGATCGCACCGATCGGCAAGGGCCAGCGCGGCCTGATCGTCTCCCAGCCGAAATCCGGCAAGACGATGATGCTGCAGAACATCGCCCAGGCCATCCAGTACAACCATCCCGAAGCGCACCTGATCATGCTGCTGATCGACGAGCGCCCGGAAGAAGTCACCGAGATAGCCCGCACCGTGCGTGCCGAGGTCATTTCATCGACCTTCGACGAGCCGGCCGTGCGCCACGTGCAGGTCGCCGAAATGGTGATCGAGCGCGCCAAACGCCTGGTCGAGCACAAGAAGGACGTGATCATCCTGCTCGATTCGATCACCCGCCTGGCGCGTGCCTACAACACGGTGATCCCGAGCTCCGGCAAGGTGCTCACCGGCGGCGTGGACGCGAACGCCTTGCAGCGCCCGAAGCGCTTCTTCGGCGCCGCCCGCAACGTCGAGGAAGGCGGCAGCCTGACCATCATCGCCACCGCGCTGACCGAAACCGGCAGCAAGATGGACGAGGTGATCTACGAGGAGTTCAAGGGCACCGGCAACATGGAAGTGCACCTGTCCCGCCGCATCTCCGAGAAGCGCGTCTACCCGGCCATCGACATCAACCGCTCCGGCACCCGCCGCGAGGATTTGCTGATCGAGCCAGACATGCTTTCCAAGATCTGGATCCTGCGCAAGCTGCTGCACCCGATGGACGAGCTTTCCGCGATGGAGTTCATGCTCGACAAGATGAAGAACACCAAGTCCAACGATGAGTTCTTCAATTCGATGAAGCGCTGATCACACTGCATGCCCAGACAAAAAGGCCAGCGTATCGCTGGCCTTTTTCTTGGCACTTGCGACGTAGTATCAGGTTTGTTGGAATGCCGAAACCTTCAAGGATGGGGTCCGCGCCATGTCAAACCGCTTCGTTGCGCTCGCATTCGGATTGCTGCTGGCCACGTCGGCTACTGCCAGCGACGAACTCCCACTCGCCAATACTTGTCGCACGGAGCGCGCAACCGTGTCGGTGGATTCTCTGGTCGGGCAGCTGGCCACCTCTCCCGAACATGCATCGCTACTCGCCGACGCCGGCGATGGCCGACTCACGGTGCTACGTCGAAAACTGAGTGCAATGCCGCACAATGAAGCCACGCGATGGCGTCAGTCCGCAATGATGTTTGCCGTGCAGGCCGGCCAGTCCGATGTGGTAGCAGCCCTGCTGGATGACGGAGCCGATGCCAATGCAAGCGCACTGCTTCCAGGCTACAAAGAAGAATTCCTGAGCCACACGCTGGATCCGTCGATGCGAAAGACGTTCGCCAGGAACGGCATGCTCAACGATCACGGTACGCTCGTCGGCCCGGCATTGCCCATCGCCGCTAATTGCGGCGACGTAGCTACGGTGGACGCACTGTTGAGCCATCGTGCCGACGTGATGGCACGACAGGTTCCCAACATCGCCGACGCTCTGGACGCGGCAACCCTGAATGGCAACGCCGCCATCGTGCAACGCCTGCTCGACCATGGGGCCAACGCATGTGCTCATGATCGTCTTGGGCGAGAACGCATGCCCAAGGCCAAACGTAAATTCATTCCGCTCGCAGAAATCGGCCACCGCGCTGGCCTGCCCGCTGTCCTGACCGCACGACTGACCTGCCCTGCCGTAGCATCTGCGCGCTAAACCAGTCCTTGGTGGACTGGCCGCACAAGTCGCGCAGGCAATAGCTCGACCGCATCTGTACTGCCCCGTCCAATTATTTGTCGTTACCCCCTTTTTGTTGTCACGCAACACCCCCATAGTGACTCGCTCATCCTGCGAGGCTTCGCCCGTGTCCATACCCAGTGCCGTCAAGAGCACCCCGATCCAGGGCCGCCAGCAACTGGCCGATTACCTCGCTGCCGGGGAGAAACCGCGCGAGGCATGGCGTATCGGCACCGAGCACGAGAAGTTCGGCTTCCTCACCGACACTCTGCGTCCGCCCACTTTCGAGGGTGATCGTGGCATTGCCATGCTGTTGGAAACGCTGGCCACCCGCTACGGCTGGAACGTGGCGCGCGAGGGCGGAAATCCCGTCGCGCTGTCGCGGGACGCCGCCTCGATCACCCTGGAACCGGCTGGACAGCTCGAGTTGTCCGGCGCGCCGCTGGAAACCGTGCACGAGACCTGTCGCGAGGTGAACTCGCATCTGGAAGAAGTGCGCTCGATCGCCGACGGCATGGGCCTGGGCTTCCTCGGTATGGGCTTCCAGCCGAAGTGGCGCCGCGACGAGATGCCGTGGATGCCCAAGGGCCGCTACAAGATCATGCGCGAGTACATGCCCAAGGTCGGCTCGCTCGGCCTGGACATGATGACGCGCACCTGCACCGTGCAGGTGAACCTGGATTTTTCCAGCGAAGCGGACATGATCAAGAAGTTCCGCACCAGTCTCGCGCTGCAGCCGATCGCCACCGCGCTGTTCGCCGATTCGCCGTTCACGGAAGGACGTCCAAACGGCTATCTGTCGTATCGCTCGCACATCTGGACCGATACCGACCCGCACCGAACAGGGATGCTGGACTTCGTGTTCGCCGATGGCTTCGGCTACGAGCGCTATGTCGACTACATCCTCGACGTGCCGATGTACTTCAGCTTCCAGGATGGCAAATACATCGACCTGGCCGGTCAGGACTTCAAGAAGTTCATGGCCGGCGAACTGCCGATGCTGCCGGGTGCCAAGGCGAACATGAAGGACTTCGCCGACCACCTCACCACCGCTTTCCCCGAGGTGCGCCTGAAGCAGTACCTGGAAATGCGCGGTGCCGACGGCGGCCCGTGGAATCGCCTGTGCGCGCTGCCCGCGTTCTGGGTCGGCTTGCTATACGACGACGAGGCGCTGGATGCCGCGTGGGATCTGGTCAAGGATTTCAGCCGCGAGGAACGTCATGCGCTGCGCGACGGTGTGCCGAAGCACGCGCTGAAGCTGCCGTTCCGTGGTGGCACGGTGCGTGACCTCGCCGAAGAAGCGCTGAAGATCGCGGGCCACGGCCTGCGGCGCCGTGCCAAGCTCAACAAGAACGGCGCCGACGAAAGCATCTTCCTGGAACCGATGATCGAGATCGTGCAGGCCAACCAGACCCCGGCTGAGCGCAAGCTGGAGCTGTTCCATGGCGCGTGGAACGGCAGCGTGGATCCGGCGTTCCGCGAGTTCGCGTACTGAGTCCACGCGACCGCAGCAAGAGCGTCATCTCTTCCGTGACGTGCGCTGCCGACCTCCAACCCAGCTGGGAGTATCCCCATGCCACTCGTCCGCATAGCACTACGTCGCGGCAAATCGCCCGCCCATCTCGCTGCGCTGCGCAGTGGCGTGTACCAGGCCATGCGCGAAGCCTTCAACGTGCCGGAGAACGATCGCTTCATCCTGGTCAGCCAGCATGACGCCGAGGAATTCGACTATGACCCGAACTATCTCGGCATCGCCCGCAGCGACGACCTAGTGATCGTGCAGATCACCTGCAACAGCGGGCGCACGCTGCAACAGAAGCAGGCGCTGTATCAATCCATCGCGGAGAAATTCACCACCGACCCGGGCCTGCGTCCCGAGGATGTGTTCATCAACCTGGTCGAGGTGGTGAAGGAGAACTGGTCGTTCGGGAATGGAGTCGCGCAGTACGCGTGAGCGACTGTTCCGGCTCCATCCCGTTAAAGCGGACACCTCCAGTAACGCCGATGGCCATGACGCACCAGTCTTCCTCGGCCGGGGCAACCTTGATCGCCTGCACCCCGTTGCCACGACGTCAAACCTGCCGAGGACTTCCGGCGGGAGCGAAAGAGCTTCGCACCGGGCGGATCAGGAAGACATCGCATCCACCACCGCCCAGGCGACCGACTCGCCTGCGCGCATCGGCTTGCAGGTGGCTCCCGCCAGCGGATAGTCGTCCGGCACGACCCACGGCGTGCGTTCCAGCGCGATGCGCTCGTGATTGCGCGGCAGGCGGTAGAAGTCCGGGCCATGGAAGCTGGCAAATGCTTCCAGCCGATCCAGGCGACCCGCCTGCTCGAACGCCTCGGCATAGAGCTCCAGCGCCGCATGGGCCGTATATAGCCCCGCGCACCCGCAATCCGCTTCCTTCGCTTCGCGAGGATGCGGCGCGCTGTCCGTACCGAGGAAGAAGTGCGGATCGCCGCTGGTGGCAGCCTGCAGCAACGCGGCGCGATGCGTTTCGCGCTTGAGGATCGGCGCGCAGTAGTTGTGCGGGCGGATACCACCCTCGAACAGCGCGTTGCGGTTGAGCAGCAGATGATGCGCGGTGATCGTGGCTGCCACGTTCGCCGGAGCGCCACGGACGAACTCGACCGCATCGCTGGTAGTGATGTGCTCCAGCACCATGCGCAAGGCCGGGAACCGTGCCTGCAGCGGCATCAGGTGGCGCTCGATGAAAACGCGTTCGCGGTCGAAGATGTCGATGTCCGGATCGGTGACCTCGCCGTGCAGCAGCAAGGGCAGTTCGTGCTTCTCCATCGCTTCAAGCACGTGATACACCCGCGACAGCTCGCGCACGCCGGACTGTGAATTGGTGGTGGCGCCAGCAGGGTAATACTTGACCGCGAAAACGCTGTCGCTTTCTTTGGCGCGAACGATCTCCTCGGCCGGGGTGTCCTCGGTGAGGTACAGCGTCATCAGCGGCTGGAAGCCCATACCCGCCGGCAAACTCGCGAGAATCCGTCGCCGATAGTCTTCCGTCTGCACGACCGTCGTCACCGGCGGCTTCAGGTTCGGCATCACGATGGCCCGCGCAAATCGCTGCGCGGTGTGAGCGATCACCGAAGCCAGCGCATCGCCATCGCGGAGGTGCAGATGCCAGTCATCGGGGCGGGTGATTTCAAGACGCGTAGGTGTCATGGTCTGCTGGCTCGATACAACCTGGATTGCACATGGTATCGCGTCGCTACGGTCGGGTCGTCTGGCCCGCCAGCAAGTGACAACCCAGAAGCAGAGCTTTCACCCTCCTTCGGAGGGCGAGTCACTTCTCGTTTGCTTGTCCAAACGAGAAGTAACCAAGAGGAAAGGACACCCCGCTTACGCGCCTTGCGGGCATCCCTGCGAACCACCCTGCGGGCTTTTCCTCCACCCGCCCGCCGCTTCAGAGGGGCCCCGGGTAAAGCAACGCGCATCCTGCGCGTACTTTTTAGAAGAGCCAGATCAAAAGCAGAGCAAGAACAAAGCCGCGGCAGAGCATGCGTCGCTCTTGCGCTAGCTTTTCAGCTTTTCACCGAGTGCGGGCCACGAAGGCCCGCCGCTCTACCCGGGGCCCCTGTGCGGCGGTGAGATGGGGACGACAGGCCCGCAGGGGAGTCGACAAGGATGTCGACTCCTTTTCGCCAGGACAGGAGTCCTGTCGAAAAGCCCGGCGCCAGCTCACGGACTTGCCGCCCAGGG
>DHXA01000012.1:0-230 GCA_002413455.1 Rhodanobacter sp. UBA5168 | reverse complement strand
AGTAACTCGGCTGCCGAAGGCAGACGAAGGCCCTTGCTTCTACGAGATGCGGACGTCAGCACGTGTTTGTCGCGAAAACGGAACCTCACCCGTCCTATAAAGCAGCTATTTGCTGCCAGAGGATTTGGTTTTATTTCTCTTGTCAAGGCGACACTGAACCGTCCGCTGATGTGGATTAACGTCAAAAACAGTCAATTTCGTAACTTTGCCACACGTATACAGACCATAAT
>DHXA01000234.1 GCA_002413455.1 Rhodanobacter sp. UBA5168 | reverse complement strand
TGGTGGTGCTACGCCCGTTCGGATGCGCTGCTGAATCTGTCGGAGAGCACGTGGAAGCTGGTGCGCAAGAGCAAGCTGCGCATGGCCTATGTCGGCGCCGAGTCGCCCAGCGGTGCGATGCTCAAGGAAATCCGCAAGGGCACGCGGCCGGACCAGACCCTGGAGGTCGCCGAGCTCTGCCGGCGAAACGGCGTGATCCCCGAGCTTTCCTTCATGGTTGCGCCGCCGGAGAACACCGAAGAAGAAACCGAGCACACCTTCGAATTCATTCGCGAACTGAAGCGGATCAATCCGCAGTCGGAAATCATCGTCTACATCTATACGCCATTGCCGGAGAGCAGCAAGCACGAAAGCGACCGCGGCAAGCGATCGTCGATGGCGCTGCTCGATCTCAACGGCGAGCCGGTGGTGTTCCCCAGCACACCGGAAGGGTGGATGGAGAAGCGCTGGGTCGACTATGCCTGCCACGCTGATGCACCATGGCTCACCGACAAGCTGCGCAATCGCATCCACGACTTCGTGACGGTGCTGCGCTGCCGCTTTCCCACCGTGCAGGATCTGCGCTCGCCGCCGTGGGCCAAGCGCAGCCTGAGCGCCATGGCCGGCTGGCGCTATCGCTCTGGCAAGTACGACCGGCCGTGGGAATTGAACCTGGCCAACCGGCTGGTGCGCCTGCGCATGCCGCAGGTTTCAGGCCTCTAGACGAGCAATGGTCTTGCACGTCGCGCAAATCAATTTCCTGCCGGCGTCGACAGGCCTCGCGCCTGACGAGGTTCTTGCGCAATGGCATTCGCTGGTGGATATCGCCGAGCTGGTTGCCGATGCGGGAACTCGTGTCTCGGTGATCCAGGCAGCGGCGCGCGACGATCGGCTCACACGAAACGGTATCGACTACTACTTTGTCGATACCAGTGGGGCGGTTGGGGCGACGGAGCGCGGCCGCCGTTTCGCCCGCCTGCTCACCGAGATCAGGGCTGACGTCATGCATGCGAACGGCCTGGGTTTCGCCGAAGATGCATTCGCCGTGGCAAAGTGCCTGCCGCAACTGCCGATTATTTTCCAGGATCACGCCGACCGGCCACCGCGCTGGTGGCGACGGCCGCAGTGGCGGCGTTGGTATGCGGCCGCCGCGGGCGTTGCCTTCACGGCGCGCGAGCTGGCGCTGCCATTCACCCGCGCCGGTTTGTTCGAGCCACAGATGCGGCTGTTCGCGATTCCCGAATCCAGCACTCGCTTCACCGTGGGCAGCCGCGTCGACGCCCGCGCGGAGACAGGTCTTCACGGTGATCCATGTGTCCTTTGGGTGGGGCACCTCAGCGCCGGCAAAGACCCGTTGACCGTCCTTGAAGGAGTCGCCCGGGCGATTCCCGAGCTGCCCGGTCTGCAGTTCTGGTGCGCGTTCGGCAGTGCACCGCTGATGGATGAAGTGCAGCAACGCATCGCGCGCGACGCGCGGCTCAGCGGTCGCGTGCATCTGCTGGGCAAGGTAGCGCACGCAGATGTCGAGCACCTGATGCAGTCGGCGGATCTGTTCGTGTCCGGCAGCCTCGCCGAGAGTTGCGGCTATGTCGTGCTGGAAGCGCTGGCCTGCGGCGTTGCGCCGGTGATCACCGATATTCCCTCATTCCGTGCGCTGACCCGCGATGGGAGTGTCGGCTACCTGTGGCCTTGTGGCGACGCAACTCGCCTTGCGGATACGCTGGTCGCCGCCGCGTCGAATCGTCCATCGGCGGAATGCGTTCGCGCGCACTTCGATGCCATGCTTTCATTCAAGGCGGTAGGCCGTCAGTGGGCGGATGCTTATGCGCAAGTTCACGACGACCGGCGGCGGAGAAAACCGTGAAGCTCGCGCTGGTGGTGCCGGGTGGCGTGGACCGCACCGGCGAGTTTCGCGTGATCCCGGCATTGCTGGCCCTGATCGAGCGGCTGGCGCGCACGCACGACGTGCATGTCTTCGCGCTGCACCAGGAAGCGGCCGCGGGCCGCTGGGAACTCGTCGGCGCCACCGTGCACAATATCGGCGACAGCTGGACCCGACTGCGCGCGATCGCGGCGATCCGCACCGAACATCGCCGCGCGCCGTTCGATCTGGTCCACGCCATCTTCTCCGGTTCCTGCAGCCTGGTCGCCGTGGCCGCGGCCAAGCTGTTGCGGTTGCCGAGCCTGGTGCATATCGCCGGCGGTGAACTCGTCGCCCTGCACGAGATCGACTACGGTGGACGGCGGAAATGGAAAGGGCGGCTGCGCGAGGCGTGGGTGCTGCGCGGCGCCGATGCGATCACGGCGGCCAGCGCGCCGATCATCGATTCGCTGCAGGCACTAGGCCTCGAGGCGCGGCGGGTACCGCTCGGCGTCGATCTGCGGACCTGGCCGCCGCTCGCGCCGCGCGAGCGCGGTGCAAGGCCGGCGCGGCTGATCCACGTCGCCAGCCTCAACCGCGTCAAGGATCAGCCGACACTGCTGCGGGCGCTGGCAGCTTTGGCCAAGACGGGGCTGGAATTCCAGATGGACATCGTCGGCGAGGACACGCTGCAGGGCGAGATGCAACGGCTGGCTCGCGAGCTTGGACTGGAACACCACGTGCGGTTTCTTGGGTTCAAGACGCAACGCGAATTGCGCCCGCTGATGGAGTCCGCCGATCTGCTGGTGATGTCTTCGTTGCACGAGACTGGCCCGCTGGTCCTGCTGGAAGCCGCGGTGGCGGGGGTGCCTGCGGTTGGCACGGCGGTCGGGCATTTCGTGGAGTGGTCGCCTTCGGCGGCCCTGGCCGTGCCCGTCGAGGGCTGGGATGCATTGGCGAACGCCATCCATCAAGTGCTGACCAATGAGGAACTACGGCTCCGACTGGCGAAGGAAGCGCAGCGTCGGGCGATGCTGGAGGACGCCGATTACACCGTCCAGGCGTTTCAGACTTTGTATCGATAAGTGCAGAGCTCGGCTTTTCGTCATGGCCCGCGGGTCCTGTCGAGCCTGCTGCGCCCAGGCGGTCGTCTCGTTCCTGGACAGAGCTCGCTCGTGCCGGACTTTCACTTTCTGCAGGGGCTGCCATCGCGGTAGCGACAAAGTAGAAGACGCTAGGGCCCACGTCGCTTCGGGTGCGCGGAAAGGAACCGGACCCAGCGTGCCCTGAAGCGATCGGCCATCCAGCCGGCGTGTATCCGTATCCGCAACAGTTGTCGGCGCAACGCAGGCAGCGGCGCCAACGGATAGCCGAGCTTTCCGACGTCGTCGGCCAACATCGCGCTCAATCGCTCGCGATCGCGTCGAGTGAGCGCATGGAACGCACCATCCGCAGGCTGGCGGTTCAACTTCCCTGCCACCTTATCGCTTTCAAAAGAGCTGTTGCTCGGGGTGGGAATGCCGTTCGCGGTTGGCTGCATCATGACGGGCAGCGGCTGGATCCCGAGAAAGGAGGCCATCCGGTGGACACTGCCGGCCGTGTCCTCGAGCAGGTCCTCGTAGCGGACGAGCAAGTACGAGTCCGACGCAGGTCGAACGGAACGACTGGCCGCCTCCCGGTACGACAAATGCATTTGACGCAGGATCCGACTCTCGTCGCTCGATGGATGGCCGGAATTCCGCATCGCCTGACGGCTTGATGCGTAGACCGCGAAAGGATGGCGGACGACGTGGAGCAGTCTTGCCTCGGGAAATTCGGCCATCAGGCGTGCCAGGAAGCGCTCGTTCGTGGGTGTTTTCTCGACCCATCGCTCCAAGGGCGACACGGTGCGGAACCCTGCCGTGCAATGCGCGTAGGCAAGCGCGATCGCGACCAGCGGCCAGGACGTTGTGCGCGGTCCGAGCCGCGTTTCGACCAGCGGCCACCAAGCCAGCAGGGCACGTGCGAATTCAACGTAGGGCGAGCCTTCTGCCGACGAGCGGCCAAGCAGCCAGTAGGGGTGCTGGTTGATCGGGTTGGCAAGCCTGCGCAACCATTCGCAGCCAAGGAATCGCAGCCAGCTATCCGGCTCCAGTCGCTTCAGGTGCCATGCGAAATTCGTGAGCATGGTGCCTTCGGCGGGAAGCACGGAGAGGGCAGGGTGGTGGTCGAGCAGGTCGCGTACCAGCGTCGTGCCGCTTCGGTGAACACCGAAGACGAACACGGGCCGACGCGCGATGGCGAACGCGTGCTCGATCTCGCTCGCCGTGAGGATCGGAGGGCCGGCCGACTCGGCAACGGACCACACAGCACGGGACCAGGCCGTGGCGGCCTGGCGCGCGGCGTCCAGATTCGTGACGCGTGGCCTTTGCAGCTGCCGATCGAGCTGCGCCTCAAGATCGACAATATTCAGTGTGTGGGACTGATCTCCTGTATGCACGTCGTCGATTACCTTCCTGAAAAATTCGCTGCCTTCGCGATC
Source organism: Rhodanobacter sp. UBA5168 (assembly GCA_002413455.1). Taxonomy (GTDB): domain Bacteria; phylum Pseudomonadota; class Gammaproteobacteria; order Xanthomonadales; family Rhodanobacteraceae; genus Rhodanobacter. Next base: position 6,306 of record DHXA01000234.1, on the reverse strand, counting down.
ACTCGCCTTTGTGGGCCACGTAAAGTCGAAACTTCGAAGGCTCTCTCCTGCCGCGAAGTCTTGCCACGAGGGGACGCATGGCCCATGTCAGGCCATACCACGGACGATGCACGTCCCAGTGGATCGACAGCGCGTCCTCCATCCCGCGCAGGCGCTCGTCGGTGAGGTAGGCAAGGTTCGCGATGGAATCGGCCGCCGTGCCATGACGGCGCAGGAAGATCTCGCGACGCTCGGCAACCATCTGCCTGCCGCTTTCCTCCCGCGCGTACCATGGCGTATCGCTGACGATTACCATGCCGCCTGTTCTCACACAGCGCATCGCTTCGCGCAGGCTGGCCTCGTAATCTTCGGCGTAGTGAAAGGAGGCATTGAACACGGCGGCCTCGAACTGTTCGTCCGCAAACGGAAGACGGCTGATCTCGGCCTGGAAACGCGGAAAGCGTTTCGGCAAGCGTGTCTGATAATGCCGGGCAGCTCCCAGTCCGTCGCGATCGTTGGTGATCAGGTCGACGGCACAAGGTCGATACCCTGCCCGCGCCAGGCGGTAGCTCATCCAGCAATTGCCTGCACCGAGGTCGAGAATCCTGCTGCCGCGGGGAGTGCCGTCCAGCAGATGCCGGACAAGATAATCGTAGCTGCGGGCTCTGATCTGCCACTGTCCGCAGTCCCTTCCGCTGGTATCCCGATAGGGCAGGCCGAGGTAGAAGTCATCGCCTTCGCTGCCGCGGCCTTCCGACTCCCGGATCCGCTCGTAATCTTCCATGAAGCGGGCATGGTGCGCGACCGACTCGGGCGACAGCGCGTGCGCGATGCCGTCCTTGATCGCGATGGAGAAGTTGCATGCAGCGCAATCCAGTTCGGCGACGCCGGTTGCGCACCGGGGACATCGCAACCGGATTCCGGAAAGCGACAGATCCCAGGCGGCAAGGCAAGTGTGCTGCGCGCCCATCGTTTATCCCTCGGCCGATGCATGCCGGGTCATTTGCACGACGGCCGCCGGGGTTTCCACTGCCGCGCGCACCACGTACAGCGTATCCATCCGCGGCACCGGCCGGATGAGCCAGGTCAGGATGCGCCGGGCATGGTTCAACGCGACCCAGGTCTGCCCTTGCAGCCAAAGCTGCGTCCGGACCATGTCGGCACGTTCCTGGATGGCTTCTTCCGACGGCCTGACGCGATTCCTGACGTAGAGCCCGACCTCGCGGACGGAGCGGCACCATTCGATGCCGGCGAACGCGTGCAGCCACAATGCCGAGCACGAAACCTGCGTCAGCGTCTGACGACGCGAGATCGTTCGCAACAGTGGGGGGCAATCGCGTTCGAGCCGCGCGAACAGGGTGTCGGGGATCGCATGGCGGTAGTAGCGCGCGACCAGCCGCAGCGGCGGCAGCGCCCACCACGGAGCATCCGTAGCGCGGTCGTCCCACAAGGCGTCCCAGTCGTTGGTGGCCATGCGCTTGGCCAGCAGCGAGATGTCGTGCAGGTGCAGCAGGCGCAGGCTGCGCCCGCAGATATTGCCCGCCGCGTGCAGCAGCAGATGGCTCATCAGGGCGCCGAGCGACGGATAGGGATTCAGGCCCGGTCGCGGCGCTTGCGGATAGATCCGCGCGGTGATGTCGACGGTGGATATCGGCAGTCGCTCCTGGATGCGGGTGTGCAGCTCGATGTTGACCGGGGTGTCGCGGTGCTCGCCCAGCCCGGCGAATGGCTGGCCCGTCGCCGGCTTGAACACCCGGTGCTTCCATTGCACGAACGACTCCACGTAACCGAGTTGCAGCAACAGCCGGATCGCCGGTGCGGCATCGTCCTCGCGCACCAGCAGGTCGATATCGGCCATCGGCCGTTCGCCTGGCGCGTAGAGCCCCATGGCGTGCAGCGCGGAACCCTTCAGCGGCACCAGGGCCAGCCCGGCGGCCCGGGCGTCGGTGTCGATCCGCCGCAGCAGCGCCGCGATGCGTCGGTGACGAAGCTCGACGTGCTCGCGCTGGCTCTCCAGGAACCGTTGCCACGACGAATTCTGCCATGTCGAAAATTGGCGAAGCAGCGGCGACACGCCGTGCGCGATGGCGACGGCCGAGGCCAGCTGCCATTCGAGCTCGCTCCACGCCGGCGTCGCGCCGCCCGGCTGCGCCAGCTCCGCCGCGAGTGCCTCGGTGGTGCGGCGCAAGCCGTTCCTGACGATCCTGAGCGGCGGCAGCATGGCGTGATCAGCGCAACTGCAGGGCGATGCGTCGCAAGGACGCGGGTGCGGGCGTCGGCGTGGCGTCCTTGTTGCGGTGCGCACTCTCGCGGGCGATCAGCGCATCCCATTGCGTGTCGAGCGCGGCGTGGCGCTCCGTCCGTCCAGCGGGCTCCGATTGCTGGATGGTGACCTGCTCGTGCAGCAAGTCGCGCACGCGGCGGTAGAAGTCCGAGTCGTAGGCGCCGCGGAACATCATGGCCAGGTCGCCGCTGTCCTGCCAGTGCGTCTTCGGACCCAGCTGGGCCTTGACCTGTTCGTAGAACTTCGTGCCCGGCAGCGGATAGGAAACACTCACGCCGATGTCGTCCGGCGCGGCCTGCGCGAGCAGCTCGCGGGTGGCCAGCAGGTCGGCCAGCTGCTCGCCCAGATAGCCCAGCTGAATGAAGAAACCCACGCGGATGCCGTGTTCGCCCAATCGTGCGCGGGCGGTGATGAGGTCGGCGACCGTGGTGCCCTTGTTCATCGCGTCCAGCACCTGCTGGCTGCCGCTTTCCGCGCCGATCCAGGCCTCTGCGCAGCCGGCCTGCCCGAGTGCGGCGGCCATGCGCTCGCTGATCAGGTCGGCGCGGGTCTGGATGGTGAACGGCACCGGCCCGTCGGCGGCGTTCAGGTGCGCGGCGAACTCCGTCACCCAGTCGACACGGAAACCGAAGATGTCGTCCGCCAGCCAGATGTGGTCCGGCTTGAACGTCTGTTTCAGGTAGCTCATCTCCGCGGCCACGTCGTCGGCGCTGCGCTGGTTGTAGTGGTTGCCCCAGATCGGCTTGGCGCACCAGTTGCAGCGGAACGGACAGCCGCGCGAGGCCGCCATGTTGAGGCTGAAGTAGCCGTGCCGTTCGTGCCACATCGTGCGATAGGCTTCGATGTCGACCAGGTCCCAGGCCGGATGGCCGACCACCCGCGGATCGGGCGGCATCGCGCCGATCCGGGTCAGTTGCGTCTGCCCGTCCTCCAGCCTGGCGACACCGGCAATGCCCGATACCCAGGCGTGGATGTCGGCAGCCGGATCACGCTCCAGTCGTCCGATCAATTCGGCCAGCGCCGCGATGCCTTCACCGATCAGCACCGCATGTGCGCCTGCCGCGAGAAAGGCATCCGGATGGTCGGAAGCGTCGGAGCCCGCCACGATCACCCGGGCGCCATGGGCGCGTGCTTCGGCGATCATCTGGCAGGCCGCCTCGCGCATGCGGCCGAGGCACATCTTGGTCAGGTAGTTGAAGTTGTCCTCGTAGATGACCACCACGTCCGGCCGCGTGGCCCGCAGCGATCCTTCGTAGTCCTCGACGCCGTCGGCAAGCATGGCGTCGAACAGTGCGACTTCATGTCCCATCTGCCGCAGCAGTGCGGCGATCTGGATCGTGGCCAGCGGAGGGTAAGGTTTGCCGCGCTCCCACTGTTTCCCGTCGTATCTCAGAAAGTAGGAGTGGCCGACCTGAATCTTTAGCATCTCGAAGCAGCCTCAATCGGAGCCGTGGTGGGGCAGGCCGCGGCGCGCATCAGCGTCGGGCAGGCGTGCCGGCTTCATCGTTCAATTTGGGTGTCTGCAGGTGAGTGCCCGAGCGCGGATCTTCGGTTGCCTGGCGCGGCAAAAATAATTTGTGCGCTGCGCTGCGGTGCGGCGCTGCGGGACGCAACCTTTTCGTGCTGAAGCCGCACACACCGCCCAGACCATTCGGGATTCCTGCCGTGCTGCGCTACGCCATCAAGACGGCTGACACCTTTGGCCCGCGACGATGGCGCTGACGCCAGGCCACGGTGTTCGAGACGCCGCCGTCGATCCTTTTAGCGAACGGTCCGGCCGCCACTTCTCTGTGCACAAGCAGATATTGGGTGGACGTTTTCGATTCGAGAGCACCAGCCAGGCGCTGCTGCATCTGGTCGAGTCGGCCTATGGTGGCCTGCCACCGCAGCAGCTGCCGATGGCCGGACCGGAGTTCCGTATCGAGCTGCGCCTCCTGCCGCGGCAGGCTTCGCCAGGCAGCGCCGACCCTCCGCCGGTGCAGGTGCAGTCGGGCGCGGGCCTGCTCTGTGGCGTGATGGACGCGTCGAATTACGTGGTGCTGTCGCCCGGGCAGCGCCGGGGCCTGGTGGTGGCTTCGGAAGACATGCTGAGCCGTCCCTACCATTTGCGCTATGAGCTTATTGAATTCGCCGTCTTCACCCTGGCGGCGCGCGGCATGGGTCTGGTCCCGTTGCACGGTGCCTGTGTCGGCAAGCAGGGGCGCGGTGTCCTGCTGCTGGGAGCCAGCGGCTCGGGCAAATCGACACTGGCCCTGCACAGTCTGCTGCAGGGAGTGGACTTTCTCGCCGAGGACGCGGTGTTCGTGCAGCCAGAGAGCCTGCTCGCCGCCGGCGTCGCCAACTATCTGCACGTGCAGGCCGATGCGCTGCGCTTCGTCGACGACGATGAGGCCCGGCGCTGGATCGGCCAGGCGCCCATCATCCGTCGCCGCAGTGGTGTCGAAAAGTTCGAAGCCGATCTGCGACAGGGCCATGGCCGGCTCGCGTCGGCGCCAATGGAGCTGGTCGGCGCGGTGTTCGTTTCCAGTCAATCGGCCGAGGATCCCGATGTCCTGCTGAGTCCGGTCCCGGTGGACGAAATCGCTGCACGGCTGTGTGCCGATCAGCCGTATGCGGCCACGCAGCCGGGCTGGCATCGGTTCGGACAGCGGCTGACGCAGGCGGGCGTCCATCAGCTGCACCGCGGGCGTCATCCGCGCGACTCCGTCGACGCACTGCGGCGACTTCTTGGCTGAGTCCCGGATCGCTTGCGGCGGCGCGGGGCAACCTTTTCTGCAGGGGCCTGCACTCACTGGCATGGGAAATGACGTGTCATCGAAGCCGCGGCCGATGCTGCCGTCCACCAGCGCGAGTTCGTAGAGATGTCGGGCGAGCCGTCGCCGGCATCTGATCGGGCGCATGCTCTGCTGCGTTCGCTGGTGCGCACACTCACCGGCATCGAGCTGGTGGAAACGGCGGCGTATGTCGTGTTGTCGCTGGGCGCTGCATTCGCGGGCAGCCTCGCGGCGGTGCTGCTGGTACCGCTGGTCCAGCCGGGACACGCGCTACCGTTCGGCGGTGCGCTGTTCGACGCGGGCCGCAGCGTCGACATGCAGGCGGCCATCTTCGCCGCCGCGATGGTTGCCTTAGCCCTGTTGCGTTGGCAGGCGGCGCGGTTGGGAGCGCGCCTGGTGGGCCGCTACGGCATGAGCCTGCGGTGCCGGGTCCACGCGCGCCTGATCGATGCTCCGTTGACGTCGCTGGCGGATTCGACGTCCGCGGAAATCGCCCATGTGCTCACCCACAACGTCGAAGTCATCGTGCAGGCTTTCAGCGCCCTGCAGCAATTGCTGATCGCCGGCGTCACCGCTGCCGTCAGTCTCGGTTTCGCGTTCTGGGTATCGCCGCCGCTGATGCTGGCCACGCCGCTGCTGGCAGGTCTCGGCCTGCTGGCGTCGCGTTCCTTTGGCCGCGAGCAATCGCTGGTCAGCCGCCAGTACGTCGCGGACATGACGCGATTGTTCTGGCACAGCGAGGATTTTCCGCGGCGCCTGCGTCACGTCCGCTCGTTCGAGCGGGAGGACACGGAGAAAGCGAGTTACGGCGCGATTTCCGCGCGACTGTGCCACGGCTACCGGCGTCAGCTGGAACTGACGGCGTCCGGGCGGCTGCTGCTCGAACTGCTGGCGGCGATCGGTATTGCGGCGCTGTTCGTGCTCGCCCATCGCTGGCACGGGATCGACCAGTCGTCGCTCATCGCGGTGTGTCTGCTGCTCGGGCGCCTGCTGCCTTATCTGGTAACGACGCGGCAGAGCTTCCAGCAGCTGCGCTCGGCTGCTCCGGCATTCGAACTGTGGCAGCGATACATGCATCTCGATCCGGACCGTTCGTCGGTGGCGCCGTCGCGCGCGACGACGTATTCCAGCGATACGCTGCATGTCGAACGGATGCGGTGGACGCCGCCATCGGCCGGCCTGGCCGTCGCCGACCTGACACTGGCGCCCGGCGAATTGACCCTGATTTCGGGCGACTCCGGCATCGGCAAGAGCAGCCTGATCGACGTG
>DHXA01000214.1:4793-5175 GCA_002413455.1 Rhodanobacter sp. UBA5168 | reverse complement strand
GAACTTCAACGATTTCGGCTGGCTCAAGGACAACCGCACGCTGTGGTACCTGAGCGAGGAAACCGGCTATTCGCAGCTGTACAGCAAGACGCTCGATGGCAAGGCGAAGGCATTGACCTCCGGCAAGTTCGAGGTCAGCCATCCGCTGCTCAGCGACGACGGCAAGTGGTTCTACGTGCGCACCAACAAGGTCGCGCCCTACAGCTACGACGTCTACCGGCTGCCGGTCGAGGGCGGCACGCTGAGCCGTATCACCCACTATCAGGGCATGGACGACTTCAAGCTGTCGCCCGATGGCACCCGGCTCGCCGTGCTGCATTCCTCGCCGTACATGTTTGCGCAGTTGGCCGTGCAGCCGTCCGCGGGTGGCGCACCACGCGAG
>DHXA01000214.1:2778-4536 GCA_002413455.1 Rhodanobacter sp. UBA5168 | reverse complement strand
CAGTGCATCGAAACCGGCGGTGATCTTCGTGCACGGCGCCGGCTACCTGCAGAACGTCACGCTGTCGTCCACTTACTACTTTCGCGAGCAGATGTTCCACAACCTGCTGGTGCAGCAGGGTTACGTGGTGCTGGACATGGATTACCGCGCCTCGGAAGGTTACGGCCGCGCGTGGCGCACCGCGATCTACCGCCAGATGGGCCATCCCGAGCTGGAAGATCTGCTCGACGGCAAGGCATGGCTGGTGCAGAACCACCACGTCGATCCGAAGCGCGTCGGCATCTACGGCGGCAGCTATGGCGGCTTCATGACCGAGATGGCGCTGCTGCGCGCACCGGGCGAATTCGCCGCCGGTGCCGCGCTGCGTCCGGTCAGCGACTGGACGCTGTACAACCACGAATACACCGCCAACATCCTCAACGATCCGCAGCTCGATCCGGAAGCGTTCAAGACCAGCTCGCCGATCGAATACGCCGATCAGCTGCGGGACCCGCTGCTGATCGAGCACGGCCTGATCGACGACAACGTCCTCACCGAAGATTCGATCCGCATGTACCAGCGCCTGATCGAGCTGCACAAGAAGGACTTCTGGATCTCGCTGTACCCGATGGAGCGCCATGGCTTCGTGCATCCGGATTCGTGGCACGACGAGTACCGGCGGATTGACGAATTGTTCGAAACGTATGTGAAGCCGGGTAGCAGTGGCAACTGACCGAGTCGTGACGATGCGCCGCATATATGCGAAATATGTCGTCAGGTTCCTTGTCTGGCTGCTCGCGCCCGCATTGTGCGCATACCTGGCAGATCGATGGGGCGCCAGACGATAGCCACTAGGTCATCCAGTTTCCCTCGAAATTCGGCAACGAGGATCCGGCCGTGTCCGCTTCCCGCGCACAGATTCGCCATCTGTTCGAACACGCCATCGACGAATTGCCCGAGGCGTTCCGCACGGTCTACATGATGCGCGAGGTCGAGGAATGCACAGTGGAGGAAACCGCCCAGCTGTTGGCGATCAAGCCGGAGACGGTGAAGACTCGCCTGCACCGCGCGCGCCGTTTGTTGCGCACCTCGTTGCAGGGCACGCTCGCCGCCACCATGAGCGAGGCATTCCCGTTCATGGGCCAGCGCTGCGCGCGTGTCACCGACGCGGTGATGGCGCGGCTGGAAATCGAATCGCTGTAAGTCTGCTGCGGGAATCCCGCTCAGGCAGACCCGCGCAATCCAGCCGCTTCGCGTGCCAGCAACTCGATGGCGGCCCAGTCGCCGGCGGCGAGCAGGTTGGCGGGTGTCAGCCACGAGCCGCCCACGCAAAGCACGTTGGGCAAGGCGAGAAAATCCGATGCGCTGGCCAGGCTGATGCCGCCGGTGGGGCAGAAGCGGATCTGCGGCAGCGGGCTGGCCCAGGCGCCGAGCAGCTTGTGGCCGCCGGCCGGCACCGCGGGAAAGAACTTCAGGTGGCGATAGCCGCGCTCGAGCAGGCTCATGGCCTCGCTCGCGGTGGCGGCGCCGGGCAGCAACGGCAGCTCGCTGTCATCAGCGGCGTCGAGCAGGTAAGGCGACATGCCGGGCGACACGGCGAAGCGCGCGCCAGCCTGTTGCGCTGCGTGCAGGTCTTTGGCGTTGAGCACCGTGCCGACACCGATCATCGCGCCTTCCACTTCGGCGGCGATCGCACGGATCGCCGCCAGCGCAGCTGGCGTGCGCAAGGTCACCTCGATCGCCGGGATGCCGCCGGCGACCAGCGCGCGCGCCATCGGC
>DHXA01000214.1:1579-2526 GCA_002413455.1 Rhodanobacter sp. UBA5168 | reverse complement strand
GGTGGCTTCGATCTGTTGCTGCTTGTGCTCGATGGGGCGGGTCACGTCAGGCTCCGGAATAGGGAAAGGATTCAGAGCACGCCGGCGCCGAGATCGGCGGTGGCCGCGGCCTGCCGAAACAGGCCGAACAGTTCGCGGCCCATGCCGCTGTGCTGGGCGGACAGGTCGGCGGTGTGCGGCAGGCGTGCGTCCAGTTCGTGCGCTTCCATCAGGACGTCCAGACGTCCATTCACCGCGTCGAGCCGGATCATGTCGCCGCTGCGGATCTTCGCGATGTTGCCGCCGGCGACCGCTTCGGGGGTGACATGGATCGCGGCCGGCACACGGCCGGACGCGCCGGACATGCGGCCGTCGGTGAGCAGCGCGATGCGGTGGCCGCGATCCTGCAGCAGCGCCAGCGTGGGGGTGAGCTTGTGCAGTTCGGGCATGCCGTTCGCGCGTGGGCCCTGGAAGCGCACCACCGCGACGAAGTCGCGATTGAGTTCGCCGCGCTTGAATGCGGCGGCCACTTCGTCCTGGTCGTCGAACACGATCGCCGGCGCCTCGATCAGCAGGCGGTCGTCCGGCACCGACGACACCTTGATCACCGCGCGGCCGAGGTTGCCGTCGAGCATGCGCAGGCCACCGTCGGCGCGGAACGGTTCGTCGACGCCCCGAAGCACGCCGCGGTTGCCGCTCTGCCTCGATACCGGCGCCCAGCGCAGCGCGCCGTCGTCGTCCAGTTGCGGAATCTGCGCATAGCCGTCCAGGCCGGTGCCGAAGATGGTGCTGACGTCGCCATGCAGCAGGCCGGCGCCGAGCAGCTGGTCGATCAGAAACGCCATGCCGCCGGCCTGGTGGAACTGGTTCACGTCGGCATAGCCGTTCGGATACACGCGCGCCAGCAGCGGGATCACGCCGGACAGCGCGTCGAAATCGTCCCAGCGCAGCTGGATGCCGGCAGCCTG
>DHXA01000214.1:887-1363 GCA_002413455.1 Rhodanobacter sp. UBA5168 | reverse complement strand
TTGGTGGAGCCGCCGGTGGCGTGCAGGCCGATCACGCCGTTGATGATCGCGCGCTCGTCGACGATGTGGCCGACCGGCAGCAGGTTTTCGCCTGGCGCGCTGAAGGCACCGATGCGACGCACCACCTCCGCGGTCAGCGCGTCGCGCAGCGGCGTGTCCGGTGCCTCGAAGCTGGCGCCTGGCAGGTGCAGGCCCATGATCTCCATCAGCATCTGGTTGGAGTTGGCGGTGCCGTAGAACGTGCAGGTACCGGCGGTGTGGTACGACGCGGCCTCGACTTCGAGCAGCTCGGCCTTGCTCGCCTTGCCGTCGGCCCAGGCCTGGCGCACTTTCGATTTCTGCTCGTTGGGGATGCCGCTGGGCATCGGCCCGCTCGGCACGAACGCCCCGGGCAGATGGCCGAAACTCAGCGCGCCGATCAGCAGGCCCGGCACGATCTTGTCGCAGATGCCCAGGTACAGCGCGCCGTCGAACAT
>DHXA01000214.1:0-612 GCA_002413455.1 Rhodanobacter sp. UBA5168 | reverse complement strand
ACCTGCGCGGTGAAGCCGGCGTCGCGCGCGATCCGGCGGATCAGCGACGGATAGCGCTCGTACGGCTGGTGCGCCGAGAGCATGTCGTTGTAGGCGGTGACGATCGCGAGGTTGGCGCGACGGCCGCTGCGCAGGGCAGCCTTGTCGTCGCTGCCGCAGGCGGCGAAGCCGTGCGCGAGGTTGCCGCAGGACAGGTGCTCGCGCTGCGGCCCGCTGCGGTCGATCGCATCGATCCGGCTGAGGTAGGCCGCACGCGTCTCGCGACTGCGCTCGCGCAGGCGTTCGGTGACTTCGGCGACAACGGGGTGCAGCGTGCTCATGCGAAAACTCCGGGACAGCGGCCGCGTCGCGTGACGCGGGGTGGATATCAGATGGACGACGGGTAATGCGGCATCACGGGCACCAGTAAACCGCCACCGGCACGCGCTGCTGGATCAGCACCGCGCGCACCGGGTAGTTCTGCGCGGCATCGAGGCCGAGTCGCACGTCGGCGAGCAGGTCGCGTTTTTTCTCGCCCGAGACCAGCAGGTACAACGCGTGGGTTTCCAGCAGGGTGGGCAGGCTCAGCGTGATGCGCGGCTCGCCGGCGGCGGGGGCGCGCATCGGCAGCAC
>DHXA01000256.1:4627-14999 GCA_002413455.1 Rhodanobacter sp. UBA5168 | reverse complement strand
TTCGTAATAAAAACTCACCCTAGCGATAAGGATAAAAATTTAATTGAAGGGAAGTTTAAGAGCGTCCACAACGCAACGGATCGGCCAGCTGAATTGATGGCGCGAACTTTTTTCGCACTTCTCAAGCTTGCTGATATAGATCACGTCCAAAGCTCGACAGAAAAGTCGCCTGAAGTGCCAACCATTTTACCGCAGGAGAGTAACGTAGCACCGCAAGTTCCGGGTAATTTGCCTCCGTCATTGATGACAGCTCCCGGATTGCACTACAACATTCAAATTCATTTGCCTGCAACTAAAGATGTGGAAGTCTACAATTCAATCTTTAAATCACTCAAGGAGCACTTGATTGGCTAACACTCAAAAAGACTTGAGGGATTTTCTCTTCCGTGGCTTAATGTTCGAATCGGAGGCGGCTATTTTTCAAGGTGCAGGAATTCAAATTGGAGCCAATAACGCTCAGTCAGAAGAACGCCTGCTTGCAGAGGTACTTGCCCCATTCGGAGTGGCTAGGCGAAACGAAGCTCTCGAAATGGCGCGTCTCTATGCGCTACTTTATTGCTTCGAGAACGAAGTGCGAACCCTTATTCGTGAAACGCTGGAAGAAAAAGATGGTCTCGACTGGTGGGAAAAGCTTCCAGCAAAGATAAGATTACATGCTGAGACTAGACAGGCCACGGCTATGAAAGACTCATGGCTTGAGGGGCAAAAACGAGATCTTCTTGGCTTCGTTGATTTCGGAATGTTGGCATCTATCATCACGGAAAAATGGGAATTTTTTTCTATCATTCCATCGCAACATTGGCTTCGTCAACGCATGGATGAGTTGGAAAAAGCTAGGAACTTCATTGCTCACAATCGCATGTTATTACCTACCGAATTTCAAAGAATATATATGTATATCTCTGACTGGAATCGAGTTATCGGACTGTGAGTCACGGAAGCCGGACACGGAAATCAAACGGGCCAGAGGCGTCAATCCCACTGCTGGAGGCGTTCGGGTAGCCGGGGTAGGGTCACTTATAGAAGCACTTTTTCTTAATCGTGCAGTCACAGGGGAAAGCAACAATGCGTTTGATTCGATGGAGTTTGGCCATCCTGCTGCTGGCCGGCCTGACCGGCTGCCAGTCATCGTTGATGGTGAAGTCGGGCGGCTCGGCGCCGCAGCCGGAGCCGGGCAAGGCACTGGTGGTGTTCATGCGGCCGTCGTCGCTGGGCGGGGCGATCCAGTCGTCGGTGTACGACACGCGCGAGAAGCAGGACAAGTTCATCGGCATCGTGTCGAGCAAGACCAAGATCGCCTATCAGGCCGAGCCGGGTGAGCACCTGTTTATGGTGATCGCCGAGAACGCGGATTTCATGGTGGCGCATCTGGATGCGGGCAAGACCTACTACGCGCTGGTCAGTCCGCGCATGGGCGTGTGGAAGGCACGCTTCTCGCTGCTGCCGATCCACAACCAGGCCGGCGCGAAGTACAGCATGCAGTCGTCCGATTTCCGCGAGTGGATGGCCAAGACCGCCTGGGTCAATGTCACACCCGCCGCCGAAGCCTGGTATAGCGAGCACGCTGCAGACATCACGGCGAAGAAGCTCGACTACATGCGTCGATGGAACACGGCCGATGCCGAACAGCGGGCCGAGCTGACGCTACCGGCTGCAGATGGCATCTAGCTCCACCTGCGATTTGCTCGACCCCATAAAGAACGGCGCCGTATCGCTACGGCGCCGTTCTCGTTTCCATCGAACGGTGGAGCGGCCCGAAAATCGCGCGCGCCCATCTGCCTGACGTGCCTCTACTCCTTCATCTCCACGATGATCGCGTGGAGCGCGGTCACGTTCTCCGTGGCGTGGGTGACGGCCGGATTGATCACGGCGTCGCCGGGTTTCAGATCGCGTTCCGTCGTGCTCCCGTCCGGCAGGGTGAACTTCGTCCGTCCTCCCTTGAGAACATAAATGACATGGGCCGGGTGGGTATGCATGGCGACCTTGTCACCGGCTTTGGCGGTGTAGTCGATGACGCGCACCCTGGCGTCTTCCTTCAGGATCTTGCAATGCGTGGGCCCCACGGCGCAAAGGTCGTCGGCGGCATACGCGCAGGGCATGGCCAGCACGACCATGGCCAGAACCAAAGCTAAAGAGGACTTTTTCATGTTACCTCCCACTGGGTGGCGCAGAGGCCTCCGGACGTTCGACTGCGTCAGATGGACGGACTGTTTTCTCCGGAGCGTATTCGAGTGGCGAACGCCACCTTCGGCGAGGCTCACGTAGGCGAGAGCCGCAGCAGCACCCGCATCAGCTCGGCTTGCCGGCGGGTCTGGGTCTTGTCGAAGAGTGAGCGCAGTTGGGTGCGCACGGTGTTGATGGTGACGCCGCCTTGCTCGGCGGCCTGGGAAAGCGACATGCCCTGCATCAGCCATTGCGCCAGCTGCGCTTCAGCGCTGGTGAAACCCCATTGGCGCTGCAACCCCTCGCCGAGGGACGCCGCACTGCCGGAGGTCACGGTCTTGACGAAGGCGATCACCCGGATGTCGTACTGCGACCACTGTGTACCCGCCACCATGCCGGCGGGACAGAACTTGAGCGTGCCCGCCAGCACGCCGTCACGGCTGTGCAGTTGCTGGATGAGCGGCCGGCTCGCGATGCTGGCGCAAAGCTGCGGCAGGGTCTGTCGCAGCTGCTGCTCGTCGGCCGGCCAGTACAGACTCAGACGACCGTCTGCCCGGCGTGTGAACAGGCGATCGGCTTCCATCTGCTGGGCCGTGCTGTTGCAGAACCGTAGCTGCCCCTCGGCATTCAGCAGCAGCACGCCGTCGGTCAGTTGATCCAGCGCCGCGTGAAAGTTGTGGCTCTCCTGGTTCAGCCAGCCAAGGCGCTGCTGCAGCGCGTAGGCGTTGCACAGATGGGGCAGCAGCGATCGCGCCAGCTCGCATTCGTGTTCCTCGTAATACCCGGTTTGCCAATCCCGGTTGATGGTCAGCAGGGCAAGGTCGTTGGGCCCTTGCGCATGCATGCGCAGCGCCATGCCATGGCCGATGCCGGCGTCCTGCATGAATTCGGCGTAGTACCGCGTAGCTCGCAGTTCGGCTTCATCCATCAGGCCGCGATCGTCGGCGATCCCTTCCAGCAACAGCCTGCTGGCGCCGCGCTCAAACCAGGGATGCTCGTAGGACAGGGTGGGGTGGAGCGCCATCAGCCGCGGCGACAGGCCAATGGCCGTCGTCAGCCGGCCGTGCCGATGGGCGTGGTCGTGGATCTGCACGGCAACGACATGCGAACGAAACGCCTGCGCGACGAGCGTAAGGAAAGGCACCCAATCCGGCGCACGCAAATCCATGCCGTAAAGGGCATCGATCAACTGTGTGCTGCGTCGACGGTCCAAATGCGGTTCTCCCGCGGCCATGCCGTCTTTTTTGCGTCATCCGTTTGGATGATGACAGGGTAAAAACCTAGCAGTAGAAAGATAGCCAAGGCGTGAAGCGGCGCTGCCCGCCAAAGGGCGACGCGCCAGAAAACACTGGGTATTGCCGTAGCTGCCGCCGGGCGCGGTCGGTGATCGGCGTTGCATGCGTGTGCCGGCCTTGGGCAGCCACGAGCCTATGACAGACCGGCACGCGCTTTTCATGTCGCAGGGAGGTCCTCACGTGCTCAGCCTGAGGCCCCTGTTGGCGGTGATCGCCGTGGCGCGGTCGGCTTGGTGAATTCGAGCGTATGGAGAACAACATGATTTCCCGACGGCGTTTTCTGCAGTCCTCACTCACGCTTGCGCTGGTTCCGCTTCTCCCACGCGTGGCTTTCAGCGCCACGCTGAAAGTGCGGCCGAGCTGGAGCACGTTCTGCACCACGCCGATGTTCCAGGTTTACCTGAATGCGATAAGCCGGATGAAGGCCAATACCAACGCCGCCGATCCGTCCAGTTGGACGTATTGGGTCAACGTGCACAAAAACTTCTGTCCGCATCGCGTGGCGTATTTTCTCGCCTGGCACCGCGGCCTGCTGTTTCGATTCGAAGCGCAACTGCGCAAGGTGGCGGGCAACCCGAACCTGATGATCCCCTATTGGGACTACTACACCACCCCGGTGATGCCGATCGAATTCACCGACACCACGTCGCCGCTCTACATCGTCAACCGCCAGAGCACGGACGTGACCAACGCGCTCAGCCTCGACCCGTTTGCCGGCACGGTGGTCAATTTCCAGCGCGGCCTGACCAATGCGTTCGAGACGACCGTGGAAACGCTGCCGCACAATCCGGTACACAACCTGATCGGCGGCGCGATGAGCAATGTCACGATATCGCCGAAGGACCCGATCTTCTGGGTTCACCACGGCAATATCGATCGCCTGTGGGCCGCCTGGTGCAATGCCGGCGCCGGGCGGACCATGCCGGTTCGCACGGATCCCTATTGGTCGGGATCTTTCAACTACGGTCCGGCAGTCGCCGCCATGGCACGCAGCTGGGCAATCTCCGAAACGGCTCTGGGCTACCAGTACGAAGACGGAACCATGCCAACCGCGCTTCCCGCGCCGCCGCCGCCCCCGCCGCCAGCCGTGACGCTGCAGGCACTGTCGTCGACACCGCAGGGCGCGCTTGCGGTGTCGCTGGGAGGCGGCCAACAGCTGGCGCTGGATGAAAGATCGGTCAGCATCGTGGTGCCGCTGAGCGAAGCGGATCGCAACCAGGTGCGATCGCTGCTGCTGAAGCAGGCCGCCACGAAGGTGCGTGCACCAGCCGACAATTCACTGCGGGTCGTGCTCGATAGCGTCCGCTTGACCGAGCTGGGAAAGCAAGGCGGCTACTTCTACAAGATCTATATCAACCTGCCCGCGAAGGCGGGGATGTCCCAGCCCGAAACGACGTATCTGCTGGGCACGCTGGGGCCGTTCGAGATCACCGGCATGTTGAATCACCCGGTGATGAAGGGCATGTCGATGCCGACGATGGCCGACGGCGTGCAGATCGCTTTCCCCGCCACCGATGCGCTGGCGCGGATCGCACCCGCGAACCTCGACAAGCTGACCATTTCCTTCGTCCGTGTCGATGGCGGCAAGCCGGCGCGAAAGGGTGCCGTGATCACGGTGAAGGAGTTCCGGGTGGAAACTTCCGGCACGATGTCTCATTAGCCAGCTCGAACGATCGCCTCGTTGTTCATCATTTCCGCGAACGCGGGAATCCGATGCAAAGGACACCGTGGATCGGTGTAAGGCCGGTGAATTCGTCGTGCGAAAAGCATGACGAACACGGTCAGAAAATTTCGCCATCGCAGCGATCCGAAAGCATTCCAGTCCTTGAAGCGTCCGAGCAGATGGACGCGACTCAGGGAGTGACGACCTGCCCGAGAACGACGAGGAGCACCAGGAAGCGATCGCGCTTGTTCGAGCGCGTGACCGTGATCGTGGCGCCAGCAGCGCGCTGCTGATACACCGAACGGACGACAACGTACAGAAGCAAGCCAAGGAGAAAGATTGCCTGGGGCGTATGCAGGTTCATGGGATTCAGGACTCCAAGGCGCCCCGGACTACGCAGTCCGCTTCCATTTCCACGAGCCAGCCCGGATCGATGAAGCGTGTCACCTCAACGAAGGTGCAGGCCGGCTTGATCGCGGCAAAATATTCTCCGTGCGCCCGGGCGGCGTCGCGCCAGGTGTAGATGTCGGTGAGCATGATCCGAGTACGGATGACATCGTCCAGGCTCAGGCCGGCATCGCCTATGGCGGCGGCGATGATCTTGAGGCATCGCCTGGTCTGGCCGTAAACATCGTTTGGCGCGGCCACCGAGCCATCGGCTGCGATGGGAGCCGTGCCGGCGACCGCCAGTAGATTGCCCACGCGAACTGCGCGCGAGAAGCCGATCTGGGGCTCAAGCGGGGAGCCGGATGAGATGAGAGTGCGCATGAGTGTTCTCCGGATTCTGTCGTTACTGTTCGATCAGCGCGCGCAGGACGATCGCGCACGCCTGTCGGCCTTCGGGCGTTGGCATCGCCGCCTGGTTGGGTGACTGGCCGCGTCGCAGATGGAGCTCGAACGGCACACAGTCGCTCGCGCTCTGCAACGGGGTCGATGGCTGTCGGGACTTTGCCCACAGAGCGCGGTCCGTCCATGCCATCACGAGCCAGCGCGCCCTCTCGTCAAAGCCTCGGCCTTGTGCAAATAGGTCGCGAAACCATCGTTCGCCGGTGCGACGGCATTGAGCAGCATGACCGCGCTGACCTGTCCCCGGTGACCTACGCCGTGGGTGATCAAATGCATGAGCATCTCCTCGCGGGACATGCAGCCTGGGGCGCCGTCCGTAAAAGTGAAGTCGATCCGTTCGGCCAGTTGGTCGCCGTCAAGCGCCGACACGTAGTCGACGTACTCACGATCGCTTGTCCGGATGTCGGTGGACAAATCTTTCAGCGTCGGCATCTGGCTCAGGTTGGCCGACGTGTAGGCGTGATCTCTTCGTCTCAGGTGTGCGGCAAAGATCCGGTCGACGACATGGCCGTGGCTCAACGCCTTGATGGCCAGATTCGTGACAGGGGCTTCATCGCCAAGCTTGGCCAACGCCGTCAACAGCTCGTCGTTCGCCCAAGCTTTGTATCGGAACAGACGTTTCACTATGTCATGCATGTCGTGGTCTCTCGCTCCTGAATGATTTGCGCGCGATGGCGGGTTGCGCGGCACACGGAGAACGGTCCCGTCGGCGGCGTGGCCACAACCGTCTCCCCGCCTTGGGATAGAATGTGAGCGATGGCTCTTATTTTCCACTCGCATTCGGAGCGCAGGACATGGCGCGCAAACCACTCACGAAACCCAGGAAACACGCTTCCCAGGAGAGGTCGCGCGCGACGGTCGACGCGCTGATCGAAGCGACAGCTCGCATTCTGGTCAGGGAAGGTTTCGACAAGGCCAGCACCAACCGGATCGCTGAGGTGGCGGGCGTGAGCGTCGGCTCGCTTTACCAGTATTTCCCCGGCAAGGACGCGCTCGTTGCCGCCGTCATCGAGCGCCATCACCAGGAAATCATGCAGGTCGTCCGCGCCGCGCTGGCGGAGATCGCCTCGCAGCCGGTCAAGAAAGGGGTGCGCAGGCTTGTTGCCGCGGCGATCGAGGCGCATCGCATCGATCCCAAGCTACACCGCGTCCTTGCAGAGCAGATTCCGCGCACGGGACGCCTCGAGAATGTAGAAGCCTTCAATCGCGAAACCTATGCGCTCTTCAGGACCTATCTCGAAGGCCACAGCGATGAAATTCGCATGGTCGACCTCGGACTTGCGGCATTCGTGTGCGGGACATCGATAGAGGCGCTGACCCATACGGCGGTTTTGCACCGCTCCGACATGCTCTCGGATGAAGCGGTGGGAAAACTCGTCGACGAGACCACGCGTCTCGTGGTCGGATACCTGCAATAGCCGCCGTCGAACGCGCGTGCCGGTGCTGGATGGCCGATGACCCAGCGCTACGGCAAGCGGCAGCACCTTTCCATCTTCGCCATATGCACCAACACTCCCGCCAGGCTCTTCAGATCCTGCGCGTTGTGCTGCGCCACCCGCCGCAGATTGGCCGCCGAGCCGCCGCGCAGGTAGGTGAGCCATGCGGCCGGAGCCTCCGATCCCGGCAGGTCGTCCTCGCGTACCACGCCCAGCAGCAGACGTTCCGCCGTGGCCAGCCGGCAGTTCTCCCACTGGCCTTTCCAGTGCCGCCGCACCGGATGCAGCAGGTCGAGATGGCCCAGGCCAAGCAGCGGATTGGGCATGCGCGCGAGTCGATAGCGCGTGGCCAGCAATGGCGCGTCATAGCATTTGCCGTTGTAGCTGACGAGCACAGTGTCTTCGCTGAGCCAGCCGGCGAAGGCGCGCAGCATGGCGGACTCGGCGGCCATGCTGGTGATGGTGAGCTGGCGGATGCGGAAGCGGCCATCGATCCAGTCGGCGGCGCCGATCATGAACGCGCGGGTGCCGGTGCCGCCGGCCAGGCCGGTGGTTTCGGTATCGAAATGCAGCAGGCGGTCGTGATGTAGCGGATCCATCCGCGCGAAGGTGGCGTCGATGATGGTTGGTGGAGTGAGCCAGTCGACGCAGGTTTCGGTGTAACGCAGGCCGGGGAAGATTTCGATGCCGGGAACGTCGCGGTCGCCGGACGAGAGTGCGACCGTCCCTCGCTTCACCTGCGCATGGCGCTGCAGCAGTCGGCGAAGGTCAGGGGAGATCGCGCGACCGGACGGCGCGATATCGGCGACGGAAAGGATCGGCTGACGCTGCGGGCGCAGTTCCTTTCCCGCGGATGCTTGACCTGCCTCAGCACGCAGTTGGCGCATCCGCGCTGTCAATGCGCTCACAACGCCACCAGCAGGGCGAGCACGCGCAAAGCCAGTGCCTTCGGCGTTGTGGCGGCACCCTCGTCGGCGGCCAGCACCGGCCCGACACAGGCGGGGCAGCCGGCGCGGCAGTCACAGCGTTCGATCAGGGTGATCGATTGCGCGACCAGATCTTCGCGGCGATGGAATAGCGGCTCGCTCTGGCCGATGCCGCCGGGGAACGCATCGTAGAGATAGACGGTGGGCGTGAACGGCGCATCCGTCGCCAGCGCGGCAGGCTGGCCGTCGCTGCCGCGCAGCTGGCCGCGCCCACGCATGTCGGCGCTGACGAACCACGCGCCGTCGCCGCTGCCGACGGATTTCTGCAGGTCGCGCGCTTCGGCCATCACCGCCACGGTGGCGACGATATGCAGCGTGTTGGCGGCACCGAGAAAACCGTCGAGCGCCTGCTGACGCTGCTCGAACGCCGCCTCCAGCACCGCCTGCGGCAATTGCCACCACACGGCGGTGGTGTGCAGCTCCTGGTCGGGCAGGTTGACCGGGCCGTAGCCGATGTTCTCGTGCGAATAGAAACGGATCTTCTTGTAGCCGGGCACGCGGCGCACCACGTGCACCTCGCCGTGACGCGCGTGGCCGCAGCCGGCGTGCGAACTCTCGAAGCAGTCGAGCACTTTCAGCCTGGTGTAATCGATGGCGTCGGTGTAGTAGTCGACGCTGGCGCGGGTGACGTAGGCCTTGCGGCCTTCCCAGTCCAGCTTCTCCACCTGGTAGGGCGTGGACTGGATCATGTGGATGGCGCCTTCGTACAAGGTCACGGCGGCGGCGGAGTAGTCGACCTCGGCGATGATGGTCTGGCGACCGTCGGTGCGATCGACCACCACGAAGTTGCCGTCGGCGACCGAGCGCAGCGACACTGCGATGGCCGGATAGCTGTCGGCGATCCATTCCCAGCGATCGCCCTCGCGATGCAGCACGCCTTCCTCGCCCAGCACGTCGAGCCACGGCGTGGCGACCTCGGTGCCGAACATCTCGTCGCCGACGAACGGCAGCTCGAACGCGGCGCAGCGGATGTGGTCGAGCAGGATCAGCGGTTGATCGGGATGGATGCGCGCGTGCTCGGGCGGTGCGCCCTGGAAGAACTCCGGATGGCGCACCAGGTATTGATCGAGCGGATCGGAACTGGCCACTAGCACGCCCAGCGCGGACTGCTGGCGCCGGCCGGCGCGGCCGAAGCGTTGCCAGGTGGCCGCGACCGAGCCCGGATAGCCATTGAGCACGACGACGTCGAGGCTGCCGATGTCCACACCCAGTTCCAGCGCCGACGTGCTGACGATGCCGTCGATGGTGCCGGCGCGCATCTCGCGTTCGGCCGCGCGGCGTTCCTTCGGCAGGTAGCCGCCACGATAGGCGCGGATGCGCGCGGGCTTGCGCGGGTCGTGGTCGAACACATCTTTCAGATACTTCGTGAGCACCTCGACCATGCTGCGCGACTGCGCGAACACCAGCGTCTTCATGCCCGACTTGATCGCCAGCCGCGCGATGCGGTTGGTCTGCGAGCGGGCGGAGGCGCGCAGGCCGAGGTCGGGATTCACCACCGGCGGATTCCACAGCAGCACATGCTTGTCGCCGCTAGGCGCGCCGCTTTCGGTGATCGCGGTGACGGCGTCCTCGATCAGCGCTTCGGCGTGCTCCTGCGGGTTGCCGATCGTCGCCGAGCACAGGATGAACTGCGGCCTGACGCCGTAGAACGCGCACACGCGCTTGAGCCGGCGGATCACGTTGGCCACATGCGAGCCGAACACGCCGCGGTAGGTGTGCACTTCATCGATCACCACGTAGCGCAGGTTCTCGAAGAACTGCGCCCATTTGGTGTGATGCGGCAGGATCGCCTGATGCAGCATGTCCGGGTTGCTGACCACGATGTCGCCGTGCAGGCGTATCGCCTGGCGCGCATCGCCGGGCGTGTCGCCGTCGAAGGTGAACGCCTTGACGCCGAGTGCGCCGGCCTGGTTCAACTCCAGCAGCTCGGCCACCTGATCCTGCGCCAGCGCCTTGGTCGGGAACAGGTACAGCGCCTTGGCG
>DHXA01000256.1:0-4396 GCA_002413455.1 Rhodanobacter sp. UBA5168 | reverse complement strand
CACGTGCGCGCCCGTTTGCGTGGCGTTCCACGCCTGCGCCTGGTGGCTGTACAGCTGCTCGATGCCGCGCGCGCGCAGCGCCTGCGCCAGCGCGGGCGGCAGGTCGTCCGGCAGCGGCGCGAAGCGGCCTTCCGAACCGGGCATCACGAAGGCGCCGGTGATGCGCGCGGCGTAGCGCCGCAGCAGCCGCTGCGCCAGCGTGCGGCCATCGCCGGCGTCGCGCAGCACGAGTTCATCGGCCGCGGCGTGGCGGTCAGGCAAGGCGTTCATGCACGGCTCCCGGGTGAGTCGCCGCATTAGGCCGGGCGGCGGTCTCACCGGATGAGATGCCGCCGGCAGATGACGCCGATCGGCTCAGCCGGCGCCCGCCCGGTGCCCGCTCAGCTCGTGCCCCGCGTCGCGGGCGAAGCCCAGGTGCCAGCGGGTCGAGCTGAGCGAGACCAGGGTCACCAGCACGAACGCCACCGAGAAATCCATCAACTGCGGTTCGGCGTGGTGGCCCAGCGCCATGCTCAGCTTGAGGATCAGCGCGCCGCTGCAGATGCCCAGCGACAGCATCAGCTGCTGCAGGGTGGTGTAGAGGCTGCTGGCCGCGCTCATGCGCCCGGTGGGCACGGCCTCGTAGGCCACCGTGTTGTAGGCGGCGAACTGGAACGACATGAACGCACCGCAGCAGAACAGCAGGGCGAACATCAGCGCGAACGGCCAGCCGGGACGGAACAGCGCGCACACCGCGTAGCCCAGGCTGGCGAGGATGCCGTTGACCAGCATGCCGCGGCGAAAACCCACCCGCCGCAGTAGGCCCGGCGTGAAGCCGCGCATCACGATCGCGCCCAGCGTGGTGGCCAGGATCAGCTCGCCGCTGCGCACGGCGGACAGCCCGAAGTCGATCTGGAACATCAGCGGCAGCAGGAACGGCTGCGCGCCCTGGGTGATGCGCATCAGCGAGCCGGACACCACCGACAGGCGGAACGAGTCGATCCTCAGCAGCGACAGGTCCAGCAGCGGATCGCGCCGGCGCCGTGCGTGCCACAGGTAGCCCAGGCCCGCGCCGCCGCCGAGCACCAGCAGCAACAACGCCGTGCCCAGCGGCGCGGCCTGTCCGATCATCTCGAAGCCGAACAACAGGCAGCCCAGGGCGAGACCGCACAGCACGAAGCCGCGCAGGTCGAAGCGCACCGGCTGCGCCACGCGCGGCAGCTCCACGATGAAGCGGCGCACCAGCGCGAAGCCGAGCACGCCGATCGGCAGGTTGATGTAGAAGATCCAGCGCCAGTCGAGGTAGCTGACGATGAAGCCGCCCAGCGGCGGCCCCATCAGCGGCCCCAGAAACGCGGGGATCAGCGTCCACGACATCGCCGACACCAGGTGGCGCCGCTCCACCGTGCGCAGCACGATCAGCCGTCCGATCGGCGCCATCATCGCGCCGCCGGCGCCCTGCAGCAGGCGCGCCGCCACCATCAGCGGCAGGCTGGTGGCGAACGAGCAGGCGACCGAGCCGAGCACGAACACCACGATCGCCGTGTTGAACACGCGCTTCACGCCGAAGCGCTCGGCCACCGCGCCGCTGGCCGGGATCAGGATCGCCAGCGCCAGCAGGTAGCTGGTCATGGCGATGCTCATGGCCGGCGCGGTGACGTGGAAATCGCGCGCCATGGTTGGCAGCGCGGTGGCCAGCACGGTGGCGTCCAGCTGCTCCATGAAGATGGCGCAGGCCACGATCAGCGAGGTCAGCCGGTAATCGGGGAAGACCGGTGCCGGCACATCCGGCACGGCGATCGGCGCCTCGTGGAGCAAGGTCACTGCGGGGATCCTTGGTGGGGGCGTCGCGCGCGGATACGGCCCGGGGCCGTGGGGAATCCGGCGCGTGCGGCGGCGCCGTGGTGGCGTCGCCGCGGCGGATTATTCGCCGCCCGCGCCGGCGCGGCAAGGGCGGGCCGGCACGCGCTGCCGCTGTCGTTCACGCAGCGCGCGCTGCGTCGCGCCGCGCCGCGGTGCGCGCGGGCGCCGCCGTGCCGTCGTGGCCGCGTTCACTTGCGGGACATCTGCCGGCCCCGAGACTGCATGGTTTGAATGTCGGAATCGCCCGTGCCGGACAGCCCTTCGAACCCGCGCCTCCTTCACCGCCGCCGCCGGCACCGTGCGCTGCTGGCGTGCGTGCTGCTGGTCGGCGGCGTCGCCTGGGCGGGCGCGGCGCCGGCCCACGGCAAGGCGCGGGGCAGGGCGGCCGGCACGCTGTCGATCCAAGTGATCCGCGACCGCCTGACCCTGGCGGTGACCCGCGTGCCGCAGGTGTACCTGTACGGCGAGCTCGACGCCGGCGCGCCGCAGCGCTTCGCGGCGTTGGTGGCGGCCGGCAGGATCCCCGCCGGCTCCGACGTGTACCTGAACTCGCCGCACGGCGACCTGGCGGCGGGCATCGCGCTGGGGCGGCAGTTCCGCCGCGGGGCGATGGCCACGCACCTGGGCACGCCACGGCGTCCCGGGCACGCCAGCCAGGCCAGCAAGACGGCGGTCTGCGTCGGCGCATGCGCGTATGCGTACTTCGGCGGGCTCTATCGCTGGGCGCCCACCGGCAGCGACCGCATCGGCCTGGATGTGGCCGGCGCTGCGGCGTCGCCCGCGGGCCAGCCCGCGGCGGCTGCCGGCGATGCCGCGGCCTACCTCGCCAGCATGGGCATCGAGCTGGGCCGCGCCGTGCCCGCGCCATCGGCCGCGCCCGGCACGGTGAGCTGGCTCTCGGCGGATCGCATGCTCGCCGCCGGGCTGGCCAACAACGGCCGGCTGCCGCTCACGGTGAGCTACCAGCTGGCGGCGCCCGAGCCGGAGCTGACGCTCAACCAGGTCGACCGCCGCGGCGAGCACCGCCTGGTGGTGCAGTGCCGGCCCGGCCAGGTCACCCTCAGCGCCTACGACCTGGTCGGCAGCAAGCGCGCCAGGGAGATCGTGGCGCGCGGTACCCATTCCTACTTCGCGATCGATCGGCAGGAGCGGCTGACCCAGCCGCGCGGTGGCGCGCAGGCCATCAACGACGCCGTGCTGATCAGCCGCCCGTATCCGCCCGGCCAGCTGGGCCAGCTGCTGGCCTCGCACTCCATCGGCGCCTGGGTCGGCGGCAGCAACAACGCGTTCCGCGACGGCTTCAGCTTCCAGCTCGATGCAGTGCAGCGCCCGCTGCACCAGTACTACCTGGCCTGCTGGCGCGCCGCGCCGTGGCCGGTCAAGCCGGCGCCCTGAGCCGGCTCCCCGCGCGGCAGCGCGGCCGGCGCGCACCCGGGATTTCAGGCACACCCCACAAGATTCCTGATACTCCCCCACCCGGGCCATCCGCTCGGCGCGTGCAGAAAGACCTCAAGCCTGAGATGGAGTCCGTGAAATTCTTCTTGTGGCTCAATCCTGACCGGGCGGGAATGCTGTTTGCACAACATGTTTTGCTGGTCGAGGGACCAAGCGAGACTGCCTTGATCAACCGGTTGCTGGATGACGGCAAGCTGGCTTTGCCCCAAGGCACTTATGTTCGGGACTGTCTCGGTAAATACAACATTCACCGCTTCATGAATTTGCTGAGCGGTCTCGGTGTTGTGCATGCGGTTCTGCACGATGACGACAATGCAAACGAGCATCAGGAACTCAATCAGCTTATTGCGGATTCGAAGGACGCCAACTTTACGCAGACGGTCATCACGATGCCGAAAGATCTTGAAGACGTACTTGGCGTTACCTCACCTGGTTCCAGCCATAGAAAGCCTCAGCACTTGTTGTATTGCTATGCCACCAATCAAATTGACAATGCGAAGTTGACGAGCTTCTGCGAGATAGTTCAGTCCTGCTTTGTCCCGGTACGTAAGCGAGGCAGAGCCACTTAAAATGCGAATGGCGCCACACATGCGCAGCAGGCGGCCGAAGTGTCGCAGGCTCGGTTCGGTCATCAGCGGCAGCACGGCGGTCATCGTGTTCTCGGTGAACAGCTGCTGGCGGGCCAGGATGACCACGATGAAGCCGAACGAGTAGCCGAAGCTTTCCAGCAGGAACTGGCCCGGCACGCCGTCCAGATACCGGTGCAGCAGGCCGCGCGCCAGCAGCGAGAACCCCATCGACAATCCCGCCGCCAGCGACGACCAGCCCAGCGCCGCGACGCCGCGGCTGAGTTCCTGCTCGCCCTCGCGGCGGATGACCTCGTGCAGCACGGCGGCGCGCGGCGAGCGTTTTTCCTCGACGACGTCCTTCTCCGGGCCGGACAGCGCGAAGCCCTTCTTGTCATCCGGCTGGCCGTCCGCAGGATGACTGTCGGCGGGCGTTTCGCTGTGCTGCTTTGCCATGCTCCGGCTCCCGCCACGCGGCATCCCGCGAATCTCCGGCGATGCTAGGGATGGTCTGATCAACTAAGTTCGAAATG
>DHXA01000122.1 GCA_002413455.1 Rhodanobacter sp. UBA5168 | reverse complement strand
GTCGAGCGTGGCGAACGTCGAGTAGACTTGCTGCAGTTGCGGGAGCTCTGCAATGCCTGCGGACAATCACTGACCGAGTTCGTCGATGAATTCGAACAGGAGTTGGGGCAAGCAAAATCTACTCGGAGGCCGCCAAAACGGCCGTCCCGGTAGCCCTGTTCTTGGATTCGATAGCAACGCGCTCCAGCCACGGGGCGCATCGGGGAGAACCATGAAGACTCGTCGCGATTTCCTGACCAAGGCGCCGCTTGGCCTGCTGGGTGCCATGGTAGCTGGCAGCGCGTTGGCGCAGACCGGGCAGAATCCCGCTCCGGGCACGCCGCCACCCGGTTCGCCCGGGGCGTTCAACACGGCGCCGCCGGTGGGGCCGAAGCTCACCACGGCCACCTTTGTCGAGGCGGAGAAGCTGGCGCAGGTGAGCATGAACGAGGCGCAGCGCGAGATGGCGGTGGCGAACTGGTCCACCTCCATGGCCGCGCTGCTGGAGCGCCGCACCGGCCCCCGCAAGGTGGCGTTGGAAGACGGGCTGGCGCCGGCCACCACCTGGTTCCCGGCGATGGGCCGCGCGCACGTCGGGCCCGCGCACGATCGCTTCGCGCCGTCCAAGGTGGCGGCCACGCCGCTGCCGGCGAAGGACGAGGACATCGCCTTCGCCTCCGTGGCACAGCTCGGCACGTGGATCCGCGCACGCAAGCTCACCTCCTCCCGCCTGACGAAGATCTACCTTGAACGCCTGAAGCGTTTCGACCCCCAGCTGCGCTGCGTCATCACGCTGTGCGAAGAGCACGCGCTGGCGCAGGCCGCGCAGGCCGACAAGGAGATCGCCGCCGGCCACTACCGCGGCCCGCTGCACGGCATCCCGTGGGGCGCGAAGGACTTGCTCGACACCGCCGGCATCGCCACCACCTACGGCGCCGAGCCGTTCCGCCACCGCGTGCCGAAGGACGACGGCGCGGTCACCCGCAAGCTCAACGAGGCCGGCGCCGTGCTGGTGGCCAAGCTGAGCCTGGGCGCGCTGGCGCTCAACGACATCTGGTTCGGCGGCCAGACCATGAACCCGTGGCTGCTGCAGGAAGGCGCCTCCGGCTCCAGTGCCGGCCCGGCCTCGGCCACCGCGGCCGGCCTGGTGGCGTTCGCCATCGGCAGCGAAACCCAGGGCAGCATCATCAGCCCATGCATGCGCTGCGGCACCACCGGCCTGCGCCCCACCTACGGCCGCGTGCCGCGCACCGGCGCCATGACCTTGTGCTGGACGATGGACAAGCTCGGCCCCATCGCCCGCTCGGTGGAGGACACCCTGCTGGTGCTCAACGCCATCCGAGGCACCGATCCGGGCGACAGCGCCAGCGTGGCCGCGCACCTGGATTACGATGCGGCCGCCCCGATCAAGGGCCTGAAAGTCGGCTACTTCCCCGGCTGGATGAAGGAAGCGTCGGCCACCGAGCTGGACCGCGCCGCGCTCGACCAGCTGCGCGCGCTCGGCCTGGTGCCCACCGAAGTGTCGCTGCCCGACTGGCCGTACGACGACCTCAACCTGCTGCTGTTCGCCGAGGCTGCGGCGGCCTTCGAGGAACTCACGCTCTCCGGCGCCGCCGACCAGATGCCCATGCAGACCCCGGATGCCTGGCCCAACCTGTTCCGCGAATCGCGCTTCCTCTCCGCCGTGGACTTCGTGCAGGCCGACCGCCTGCGCCGCAAGGTGGCCAAGGAGATGGAGCGCGTGATGGCCGAGGTGGACCTGCTGCTGGTGCCCTCGCTGCGCGACGAGATGATGGTGATCTCCAACATGTCCGGCCAGCCCTCGCTCACCCTGCGCACCGGCTTCGTGGAAGTGAGCCAGGTACGCAGCGACTGGGCACCCGACCCGAAACACCCGCTGCCGAAGCTGGCCAAGCCGCACCGCGTGCCCTACGGCGTGACCCTGATCGGCCGGCTGTTCGACGAAGGCACGCTGGGCCGCGTCGGCCGCGCGCTGGAGGCGAAGGTGGCGGTGGCTGGGGAGCGGCCGGTGGGGTTTTGATCAGCGTGGTCTGATCCGGGCGATGGGATCGAAAGCGTGCCGAGGCGACGAGCCAGTGGTCGATGTCGACTTTCGAAGGCCCCGCTCGTCTTCCTGTCGTAGGGCCGATAAGGCCGAACCACAGGAGGATGGCTAACGATGATCGCTAGTCTTTGGCGAAGGAAGAGGCTTTCGGGTGAGAGTGAGGTAGCCAACCCGGTTAGCCAGATGCCCGTTCCTGTTCGAGCCTCTGCTCGTTGACCTGATCGAGAATATCCCGCGCGGCAAGCGCCGAGTCGAGGATGGCCTCCCCCAGCGTCGATACGCTCTGGGGCTGCAAGTTCTCCGTATCGCAGAACGTCATCGCGTCGCCATTGGCAGTGATTGTCCGGAGCAGAGTGCTTAGCTCGTCGATCTGGTCGACGGTGACTCCGAAAACAAGGCGTTCGTGCGTCATGGCATCCCTCCTCCGGTGAGATCGCCGTCATGCCAGCCAAGTCCATACACAAGAGCGAGTACTTGGTGCTGCTGCGCCGCCTGCGTGCACTTCGCACAGCGGCCGGCCTGACCCAAGTAGCGCTGAGCGCGGCACTGCAGCGCCCTCAGTCCTACGTCAGCGACGTCGAACGTGGCGAACGTCGAGTGGACTTGCTGCAGTTGCGGGAGCTCTGCAATGCCTGCGGACAATCACTGACCGAGTTCGTCGATGCATTCGAACAGGAGCTGGGACAAACAAGACCTGGCCGCAGGCCGCCAAAGCGACCGTCCCGATAAGTGAACCCGGCCCCGTTATTACAAGATTCAGATCGCCGGTTGGGCCCTACCAGCGCACGCACATCGCCGCGTGGTCGGAGCCGAAGCGGCGCTTGATCTGCCGGTACGGGGCGGCCTGATCGAAGGCGCGGTAGACCAGCACCGGCTGGAAGTCCGACAGCGCATAGTCGAGCGTCCGCCCGCTGATGCGCGTCGGCCCGACCGGCGCGGCGATCTCGTTCAGTGGCACGCCCTGCCCCATCAACTGCCCCGGTTCGGCGTTGAGGTCGCCGAACAGGATGTTGTTGCCGCCGTAGTTGGCCTTGATGAAGTTCCACATGGCAGCGACGACCTGCCCGTTGTTGCCCGACGGCGCGTGCCAGAAAAACAGGTTGACGCCGCCGGCGACCGCCATCTTGGGAATGCGCGCGCTGCCGAGCACGAGATGCGGCCCGCCGGGCGGGCCGGCGACGCCGGTGCCGACCACGGGAAAGCCGACCGGTTCGGCGATCCCACCGAAAATGTTGGTCCAGTAGCACAAGGTCGCACCGCCGGCGGCGACCGCGTTCCGCAGCGACGACGTATTGCCGGCATAGCCCTGCTGGACCTCGCAGTAAAACACCGGGTCGGCCTGATTGTTGAGCCAGTCCTGCGTCTCGACCTTGCGGCTGCTGACTTCCGCCTGGTATTCGAGCTGCTCGAACTCGCGGACGCGGCGCACTTCGCGCTCGGTCTGGCGCTGCACCGTGGGGTCCGCGCTGTAGACCTTCCGGTCATAGGGAGATTTGGACTTCGGCTTCGTTATCCCGCCACCGCCAACCATCGACCGGGTGACCGCCGGGCTGATGACGACGCCTTTGGAGGCCTCGTACCTGAGCTGCGCCGCCTGGTTCAGGCCAGCGCGTTCGATCAGCAGTTGCCTGCGCTGCGCGAGCACGTCGGCGTTGCTCGACAGATGCTCGGCATTCCAAAAATAGACTCGCGCCATCGGCCGTCCCCTTCCCCTGGAGAAAACAGCGGCCAGAGTGCGCGTTTCAGCAGGAAATTCCAATCTGTCCTGGCAAACGCGCGTGGTTGCCGGCCAACTCGCCGTTGAGGCAAGAACTCTCGACGATGAGGTTCAGCCATCTCGACGATGAGCCGCATCGGCTCACGCATGAGGTTCGGGCACGTCATCGATGAGGCAAATAGGCTCATCGATGAGTGGAAAAGATTCAGGCGTGAGCATGCGCAGCCTCATCGTCGAGTATCCGCAGCCTCATGCGTGAGTCGTTCTGGCTCATCGTTGAGGCAAAACCACTCGACGTTGAGTCCGCGGGAGTCATCGCTAAGGTGCCGTGGCCTCGGCGATGACACCGAAAGACTCAACCGGCACAAAAAAGGCCTGACGGGTCGCCGGGGTGGCGGGCCGCGTCAGGCCGGGTGGTGCAGCCGTGCGTGTCGATCATCGGGGTGATCGGCACGCCGGCAGGCGCGATCAGGCCGCCGGGTCTTGCGCGGCGCGGCGGCCCTTGGCGAAGCGGGTGGACAACTCCTGCCGCAGGCCGTCCAGGCCCTGGTTGTGGCCGGACACCTTGAGCAGGCCGTAACCTTCCAGCGCGGTGCTCATGATGTCGCTGCCCAGCGCCGTCTCCGTATCCTCGCCGCGCTCCACCAGCTGCTTCATCCGCTGCAGGCGCGGGCGCAGCGCATCCAGCGCGGCCAGGTCCTGCTGCGCTTCGGCCAGGCCCAGGCTGGGCGG
>DHXA01000055.1:5544-6064 GCA_002413455.1 Rhodanobacter sp. UBA5168 | reverse complement strand
GCGAAGTCGGCCATACGCAGGATGCCAAGAAGCAATTGCTCGACGTGCTGCGCTTCGAATCATCCGGCGAGGTGTTCTCCACGCCCAAGCCGGTGCAATTGATGGAGCGCATCCTGCGCATCGCCAGCAATCCGGGCGATACCATCCTCGACTTCTTCGCCGGCTCCGGCACGCTGGCGCAGGCGGTGGCCAAGCTCAACGCCGAAGACGGCGGCGAACGCCGCTTCATCCTGGTCTCAAGCACCGAGGCGACCGAAGATCAGCCGCACAAGAACCTGTGCCGCGACGTCTGCGCCGAGCGCGTGCGCCGGGTGATGGGCGGCTACACCAACACCAAGGGCGAGGCGGTGGCCGGGCTGGGCGGCGGCTTCGCCTACCTGCGCGCGCGGCGCATCGCGCCGCACCGGCTGAGCGTGAAGCTGCAGCACGCCGAGGTGTGGCACGCGCTGCAGCTGCTGCACGATCGCCCGTTGTCGCCGTGGCCGGACACCGGCTTTGCCGCCGATGGCGCGCTGGCCTA
>DHXA01000055.1:837-5254 GCA_002413455.1 Rhodanobacter sp. UBA5168 | reverse complement strand
GCCGACTGGCAACCCATCCCGCAAGCCCTGCGCGCACGTTTTGGACGCTGACATGCTGAACCTCAAACCGTTTCAGGAAGACGTCTGCGCAGGCATCGTGGCCCGCTTCGACAATGTGCGCGCGCTGTACGACGACCCGCGCCTTGGCGACAGCGCCGTGGTGGACGAGGTACGCCAGCGCGACGGCGCGGTGGTGCTGCAGGCCCCGACCGGCTCCGGCAAGACGATCATCGCGGTGGAGGCGCTGGCCCGCTTCAGCCACGGCCGGCGCGTGCTGTGGTTCTGGTTTGCGCCGTTCGCCGGGCTGGTGGAGCAGTCGCGCGCGGTGATCGCCGCGCACGCGCCGTCGCTACGCCTGCTGGATCTGGACAGCGACCGCCGCCTGGGCGCGGTGGACGGCGGCGGCGTGTTCGTCACCACCTGGGGCTCGGTGGCCGCGCGCAACGCGGACAGCCGGCGCGCGCGCAGCAAGGGCGACGACGGCCAATCGCTGGATGCGCTGATCGTGCAGGCGCGCGCCGATGGCGTGCGCATCGGCTGCGTGGTGGACGAGGCGCACCACGGTTTCCACAAGGCCGCGCAGGCGCGCGCCTTCTTCAGCGAGGTGCTGAAGCCGGACTACGCGCTGATGATGACCGCCACCCCGCGCGATGCGGACGCGCTGGCGTTCGAGCGCGACACCGGCTACCGCATCGGCGAGCCGGCCGACTGGGCCTCGGTGAGCCGGCATGACGCCGTGGAAGCGGGCCTGCTCAAGCGCGGTGTGCGCATCGTGCGCTTCCTGGCGCGCGACGGCGACGCGGCGCAGCTGATCGACTTCGAACATCTGGCGCTGCGCGAATGCGCAGCGATGCACCGGCGCATCCACGACGAGCTGCGCGCGGCAGGCACGGCGCTGACGCCGCTGATGCTGGTGCAGGTGCCCGATGGCACACAGGCGCAGAAGGACGCGCACAAATACCTGGTGGACGTGCTCGGCTTTGCCGACAGCGCCGTGCGCGTGCACACCGCCGCCGAGCCCGACCCCGACCTGATCGCGCTGGCCAGTGACCCGACCGTCGAGGTGCTGATCTTCAAGATGGCGGTGGCGCTGGGCTTCGATGCGCCGCGCGCGTTCACCCTGGCCGCACTGCGCGGCACGCGCGATGCGGCGTTCGGCGTGCAGGTGATCGGCCGCATCGTGCGCCGGCACGCACTGCTGCAGGAGCGCGACGACCTGCCGGAGATGCTGAACCAGGGCTACGTGTTCCTCGCCAACGCCGCATCGCAGGAAGGCCTGCTCGACGCCGGCGCGCAGATCAATGCGCTGACCACGCGCGCGCCGGAGGTGGGCACGCAGACCGTCATCACCGTGATCGGCGACACCGCGCAGGTGCAGGTGGCGCGCAGCGGCGAGCCGCTGGCGCTGCTGGTGTCGCCGCAGGGCGTGCAGACGCAGGCCGTGCAGACGCCGGAAGACTCGTCGCCAGCCGCCGACGCCATCGGCGGCGACGTGGCCGGCGGCGAGCGCGACCTGTGGGTGCCGGCGGCGCACGACCTGCTGCGACTGGCCGGCGTGGCCGGGTCCGGTTCGGCGGCGACGCTGGATGCGCAACGGCCGCTGCTGACCCTGACCAGCGCCAGCGTGCACCGCTACCCGCGCCGGCCCGATGCCCCGACCGTGCTGCGCAGCGAACGGCTGCCGCCGGCGCCGTCCGACTTCGAGGCACAGCTGGTCGACTTTGTGGACTTCACCGGCGAGGTGCTGAACAGCCGCACCCGTACGCGCGAGCGGGTCAGCCGCGACGAGCGCGATCTGTTCCAGGGTAACCACGTGGGCGACGACGGCAAGGATCTGTTCGCCGATCTCGCCCCCGAAGCCGTGGCCGAACGCGCCGAGCAGATCCGGCTGCGCCTGAAGGAGTCCAACGACCGCGAGTTGCATCTGCGTCTGCTGGAGCGCTTCCGCCGCGCGATCGAACTGGCCGGTGCCGAAGCGCCGGCCGACGAAGAAGTCCTGATGCAGCAACTGGACTACGTGCTGGTGCGTCACCCGACCCTGCTGACCGCCGCCTACAAGCGGGCGCGGCACGGCCAAGTCGTCGATGTGGATGCGCCACTGCGCGCCGAACTGCACAGCGACTTGCGTCTGCCCACCGCGCGGCGCGCGCTCTACGGCGTGATACCCACCGGGCTGAACGAGGACGAGCAGGCCATCGCCAGCCTGCTGGATGACAGCCCGCTGGTGCGCTGGTGGCACCGTAACGGTTCAGACTTCCGACACCCCGACGCGCTGGGCCTGTACCGCTGGGACGACGGCGACGGCTTCTATCCCGACTTCGTGGTGAGCCTGGCCGATCGCGACACTCCCGGCGGCATCGCCCTGCTGGAAATCAAGGGCAACCAGTTCTGGGGCAAGACCGAGGAAGTGGAAAAAGCCACCGCCCGCCACACCGACTACGGCCCGGTGTTCATGGTGGGCCGCGAACGCGGGCAAGCCACCTTCAATCACCTGCGCAAGCTCGGCGAAAGGCTCGACAAGGACGGCGCGTTCGCGGTGGAGCGGCTGCGCTATGTGTGAGTCGTGATCTGACAGCGGGAACTGCGGGCGATCGTTATGATTCGCCAGCGCAAGGACGACTGAGCCAAGCGACATGCCCGCTTTTTGCTGCGCGGGAACGGCTGCTGCAAGCCGAGTGATGGATCACAGCGAGGTTACCCAAGTGAGCTATGCCAAGCCCTGGAGGAGCTATGAGGAACAACTCGACCAGCTCGCGGCACGCGGCCTGCAGGCAGATGACCCCGAACGCGCACTCGATTGCCTGAAACGCATCGGCTACTACCGACTGAGCGGCTACTGGTTCGCCTTCCGCGAACGCAGCGGGCCCGTGGTGATACTGGATGCAAGCGGCAAGAAGCCCGAAAAGGTCAAGGTCGAGAGCCTGGTGCTTGATGCATTCAAGCCGGGTACGACGCTCCAGCACGCCGTCGATCTCTATGTCTTCGACAAGCAGCTGCGCATGTTGGTACTGGACGCGCTGGAGCGCATCGAAGTCGCCTTGCGGGTGGATATTTCCCACACGCTTGGAAAGCTGGACAGCTTCGCCTATCTGAAACCCGAGCTGTTCCACGAAGAGTTCAGCCGCAAGCTGGACAAGGACAGCGGCCTGAGTCGGCACCATGAGTGGCTGGGCAAGCACGCGCAGCTGATCAATCGTTCGCGAGAGGAGTTCGTTCGCCACAACAAGACCAGGTACGGGCTGCCGCTGGCGATATGGGTGGCCTGCGAGGTGTGGGACTTCGGCACACTGTCCACTCTCTTCGCCGGCATGCGCGAGCCCGAGCAAGATGTCATTGCCAGCCGGTACGGCATAAGCAGTGGTCGCGTCTTCGCCAGTTGGCTGCGCAGCCTGAACTACTTGCGCAACGTTTGCGCCCACCACAGCCGACTGTGGAATCGCAACATCGTCGATCAGCCGAAACTGCCGGCAGCGACTGAGCTACCTTGGATAGCACCTTTCGAGACGAGTGCACACGCGCGTTCCCGCTGTTTCCTGCTGCTGTGCTTGAGCCGTCACTTGTTGCACACGATCAATCCGCATTCCAGCTGGGCGTCGCGCATGAAAGCCCATCTGCAGGCTTTCCCGGATCTGACGCATCTTGGATTGAACCTGGCCGGCATGGGTGCCCCGGCAGACTGGGAGGCGTGTTGGTGATGAACACGGCCCGCAGGCATAAAAAACCCCTCAGCAATTTTCCCGCCTGAGCGGTTCCATCGAGAGGGGCCGTGTTGCGATGGATTTTAGGTCGGCCCGGTCAAGTTCGTCAACGTCGGTGGCGGTTCGCCAAGTGTTTGGCAACAACTAAGCAACGACACCTCATCCACCCAGGGCTCGGGAGATAAAGGGGAACAGTGGCACTCGCGGCGGACTCTCGCCAGCCTCGCCTACAATGCCGGGACCCCACACACCCCGGACTATTCCATGCGCCCCCTGCGCCTCAAACGCTACCTGTTGACTGGCCTGCTCACCTTCATCCCGTTGTGGGTGACCTGGCTGGTGTTCAAGTTCGTGCTGGGCCTGCTGGCCGGCATCGGCGCGCCGCTGGTGGCCGCGCTGCTGAATGCATTGGCGCTGGTGGCGCCGCATACGGCCGAATCGCTCAAGATGGAATGGCTGACCTTCATCGTCGCGCTGGTGATCACGCTGGCGGCGCTGTATCTGCTTGGCTTCGTGGCGAACCGGGTGATCGGCCAGCGCGTCATCAATGCGTTCGACGGTCTGCTGGCGCGCATTCCGGTGGTGCAGACGATTTATGGCGGCACCAAGAAATTGATGGCAGTACTGCAGAACAAACCTTCGGGCGTGCAGCGCGTGGTGCTGGTGGAGTTCCCGCGGCGCGGCATGAAAGTGGTCGGTTTCGTGACCCGGGTGATGAT
>DHXA01000055.1:0-575 GCA_002413455.1 Rhodanobacter sp. UBA5168 | reverse complement strand
TGCCGCTGGACGAGCTGACCCCGACCGACTGGACGATGGACCAGGCGATGGCCTTCATCATTTCCGGTGGCGCGGTGGCGCCCGATACGCTGCCTGCCTCACCTGTGCTGCTGCGCGGTGCCGAACCGGAGGATCAAGCATGAGTCTGCGTCACGTCCTGTTGTTCGTTTTGCTTGGGGTTGCCGCCATGACCGCACAGGCTGCCGATTCGAACACCGACTGGATCACGCCGGCCGAAGCCGCGCAGTTCCGCACCACGCCGAGCTATGCCGACACGCTGGTCTATCTGCAGCGCCTGCAGCAGGCCGCACCGGGCGTGATCCGCCTGGCCACGTTCGGCACCACGCCGGAGGGCCGGCCGATGACCGTGGTGATCGCCAGCGGCGACGGCACGTTCGACCCCGTCGCCGCGCGCGCTGCGCACAAACCAGTTGTACTGCTGCAGGCCGGCATCCATCCGGGCGAGATCGAGGGCAAGGACGCCGGGCTGATGCTGCTGCGCGATATCGCGATCACCCACAAATACCCGCATGTGCTCGATCATCTGGTGCTGGTCTACATCCCGGTGTTCAGCG
>DHXA01000131.1:48394-68143 GCA_002413455.1 Rhodanobacter sp. UBA5168 | reverse complement strand
CGTGGTCTGCTTCTTGTGGAACTGCGCCGCGCTCGCCAGCCAAGCCGGTGGCGCGTAACTACTCCCGCGCGTGGTCTCATGCAGGCTGAAGCTCTGCAGTCCGCCGGTGATAGCGAAGAACAGCAGCATCGGCGCCGTGAACACGCCCAGATAGAGATGAACCGTGCGGGTCCTGAGGAAGCGGCGGGTCGGGGACATGGAACCTTGGCACAGTCGAGGAAGACCGCAGCACTGTAGCTGCGCCTCCCCGCCACGCCAACGCCTGCCGCAATCGCACGGAGCGATATGGCAAGCAGCCTGGCGTGTCCGGGCCATTGCGATGCGCGGCGACGCTGCCATGTCCATGCCTGCCCAATCGGTGCAAGATGGACACCAGTTACCGCGCACCGGCAGGCCCTTGAAAACACCGACCTGCGTCGGGGCGCGGCATCGCATCGGGGAAACCCGCTGAACCCCACCTGGATGGATTCAGGATAGGCTTCGAACCATCAGCGCCACCTTGCCAGACCAGGTCTTTTTTACAGTTACTCATGAACCAGCTGCTTTCCGCCCTCGAAGCCAGGACCAACATCGCGCTCGGCAAGGTCATGGATTTGCTGCTCGACGCCATCTGCGTGGTGGACGTCGACGGCCGCTACGTTTTCGTCAGTGCGGCGTTCGAACGCATCTTCGGCTACACCCCGGAAGAGATCATCGGCAGGTCGATGATCGAACTGGTTCATCCCGACGACCGCGAGAGAACCCTGCAGGCGGCCAACGAGATCATGGCTGGCCAGCCCAAGCCGCATTTCCAGAACCGTTATGTGCGCAAGGACGGACGGGTCATTCACATCATGTGGTCGGCACGCTGGTCGGAAGCCGACGGGATGCGCATTGCGGTGGCGCGCGACATCACCGAACTCAAGCGCTCCGAGTCCATGCAGGTCGCGCTGCATGCGATATCCGAGGCTGCGCATTCGGCAGAAGATCTGCTGACGCTGTTCCAGCACATCCATCTGATCATTGGCAAGCTGCTGCCTGCCATCAATTTCTTCGTGGCCCTCTACGACAGGAAGAAGGATGAACTGAGCTTTCCCTACTTCGTCGACCAGTACGACAGTCCCCCCGCGCCGCGCAAGCTGGACACTGGCACGCTCAGTGCCGAGGTGATCCGCAGCGGCAGGGCATTGCTGCTGACACCCGATACCCAGGCCGCGCTGCCGGAGCAGGTCGGCCACATCGTCGGGCGGGATTCACTGGAATGGCTCGGCGTGCCCCTCGCTACGCAAAGAGGCGTCATCGGTGCGCTGGTGGTGCAGAGCTACTCGGGTGACGTTCGCTACACCGAAAAGGACAAGACGCTGCTGCAGTTCGTTTCCACCCAGGTGGCGGCGGCGATCGAGCGCAAGCAGACCGAAACCTGGCTGCAGTACATCGCGCGGCATGACCAGCTCACTGCCCTGCCCAATCGCGAACTGTTTCACGAGCGCCTGCACGCTGCCCTGGTCGACGCCAGGCAGCACAGTCAGCGACTGTCGGTGCTGTACATCGACCTGGATCGTTTCAAGCTGGTGAACGACAGCTTCGGCCACGACATCGGCGACTTGCTGCTGTGCCAGGCGGCCGAGCGCATCAGTCGTTGCGTGCGCGTGTCCGATACGGTTGGCCGCATCGGCGGCGATGAATTCGTGGTGCTGATCAACGGCATCGACCTGCCCGAACATGCCATGGCGATCGCCGAGAAGATCCGCGCCGCGTTCGACCCGCCGTTCGATCTGGCCGGCCATCTCGCGCAAGTGTCACCGAGTATCGGCGTCGCCATGCATCCCGCTCACGGCAGCGAGGAAAAGCAGCTCATGCGCCATGCCGACGATGCGATGTACAACGCCAAGCGACAAGGCGGCAACCGCTGGCTGATGACCGCCGAGCCGCTATCGCAAGAGTTGCCTGAGGTTTCACTGAAGTCATGACGCTCCAGCATGCCCGGCCGCGCGCACAAAGTGTGGTTGCATGCTGGTACGCTCATGTGCGCCTGCTGGCAGCACCCGGATGACTCTTCCATTGCGGCGGCATGCAGCCGCGAAGTACATCGCCTCCAGACGTCCGTGCGAGGTAAGCCGTGTCATTTGAGCTCGAAGAACGTCGCATGGACGCGACCGATCTGCAGATCGGCATGTTCGTCTGCCGGCTCGATCGGCCGTGGGAGGAAACGCCTTTTCCGTTGCAGGGCGTCGAACTGGCCAGCCACGAGGACATCGACACCATCCAGCGCCTGTGCCGAGTGGTCTACGTCGATGCGCGCCGCCAGGTGCTGCCCGAACGGCGCAGGGCGCTTCTGCGCACCGACCTGTCAAGCACGCGTTTCAAGAGCGTCGCGCGCTACGCCGACAAGGCGTCGATCGAGGAAGAGGTGCCGCGTGCGCGCAGTGCGTTCGACCAGGCCTCGCAGATCGTGGAAGACCTTTTCGAGGGCATCGCCAGCGGCCGCGAGCTGTCGGTGGATCAGGTCGAACAGGCCGTGCGCCCACTGGTGGCCAGCGTGCTTCGCAGCGCCGACGCGTTTTTCCTGATTGAAGGCCTGCGCCGGCGCGACAACTATTCGTACAGCCACGCCATCAGTTGCAGCGCGCTCGGCGCGGCGTTCGGGCGGCATATGGGCTTCGACGAGGAAACCATCTTCAGCCTGGCGGCAGGCGGCCTGCTGATGGACGTCGGCAAGACCCGTCTGCCCGAGTCGCTGCTGCAGTATCAAGGTTCGCTGGCGCCGGGCGAAGTGGACATCGTGCGCTCGCATGTCAGGCAAGGGCTGGAGATCATCGCCGAATCGAACATCACGAACCAGGACGTGCTGGACATCGTGCGCACCCATCATGAACGACACGATGGCAGCGGCTATCCCGACGGTCTGGTCGGCAACGCGATCCCGATCACCGGACGCATGCTCGGCATCATCGATACCTACGACGCGATGTCGAGTGCGCGACCCTACCGTGCAGGCATTTCCCGCCACCAGGCGCTGCGACAGATCTACGCCGCACGCAACCACCTGTTCCAGGCGGAAATGATCGAGCAATTCCAGGTCTGCCTCGGGGTCTACCCGACCGGATCACTGGTCGAACTGAGCACCGGCGAAGTGGCGATCGTGATGGCTCAGAACCAGGTGCGCCGGCTGCGGCCGCGCGTCACCATTCTGAGCACACCCGGCAAACAGCCGCTGGCCGATTTCCGGCAGGTCGACCTGATGGCGCCCGGCGGCAAGAGCACCATCGATATCGTGCGCAGCCTGGCCGCGGACGACTACGGCAGCCATGCCGCCGAGCTGTTCCTGCCATGATGAATGCGCTGCAGACCGCAAGCTACCCGGGGGCGAGGCGAGCCGGATCATGCTGAACCGCGCAGACATATTTTCCGCGATCGAACAGCACATCGACGCTTGCGCCGCGAGCGGCGAGCAGTTCGCCGTTCTCATCCTGCGCGTACCCGGCCTGCGCGAGATCAGCCTGCACTTCGGCTACGAACAGGGCGAGCAGGCCGAGGAGAAAGCGCACGCGCTGATCGTGCAATCGCTGCGACCGGTCGATCAGGTTTTCCGCACCGGCGACGACAGCTTCCTGGTGATACTGCCCGGCATGCTCAATCAGAACCATGGGCTGCTGGCCGGCGCCCGCCTGACCCAGGCGTTCGAGCAACCGCTGAACGGAGCGGCATCGCCCTGGCAGGTTCACCCGGTCATGGGCATCGCGCTTTATCCGGATCACGGCTCCAATGCCGACACGTTATGCCGCCGCGCCGGCATGGCGCTGGACGAAGCACAGCGACGGGGCGAGCTGTGCGCGATCTACCTGCCGCACGACACCCAGGTGGAAATCTTCTACCAGGAGCTGCGCGAGGCGATCGAGGCCAATAGGCTGCAGGTTTTCTTCCAGCCGGTCCGGAGCCTGCAGTCCGGGCGCATTACGGGGGTCGAGTCACTGGCGCGCTGGAACAGCCCGCGCCATGGCGAAATATCGCCAGCCAACTTCGTGCCGTTCTCCGAGCAAAGCGGTCTGATTTCGGTACTGACCCGCTGGAGCGTCAACGCCACCTTGCGGCACGCCGCCAGCATGGCCGACCCACAGGGATTGAGTTTCGCCATCAACTTCTCGCCGCGCGTGCTTTCACGCCCTGGCATGGTCGAACAGCTCATGGGCGCGCTCGACATATGGGGCGTGCCGCCCACTTCGGTGGTCGCGGAAATCACCGAAACCACACTCGTCAACGATCTGGAGTTGAGCGTGCAGGTACTGCGCCGCCTGCGCGATCACGGCGTGCGTATCGCGATCGACGATTTCGGCACCGGCTACGCCTCGATCGCCTACCTGCGCCAGTTTCCGGCGACCGAGCTGAAGATCGACCAATCGCTGATCGGTGCCATGCGCGGCGACCCGCACACCGCCAAACTGGTGCGTGCCATCGTCAACATGGCGCATCACATGGATCTGGCGACTATCGCCGAAGGCATCGAGGATCAAGTCACGCAAGACATGCTCGCCGGCATGGGCTGCGATTTTGGGCAGGGCTTCCATCTGGGACTGCCGGAACCGGCGGTGGATTTCGTCGCGCGCTTCGCCGCCTCCCGGCCGACGTCGTGATGCCGGTTCGAGATCGCGGGCGCTGAAGTCGATGTCCGTTCCGCGGGACGCCGAGACCACGGCCGGCATCGCCTTCGCGGTCGAACAGGCCAGCAAATGCTACGGCAAGGTCGTCGCACTCGATCGCCTTGATCTGGATTTCGCAGCCGGCAGCACCACCGCACTGATCGGCAGCAGTGGCTCGGGCAAGTCCACCGTGTTGCGGCTGCTGCTGGGGCTGGAATGGCCCGATCGTGGCAGCGTCTTGATCGACGGACGTCCGCTCGAACCTGCCCACGTGCTGACGCTGCGGCGGCGTGTTGGCTACGTGATCCAGGAAGGGGGGCTGTTCCCTCACCTCACCGCGCTCGGCAACCTGGCATTGCTGCCGCGGCATCTCGGCTGGAACGCGGATTGCATTCGCCAGCGGGCAGAGGAACTCGCCGCGCTGATGCATCTGCCGCAAGGCGTGCTCGATCGTTATCCGGCCGAGCTTTCCGGCGGACAGCGCCAGCGCCTGGCGCTGATGCGCGGCCTGATGGCCAATCCCGATGCCTTGCTGCTGGACGAACCGCTTGGCGCACTCGATCCGATCGTGCGGCACGAATTGCAGGACGAGCTGAAGCAGATCTTCAACCAGCTCGGCAAGACGGTGATCGTGGTAACCCACGACCTGGCCGAAGCGGCCTGGTTCGCCGACCGGCTGGTGTTGATCCGCCGTGGCGCAATCGTGCAGGACGGCAGCTTCGAGGATCTGCGTGATCGCCCCGCGGACGACTTCGTCTCCCGTTTCGTCGAGGCCCAGCGACGCCTGCCGGAGGCGCGATGATGCGCCGGTTGCTGTCGACCTTGTTCTGCAGTCTGCTGTTGCCGGCTTTCGCACAGGCCGGACCCGTGCGCATCGGTTCCAAGCAGTTCACCGAGTCGGTGATCCTGGGCGAACTGGCACGCGCCAGCGCGCGCGATGCCGGAATCGATGCATTGCATCAGCGCGAGCTCGGTGGCACCAGCATCCTGTGGCGCGCGCTGCAGCAGGGAGAAATAGACGCCTATCCGGAATACACCGGCACGCTGACCCAGGAGCTGCTCCGCAATGTGCCCGCCGATGCGAACATCGCCACCTTGCGCGCGCGGCTAAGGCCGATGGGCATCGGCATCACCGATTCGCTCGGTTTCGACAACACCTACGCGATCGGCATGCGCGCCGTGCAAGCCGCTCAGCTTGGTATCACCCGTATTTCCGACTTGCGCAGGCATCCGGCCTTGCGTTTCGGTTTCTCCAACGAGTTCATGGATCGCGGTGATGGCTGGCCCGGCCTTCGCCAGCGCTACGAACTGCCGCAGGCGAAAGTGAGCGGCCTCGACCACACCCTGTCGTATCGTGCCGTGACCAGCGGCGCGGTCGACGCCATCGACCTCTACAGCACGGATGCGGAAATTCCCTACTACCACTTGCGCACACTCGCCGACGATCGCCATTACTTTCCGCGATACGAAGCGGTCTACCTGTATCGCCTTGCGCTGGAGCAAAGCGCGCCGGCCTTCATCACCGTCCTGCAGAAGCTCACCGGCCGCATCAACGAGAGCGCCATGCGCGCGATGAACGCCAGGGTGAAGCTTCAGGGCGTCAAGGAGAACGTGGTGGCAGCCGACTTCCTCGGCATCCGCGCGGCCGGTCGCGACAGCAGACTATGGTCGCGCCTGCTCCAACGCAGCGCAGAGCACGTCAAGCTGGTGGCGATCTCGTTGGGGCTGGCCATGCTGCTGGCGATACCGCTGGGTGTGCTGGCCGCCCGTCTAAGGCGTCTGGGCCAGCTGGTGATCGGCCTGGCCGGCATCCTGCAGACCGTGCCCTCGCTGGCGATGTTCGTCTTCATGATTCCGCTGCTCGGCATCGGCACGTGGCCGGCCATTGCTGCGCTGTTCCTGTACAGCCTGCTGCCGATCGTGCGCAACACCCATGCCGGCCTGGTCGGTATTGCACCGGAATTGCGCGAGTCCGCCGCCGCGCTTGGTTTGCCGGCAGGCACACGCCTGCGCCGAATCGAGTTGCCGCTGGCGATGCGTTCGATCCTGGCCGGGATCAAGACCGCCGCCGTGATCAACGTCGGTACCGCCACACTGGCGGCGCTGATCGGCGCGGGCGGTTATGGCCAGCCCATCCTCACCGGCATCCGGCTGGACGATGTCGGCCTGATTCTGGAAGGCGCGGTCCCGGCCGCCGTGCTCGCTTTGCTGGTGCAGGGCATGTTCGAAGGCATCGAGCGTTGGCTGACGCCACGCGGGCTGCGGCTCGAAGCAAGGCAATGAGCTCATCGAAGAGGATGCGCTTCGACACCGCGTGTGGTGATCACGACGGGGCCTGATCAATCTCCGCCGGTCGAAGTACATGCGCTGGCTGCAGATGGCAAGATGATTTTCTTCGTCCATGGCACCGCTGCGACTTCCAACATCCGTGGATGTTCGTCCGTGCATCAGGTCGGCTGAGGAAACGGCATCGAAAGGCAGTTGCCGGTCATGCCCACCGACGAGGTTGGATGGATCCAGTGCAGCCTTCCAGCAACGCCCCCGGATCGGCATGCCGGACGAGCAGACCGGATTGCCTGCATGGGCGCAGTCAATTTCAGCCAGGGCGTGGCGGCGACCCGGCCTGACGGCGGACATGCCAGCACCAGCGCTTTCAGTCTTCTTCCGGTATCCAGAAGATCAGACCTGCACTTGCTCCAGGGTCGATCCCGTCGCTGCGGAGACGGGCCAGCTAGGACGGTTGGGTCCCCGCCGCCGCCCCCGATGCGCGCCCAGAACCAGCTTCGGTCCCCTCGATGCGACAAAGATCCAGACAGATTCCTTTTTCATGACCGAGTCGACAGTTTTGTGACATCCACCCTCGACAACGCCGATGGTGTGGGAGTAAATCGAATTTAGATCGAGACAAATTGCTTCACAACGCCAAAACGGCAAAAACTTCCCGAATCATCCGATTCTAGGTCTGCCCATTGCCTGCAATTTAGATCGTTCCAAATTCAAAGCCACCAGGTGCCCTGGCGTGCGCAACAGTTTCCACTGCTGCAAGCGTCCCCCTGCCGCCATCCCACCGGCCTTGACGAGAGAGCACATGAACAACACGATCTCACCGCGCAAACGTACGCTGACCCGGACACTCGCCCAGGCTATCGCCATTGGCGCCGGGCTTGGCGCCATCACCCTGGCTTCGGCCCAATCCACCACCGGCACGCTGGTCGGCCAGGTCGCCGACCACGCCGGGAATGCCGTGCTGATTCAGAGCGGCAACGGCCTTGTCCGTCAGGTGCCGGTCGATTCACGCGGTCGCTACGTGGCCCCGCAGCTGCCCCTGGGCACCTACACGGTGACGCTGCAGCAGGATGGCAAGACGGTCGATTCGCGCGAGAACGTCACCCTGCATGTCGGTGCGGCGACCAACGTATCGTTCTCCGCTCCCACCGGGGCTACCGCCGGCAACGCGGCAGTTCTCAGCGCGGTAAACGTCACCGGCAACGCGCTGCCCGTCATTGACGTGACCAGCGTCGACTCGCGCACGGTGGTGACTGCCGATCAGCTGGCGAAGCTGCCGCTGGGCCGGTCGGCCGAAGAGATTGCGCAACTGGCGCCGGGAGTCAACCGGAACACCGCCAACTTCACCAGCGCCACCGGCCAGGCGCTGGTCAGTTTCGGTGGTTCGGCCGCCAGCGAGAACGCGTATTACATCAACGGCTTCAACACCACCGATCCGCTCAACGCCGCC
The DNA here is from genome assembly GCA_002413455.1 of Rhodanobacter sp. UBA5168. Lineage (GTDB taxonomy): Bacteria > Pseudomonadota > Gammaproteobacteria > Xanthomonadales > Rhodanobacteraceae > Rhodanobacter. The sequence continues at coordinate 59,791 of DHXA01000131.1, read as the reverse complement.
GGCGGCCTCACCCTGCCATACGGCTCGATCGACCAGCAGGAGGTCTACACCGGCGGCTACAGTGCCCAGTACGGCCGCTCGGATGGCGGCGTCATCAACCAGGTAGGCAAGCGCGGCAGCAACGAATGGCACTTCGGTGCGCAGGTGCTGTGGGAACCTTCGTTCGCGCGCAGCGACTACACCGACATCTACTACGCCAATGGCACGCCGAATACGCCGGTGGCCGGCAATTTGTACAACCCCAAGAGCAAGAACGAATTGTCGAGCACGACCGTCAGCGCCTACGCCGGGGGACCGCTGATCAAGGACAAGTTCTTCTTCTTCCTGGCCGGCGAGTTCGAGCGCGAGCAAGGCAAGAGCGTCAATGCGGTCGACAGCACCTCGACGCCCTACCAGCAGTATCGCTACGACGACCCGCGCTGGTACGGCAAGCTGGACTGGAACATCAACGACAGCAATATCCTCGAACTGACCGGCGCCTCCGACAAGCGCATCGGCGCCGGCTCGGTCTACAACTACGACTACACCGCGCGCAGCCGTGGCCAGTACACCCGCCCGCTCGACAACACCAAGAAAGGCGGTGATCTGTACGTGGCCAAGTACACCGGCTACCTCACCGACAATCTGACGGTAAGCGCGATGTACGGCGAGATGAAGACGCACGATTACGACGGGCCGGGCAACTACGACGACAGCCTGACCTATGTCGGCAGCGTCACCAATCAGAACCCGGCCCTGATCGGTGGCGTTCCGCGCGGCAATACGCAGATTTCGTCGCTCGCCGATCCCGGGCGCGGCAACAAGACCACCAACACCCGCTTTGATGTCAGCTATCACCTGGACGATCACACCATCAGCCTGGGTATCGACAACCAGAAAGCCGAAGCGCTGCACCAGGGTACGCGCAATAGCGGACCGGGTTATGCCTGGGTCTACGGGCATACCGACCATCCCGACCAGCCGCTGGTGACCGGCGCCAACGGCGTACCGGCGCCGGGCGACTTTGCCAACGGCCAGGACGGCTACTTCGTGCAGAAGAACATCGACAACAACGCGGTGAGCGTACGCTCGCAGCAGCGCGCCCAGTACATCGAGGACAAATGGCAGGTGAGCGATCGCTGGCTGCTTTCGTTGGGCCTGCGCAATGACCAGTTCACCGATTACAACTCCAGCGGCCAGCCGTTCATCACGCAAACCCGTCCGCAGTGGGCACCGCGGCTGGGCTTCAGCTGGGACGTCAACGGCGACTCCAGCTTCAAGGTGTTCGGCAACGCCGGGCGCTACTACCTCGGCCTGCCGCTGAACCCCGCGACCGGCGCGGCGTCCGGTTACGTATCGACCCAGCAGTACTACACCTACAGTGGCATCGCCGCCGACGGCACGCCGACCGGGCTGACGGTGATGTCCGATCCGGTCTCGGCCAACAATTCCTTCGGCACACCACCCGACCCGGACACGGTGACCGCGAAGAACATCAAGGCCGAATACCAGGATGAGTTCATCCTGGGCTTCACCAAGACCGCCGGCACCCACTGGCTGTACGGCGCCAAGCTGACCCAGCGCATCCTGCGCAATGCCATCGACGACTTCTGCGATATCGACCGGGTCACCGCCAAGGCCGCAGCACTCGGCTACGACGTGGGTTCCAGCAACAGCTGCTACCTCATCAACCCCGGGCGTGCGAATACGTTCAACCTGCTCGATCCCGACGGCAACCCGTTCAGCGTGACCCTCAGCAACCAGGAGCTGGGTTTTCCGCAACTCAAGCGTCGCTATTACGCGCTGGAAACCTTCCTTGAGCATCCGTTCGACGGTACCTGGTACGGCCGCATCAACTACACGTTCTCGCGCAGCTACGGCAATACCGAGGGCCAGCTGCGTTCCGATCTTCTGCAGAGTGGCGCGTCGGCCAGCGAGGACTGGGACAACTCGGTGATCATGGAGAACACCAACGGCCCGCAAAACAACGACCATACCCATCAGGTCAGGGCATTCGGCTACTACCAGTTCAATCCGGAATGGCTGGCGTCCGCCAACCTCAGCGTGCAATCGGGCAACCCGCGCATCTGCCTGGGTTACTACGGCCCGGACCACACCAATCCGGTGAACTACGGCAACGCGTACCACTGGTGTGATGGGCTGCCCTCGCCTCCCGGCAGCCACGGTCGACTGCCGTGGACGTACCGGCTCGATCTGGGCGTGACCTATCGCCCGGCGTTCGCGGCACACCGGCTAGGCTTCAGTGCCAACGTCTTCAACGTATTCAACGAGCAGCGTCCGACCTTCCTGCAACCCAACTCCGAACAGCAGGCCTACACGCCCAACCCGCTATACGGCACGGCGCTGTATCGCGAAGACCCACGCTATTTCCGCCTGAGCGTCAGTTACGACTATTGAGTTTCCCCGCCAGGCATCCGCGCACCCCTCCCCTGATTCCGACGCGGATGTCTGGTTTTTTTTCGAAGAACGAAGCGACGGATAGCTCGCCCTTATCACGGACTGTTACGCGAGCATCAGGCCTTCCTGAGATAGCACGTCTTCAGCACCAGACCCTTGATCTTGTCCGAATGGCCTTCGATGTGATCGGGATCGCCATCGACGAGACGGATGTTGCGGATCACGCTGCCCTGCTTCAACGGAATCGACGAGCCCTTCACCTTCAGGTCCTTGATCACCGTCACCGTGTCGCCGCTGCTGAGGACATTGCCATTGACGTCCCGCACCACCATCGCCTCGCCTGCATCCACGCTCGTCGCGATCGGCCATTCATGGCCACAATCGGCACAGACATGGTTGTCGCCATCCGGGTAGATGTTGTCCATCGCGCAAAGGGGGCAGGCAAGGGTCTGGGACATGGTCGATCCTGGGGCAGTTGATTCATACAGCCCGCGAGTATACGTGCGGCTCGCACCTGATCCGGCTCAGCGGATGCGCCATGTAGGCTCGTCGCAGCCAGAGATGCCGACATGGCCCTTCACGCGCTCGACATCCGCCACGGGTTAAATGTGTGCGACCGCCGCGGAGACTCGTCATGAACGCACACCAGGTTCTCGCCACTGTTGCCGTGAGCGATTTCGCGGCGTCCAGTGCCTGGTATGCCCGTCTGTTCGGACGTGCACCGGACCACTGTCCGAGCGCATCCTGCGTCGAATGGCAGATCGCCAGATGCACGCGAATCCAGGTGCTGCCGAGAGATGATCTCCTCGGCACGCAGAGCCACCCTGGCTGCGCCTCGGTCGGCATCATGGTCGATGACCTCGACGAGGTTCTGATCAAACTGCAGGGGCGTCAGATCGACGTGGCACCGCAGGCAGCGACGCACTTCGTGCGCTTCGCGCCGGTCAGCGATCCGGACGGCAACTTGGTGACCTTCGTCGAGTCGATTGCCGGCTGAGCCTGCCGTCGTGGTGTTGCGCGCCAGACGGGCAGGCACGGTGCCTATTCGCCCAACTCTCCGGCGACCCTGCATGGCCCAGACCGCGAAGATGTCGGTTCGAGCCAGGGCCAGGTCCTTACCCGCACCGCCCAACCTTATCGTCGAGTTCTCCGCGGTTACCTGCGCGCGCCCAGTGCCCTGGATACGGGTTGGCTCGCCAGCGGCGCCGGCAGGTTTCCGCCGCGAGCGCCGGGCCGACGGCATCGACCCGCATCAATCCTCGGCAGGCAGGTCGGGCAGATCCGGCATGCGGGCCATTTCCTCCAGCAGGTCATACACCTCAGGCTCGGCCTGCATCGTCAGCGACCAGCGGCCGATCGCCTCAAATCTGGATTGACCGAAGAAGCTGCGGATCAGCACGAACTCGTGCACGTGCCAGTGGATGGGCGTGATCGACTCCTGGATGGCATCGACCGCGTGACCCTGTAGCAGAGTGACGTGCGGCAGGAAACTGGAAACACCGCTCACCTGCAGCCCGGCGCGAAGCTGGGCGGCGGCGATCGCCTTGCGCAGGTTCAATGCAGCCGCCGTGGTGACGGCGTCTGCGCACAGCACGAATGGAAACTGGCCGTCCCTGGCGCTGAAGCGCATCGCCGAGTCCAGCGTGGCGTCGAAACTTTCGGCGACCACCTCGGCTGCCGCCGCCAGCAGCGCGCTTTCCAGCGGCTGTCGCAATCTTTCCGGTTTGCCCATCGGACACAGCGACAAATGCAGGCTGTCGATAGCGACTGGCGAGCCACTTACCCGATGCGACTTGCGAAAGCGCTCGCCCACGCCAGCGATTTCGGATCTCGCCCGATCATCCGGCAGCACGGCAAAGAAGTAGTTGATGCCGGGCGCAAGCTCAGGTTGGTTCGATGGGATCGGAATGGCCTGCGTCTCCACGGCAAATCACGGTTGGCGGCTGGCATATTCCCACGATATTGCCTGTGTGCGCCACGAAGCGCATGGGAGACCAGCGCCACCGCCCGCAGCGGTCGGATTTGAGAAGGCCAACCCCACCCCTTGCTCCGTTTCCGTGGTTCGGCGACCAGGCCGAACAGGCCGCCACGACTGACACGTCGGTATCCGACAACGCCCGCATCACCGCCACTATCCGTTGCAGCAAGGAGGCGCGCGCACCTCCGGCCGACCGGAAGGCTCGGCCACGACGGCCGAGTTCGATCTCGACGGGCAGGCCTTCACCGCGCTCAATGGCGGCCCGGTATTCAGCCCGGCGAGGCGCTGTCGCTGGTCGTGCAATTGCCAGACGCAGGACGAGGTGGATCACTACTGCCAGCACCTGCCCGCCGGCGCCGACGAGAATGCTCAGCAATGCGGCTGGCTGAAAGATCGCTACGGCCCGTCGTGGCAAGTGATTCCCAGGCAGCTGATCGAGCTGCTGACCGACCCTGACCAGGACAAGGCACGACGGTCCCCGCCGTTGCTCCGACTCGACCGGTAACCGCCGACAGTACCCGCTGGCGTCCGCAATGACAGGAGTAAGCTGACCTCGCCACGCCCGCTCGGCGCCAGGCAAAAACCTCGATCGACATTGTCACGTTCATCAGGAGGAAGAAACATGGCTTTCCCTGCTCGCGTTTCCAGTGTTGCCGTTTCGCAAATCAACGTCACTCCGCTCGTCGATGTGCTATTGGTGCTGCTGATCATCTTCATGATCTCGGCGCCGGTCGTCACCCACAAGCTGAAGATCGATCTGCCACGACCGATCCCGGACGGAACGCAGCAAAAAGCCGATCCAATCCAGTTGGCGATCCACGCCGATGGCTCGATGTACTGGAATGACGTGCCGGTGGATCAGGTCGCCATCAACGCCCAGCTGGCCATTGCCGCGCTGCAAAAGATCCAGCCTGCGCTGTATATCGATGTTGCCGACGGCGCGTCCTATCAGGTCGTGGCACATGTGCTTTCCAGCGCCAAATCAAACGGCATGGCCAGCATCAACTTCATCGACCGACGATAGTCAGGCCACGGAGCGCGGCAAAAAAACAACCGCGCTCCGTGTCTTCGCAGTCGAAGCCCCGTGGGTGAGTCGCTTGCATCGATTGGATTACACGTGTAGTTTTTACAAAAATTACAAAGGTAATCCAAACCATGCCGGCACGAATCTCTGCCGCAATACTTTGCCTTTCCGCGTTGCTCGCGATGAACGCGATGAACGCGGACGCTGGCGAACCCGTACCACCGGTGACCCACGATTTCTTCAGCGAGCTGAAGCCATTGCCCAATGACCTTGCGCGTTACGGCTATCTGCGCCGCCTCATGCCGCAGCTTTCAGCCGAAGACCGGTTGCAGGCCCGCCAGTTTCTCGCTTTCGCCGACGCCAATCTTGGACTGTATCGAGCCGCCGTAGCCGACTTCCCATTCACCGGCGCAATCCATCCCAGTCCGGTCATGCCATCGCCATCTCTTTGGCGAGCCACGAATGCGGTAGACACGATAGCCAAGCTTGCCGCAGACCGCCGCATCGTGATGATCAACGAGGCCCACCACGACCCTCAAACCCGCCTGCTTACGCTGGCGCTGTTGCCACGCCTGCGCGGGCTCGGCTTTACACATTTCGCCGCCGAGGCCATCGACGACAAGGACACCGGACTGACCCGCCGCGGTTATCCGGTGGCGGCCAGCGGCAGTGAATATCTGCGCGAACCGCTTTACGGCGACATCGTGCGGGAGGCGATCCGGCTGGGATTTGTGATCGTGCCTTACGAATCGGTTGGGAAGACGCAGCAGGATCGGGAAAGCGGCCAGGCTGGCAACCTCTATCGCCGCGTATTTGCAGAGAATCCAGAGGCGCGCTTGTTCGTGCATGCCGGCTACGGGCACATCGACAAAGTCGAGGGACTCATGTTCGGAGCCAGGCCTATGGCGATGGAACTTAAGCGACTGAGTGGTTTCGACCCCTTGTCCATCGACCAGACGGAGTTGCGTGGTGTCGATACCAAGCGCCAGACGCAAAGCTATCGATACCTGGTCGCAGCATTCCATCCGGACCATGCCGTCGTCCTGCTGCGCCGCAGTGATGAGAAGCCGTGGAGCACCAATCCGTTACGCAACGATGTCAGCGTGATCTTGCCGCCTGCAGACAGGCTGCTCCGCCCCAAATGGCTGAGTCTGAATCACCAGCGTCATGCGTGGCCCATCGACTCCACCCTTTGTGCCGGGAGACGCCCATGCGTGGTCGAGGCCCTCGCAGCAAACGAATCTGACGACGCCACGCCGGCAGATCGCTTCACCCTGTTGCACAGAGGGGAACGTGCCTCGCTCTATCTCAAGCCAGGTGCGTACCGCGTGCGCGCGCTGGGTGTTGCCGACGAGACATTGGGTGAGCACGTCATCTCGATGCCGAAGCAAAGAAACTGAGACCACGGGTCCGCTCGGGTGTAACAACAAATCACCCTATATAGGTGAAGGTGCCTCGCTATTGTCTTTCGCTCCGTTTGGCATGTCCACGTGAATGAGGCGATGATCGGAGGCAACCATGCCACTGGAGCCTTCATCCATGACCATTCCCACCGTCCGTGCCACCACCGGTGCCGTCCCGTTCACCGTCACATTCACCGACGATCTCGGGCACACCTGGCTGGCGGACGAGCCGGCCGATGCGGGCGGCGGCAACAGCGGCCCGTCACCACATCGGCTGCTGCTTTCGGCGCTCGGCGCATGCACCGCGATCACGCTGCAGATGTACGCCGCACGCAAGCAGTGGCCGTTGACCGGCGTTGGCGTCGAGCTGCAATTCAATCCCGATGGCACGCCCGCGGCAGGCAACGACATCACGCGTACGATCGCCCTGCAGGGGACGTTGACCGACGAGCAGCGCGATCGCCTGTTGCAGATCGCCAATATGTGCCCCATCCACAAGGTGCTGACCGGCGAGGTGCGCATCGCCACGCAGCTGACCGCAGTTTCATAGGCATCCGCTCACCGTCCAGGGTCGTCATTCCGGCTTTCGCCGGAATGACGACCCTGGACGGCGGAACTTGAAATTCCCTCAAGAGATTCGCCGATGGGTGCACCTTGTTTCGAGCGTCTACGCGCTCAGCGCAGCTGACTGTCCTTGCTGCCGCGGCGGTTGTAGAGGCCGGCGCCATGGCTCTCTTTATCGTGGAGCTCCTGACAGGCCACGCACAGGCGCACGCCCGGCACGGCCTTGCGCCGCGCTGCCGGAATCGCCGCATCGCATTCCTCACAACGCTTCAAGCCCGGGCCTTTGCGCAATTGCTGGCGCGCCCGCTGCACCGCATCGTTGACCGTGGCGTCGATCTGGTCCTGCACGGCGCCGTCGCCTGCCCAACCCGTTGCCATGGAAACCTCCGGTAGTGCACAAGATACCAACCTGTCCCGGCTGAAGGTATGGGCAGCGGTCGTGAATATCCACCGCGGCGATCAATGTCCGTTCTTCGACTCCAGCGCACCCTTCAGCAGGCCGTCGAGCACATCCTTCCTGCGGGTGGATTTGCCGGTGCCTGGTGCCTTGGCGCCGGTATCCCTGGACCCGGCCAGGCCCGCCTTGATCAGGCTGGTGACCGTGGCCGGATCGATCTTGAAACTTGGTGCGCTGGCCGTACCCGTAACGCGTACGCCGATGCCCTGCTCGGCAGTGCCGCCGAGCGCGCCACCCAGCAGGCGCCCCACCCCGGATTTGCCCAGCAATCCACCAAGGCCCTGCCCGCTCTGGCCCGCGCCGGTGATTGCCTTGTCCAGTCTGACCAGCATGCGGAAGTCGAGCCTGCCGTTCGCGGCCATGCCGCCCTGGCCGGTGAGGTTGCCCAGCCCGGCAATGTCGGCGCGCGCCGGATCGGCGCGAATGCCGGACGGCGCGATGGTCAACGTCGCCTCGGCATGCCGGATCACGGTGTCCTTGGGCGCCTTGATACCGGCCAGGCTCAGCGTGCTGCCGAGTTGCGAGCCGAGGCTGAAACCCGCCAGGCGCGAGTTGTCCAGGCTCACCGGGCCGGTGATCACCAGTGCATCGAGCGGGCCTTGCGCATGCAGATCCACTCCCAGGCTGCCGCCGCTGAGGTGCGAGTTTTTTGGCAGCACCACGCCGAACACCGGCAACAGCGGCTCCACGTCATCGACGGGCAACTGCTTGCCGTTGATATGCAGATCCATCTGCATGGCTTTCGGCCGGTTGTCGAAGCTGCCGCTGACGGCCACGCGTGTGGCGCCGGTGCCAAACGCGGAGTCGCCAATGCGGCCGCGGCCGCTGCTGAGCTGATAACTTGCCTGATAGTCGATGCGCACCGGCCGCGGCGCCGGCGCACCGGCGGCCATCAGCTTGAGCTGACGCGCATCGATGCGCCCTTTCGACCGCAGCACGCCGTAGTTCGAATGGATCCGCGTATCGACGTCGAGCACACCACCGACACCGTCGCCGCGACTCATCAGCCCGGCGCCGACCAGATCCAGATCGTGCAGGACCAGATGCGCGTCAACCGGCGTCAGCGCCGCGTTGCCCGCGTTCCATCGGCCCAGCTTGCCGTCCAGTTGCAGCGTGCCGCCACCGGCCATCGCCGCACTCATCGAAAACGGGAACGCGGCGCCGAAGCCGACGTGATCGGCGCTCATCTGCACTTTCTGGTAACTGCGCGCATCACCTGCGGCACGCCGCAGATCGATGCGGCCATCCTTGATGCGCAACTCGTCGACGCTGAATGCCAGCGGCTGGCCAGGTGAGGTAGCGGGCGTGGGCGCTGCGACCGTGTCGCCGCCCAGGCTGGCGAAATTCCAGCGACCGGTCCGGTCCTGCAGCAGGCGCACGCTGGGCTGATCCAGCGTCAGCGAGGTGATCCGCAGTTGCCGGTGCAGCAACAGCGGCCACAGCCGCACGCCCAGCTGCAGCGATTGCGCACTGACGAAGGGTTGTTTGCCGAACGCCGGATCATCGCCGATGCGGATCTGGTCGGCATGCAGCGAACCCGACCATACCGACGCATGCAGCTTGCCCAGCGTCACCTCGCGTCCCAGCGCCTGGCCCAGCGTCGCCTGGATCTGCGGGCGGAAATGGTTGGCATCGATCAGCAGCAGCGCAGCTGCTCCGAGCACGACCACCAGCAGCATCACACCGAGAATGCCAATCAGCAGGCGTTTCATGGAAAGCCTCCCGCAACTCGCTGGCAACACATCGCGGTCTGACGATACCCAGGATGATGTCGAGGGGGCGTCGAGCATGGCGACTGTCGATTTCCCGAGCGGCCATTCGTCGCCTGAACAGACTCCCCACAAAGACAATCCGCGATGGCCATCAAGCTATACGCCCACCCGTTCTCCTCCTACTGCCAGAAGGCGCTGATCGCGCTGTACGAGAACGGCACGCCGTTCGAGTGGCGCATGCTCGCACTGGACGACGCCGACACCGCCGAAGAGTTCGCGAGGCTATGGCCACTGAAGCGCATGCCACTGCTGCGGGACGGCGAGCGCACGGTGGTCGAGTCGAGCATCATCATCGAGTACCTCGACCTGCACTATCCCGGCCCGGCGCGATTGATCCCGGCCGATGCCGATGCCGCGCTCGAGGTGCGCCTGCTGGATCGTTTCTTCGACAATTACGTCCATACACCGCTGCAGAAGATCGTGTTCGATCGCCTGCGTCCCGAGGCCGATCGCGATGGCTTTGGCGTGACCGAGGCACGCACGATGCTCGACGCCGCCTATGCCTGGCTGGATCAGCAGATGGCCGCGCGCCGCTGGGCTGCCGGCGACCATTTCAGCCTCGCCGACTGCGCCGCCGCACCCGCGTTGTTCTACGCCGACTGGGTGCACCCGATCACGACGAAACACGCCAACGTCACGGCTTACCGGCAACGCCTGCTGGCGCGTCCCTCGTTTGCGCGTGCCGTCGATGAGGCGCGACCGTACCGCGCCTACTTCCCGCTCGGCGCGCCCGACCGCGACTGATCGGGTTACCCAGACCACCACCCCGCTCCGGCGGAAACAACTTGCGGAACACCGATGGCGAAGCGGCGCGATAGATCGTGCTGCGCTGCACACACCTGGAAGACCCGCTCAATCCGCGACGCATGGAAGTTCAGGACCGCCTGCAAGACCTGCGTCGCATCGCCGATATCGTCGTCGCTGGCGCTGGCGAAATACAGCGCCCTCGGCGACGTGGGCCATGCCTTGCAGGCTGCCCGCCCAGGCGGCGGTCAGACCATGCGGGTGCTCCCTTACGCGTTGTGTACCTGGCGCCCTTTCCAGGCATAACCCACCGCCAGCAGCACGAACCACAGCGGGCTGACGAGCAGCGCCTTGCGCGTATCGGGCTGCAGGCTGAGCAATACCAGCACGAACACGAAGAACGCCAGGCAGACCCAGCACATGAACACGCCGCCGGGCATCTTGTACTTGGAGGCCGCATGCAGCTGCGGCCGCTTGCGCCGATACGCGATATAGGCGAACAGGATCAGCGACCACACGAACATGAAAAGTATCGCGGACAGCGTGGTGACCAGGGTGAACGCGGTGATCAGGTCGGGGATCAGGTAAATCAGCGCCGCGCCCAGCAGCAGGCAGAAGCACGAGAACAGCAGACCCAGCGACGGCACCGCGGCGCGGGACAGCCGCGCGAACAGGCCCGGCGCGTGGTTCTCCGCGGCCAGGCCATACAGCATGCGGCTGGTGGAGAAGATGCCGCTGTTGGCCGACGACGTGGCCGAGGTCAGCACCACGAAGTTGATCAGGCTGGCGGCGGCCGGGATGCCGGCCAGCACAAAGAGTTCAACGAACGGGCTCTTGCCCGGCTCCACCATGCGCCACGGCGTCACCACCATGATCGCCAGCAGGGCCAGCACGTAGAAGATGATGATGCGCACCGGGATCGAATTGATCGCCTTGGGCAGGTTGCGCTCGGGGTTTGCCGTCTCGGCCGCGGTGGTGCCGACCAGTTCGATGCCGACGAAGGCGAACACCGCGATCTGGAAACCGGCGAAGAATCCGCCCAGGCCTTTCGGAAACAC
>DHXA01000131.1:0-48145 GCA_002413455.1 Rhodanobacter sp. UBA5168 | reverse complement strand
GGCGAAACCGGTCACGATCAGCGCGCAGATCGCGATGATCTTGATCAGCGCAAACCAGAACTCCATCTCGCCGAACAGCTTGACCGTCGCCAGATTCAGGGTGAGCAACAGCAGCACGCACAGCACCGCCGGGATCCACGGCGCCAGCCCGGGAAACCAGTACTGGGCGTAGGACGCGATCGCTATCACGTCGGCGATCGCGGTGATGATCCAGCAGAACCAGTAGGTCCACCCGCAGAAGAACCCTGCCCATGGCCCGAGCAGATCGGTCGAGAAATCGATGAACGACTTGTAGTCGAGGTTCGACAGCAACAGCTCGCCCATCGCCCGCATCACGAAGAACAGCATCACGCCGATGATCAGGTAGACCAGCACGATCGACGGTCCCGCCAGACTGATCGTCTTGCCCGAGCCCATGAACAGGCCGGTACCGATGGCCCCGCCGATGGCGATCAGTTGCAGGTGCCGGTTCGACAGGCTCCGCCTGAGGTGATCGGGATGATCCAGCGATGCGGTCATGGTGCGCGCCTTTGGCTTTCGGAATGCGCAAACATACGCGAGAACCGGGGCGTGCGTGAAGTTTTCGTCAGGCGCCCGTGGCTGCCGCCACCTCGCCCCGATTCCATGCCACCTGATTGCGCCCCAGGTTCTTGGCGCGATACAGCGCGACGTCGGCGGCACTGACCAGGTGCTCGAAATTCGCGTCGGCCGCGGCAGCTCCGCCTACGCTGGTGGTGATATTGATGGTGCGCCCTTCGAACAAGGTCGGCCTTGCCGCTACCGCGGCACGCATGCGTTCGGCCAATGCGCCAGCGCGCACCGGATCGATCGCGGGCAATACCAGCACAAACTCCTCACCGCCGTAGCGGGCGAACAAGGTGTCGTGGGCCAGGCCCATGCCACGGATCACATCGACGAAATGGTTGAGCACCGCGTCGCCGGCGGCATGGCCCCAGCTGTCGTTGATCGTCTTGAAATTATCCAGGTCGAACATCAGTGCGCAGCAGGCATGGCCGCGCGCGTGACAGGCTTCGACCAGGCGTACGCCCGCCTCGATCACCGCGCTGCGATTGAGCAGGCCGGTGAGTCCGTCGGTGCGCGCCAGCCGGCGCAGATCCAGGGTCAGCCGCTCAGCCAGCATCAGGGTGAATCCGGTGCTCAGCAGGAACGACGAAAGGATGCCGAACAGGTAGTTCCAGGTGGTGAGCAGGTCGTCGAGCGGCGTACGCGCGAGCAGCTCCGGAAACAGCACGATCACCGAACGCAGCAGATAGAAGACCGCGTCGATGGCGAAAATCAGGGCGGTGAAACCGCAGGTGTTGCGCATGTCCCGCGGCGAGCGCCACAGCAGCACCCAGATCATCCACACATCCCATACCACGCTGTATGCACCGAACATCAACGCCGATACGGTCTGCGATGGAGGCGACAGGTACACACTGACCTGATTGGCAACGAACAGGCCTACCACCGCCATTGGCCAGCGCCAGCGCAGCGGATAGCGCAGGTGGATGGCGATACCCATCAGCATCAACGCATTGGCGACCGCGATCAGGCCACCGCCCGCGATCGTCGAAAGCATGCTGCCGTTTTCGTTCAGGCCTTGCGCCAGCGCAGCAACAGTCAGTACCCAGAACGCGGTGGCCCAGATACGCAACGCCGGCAGGCCACGCAGCACCAGCCCGAGCAAGGTGAAGCTCATCGAGATGGCGATGCCAATGGCCGCGCCGATGACGCCCAGCGTAAAAAGGTCGAAGTGCATGCCCATTCCGGTAGTCAGATCCGAAAGTCAGGATCAGCGTGTCGTTTCCACCATGCGCAAGCGGGACTTTCGGGCTGACATCGCCGTCAAGGTAACACGGCTGAAGCCAAGCCCGGATGCCGGACCGAGCCGGCGTGCCGCGCGATCCGGCACCCATCGCCCGGCTGCCGCGATACTGCGGGCCAGCCGGAAAACGACGACGCACAAGAAGGCAGCGCGAGCCCTGCCGCGGTCCGGGTCAGCGAACATCAGGACGCGTCGGGATTCCCCCCGGTTCCGGTGCGCGCCGTGCGCGCTGTGCGCGACGCCGCACAATGCAGCAGCGCCGAATGGGCAAGCCAGGCCTGATCGGGATAGTACGAGAACACGAACTGGCCGTCCTTCATCACGTCGATGATCGGCTTGGCCACCGCGCTGCGCAGTGCCGGGCAACCCCAGCTGCGGCCCAGCCGGCCCATCTGACGGCCGCTGTCGGCATTCACGTAGGGAGCGCCGTGCATCACGATGGCACGCGCCATGGCGTCGTCGTTGATTCCCCGCTCCAACCCGTCCATGCGCAGCGAATAGCCATTGTGGCCGGAATAGGTGTCACGGGTGACGAACAGGCCGAGGCTGGAAGCATGGCTGCCGTCTTCGTTGGAGAAGTGCGTGGGTGTGTCGCCACCGGAACCGCGACCATGCGCTACCAGCTCGTGGTACAGCAGCTTGTGGCTGGCCAGGTCGAACACCCACAAGCGTGGCTGCAGCGATGAGCGGCTGTAGTCGATCACCGCCAGCCGCCGCGCGGTCGTGCCGGTGCCCTCGGCCTGTGCGCAACGCACGGCGGAGAGCGCCAGCGCGAGCACCTGCGGATCGGCTGCGGGCGCCAGTTCGGCAAGTCGTAGCGGTGGCGGCAAATGCGAAAGCGCACCTTCCCGCGATGATCCTCCGGCGGGCCGTGACGCATGCGGCGGCGACCCCGGCGAGGTCGCCGCGATCGCGAGGCTGGAAGCTGACACGATGGCGGCCAGCAGCAGCCGGGGCGCGAGATGTTTGCCTGGCATGGGGGCGAGTCTAACGGGGATTGCTGAACGAGTTGTTGGACTGGGGCAAAAACGCGACCCGCCGTCCGCCTTACAGCCGATTTTCGAATCGCCCGTAGGGATTGATCGACGTGGCGTGCCACCACTGTTTTTCCGGGCCGAGGATCTCGATCTCGAAGTGCAGATGCGGCGCATCGGCGCTGGCGTCACCGGTACTGCCGACGAAGCCGATCGGGTCGCCCCGATGCAGGATCCGGCCCTCGGCCAGCCCCGGCGCGTAGCTGTCCAGGTGGGCGTAGTAGTAGATGACCTGATCGTGCGGATCGAACTGGTACACCGTAAGTCCGCCCGGCTTGCTGGTAAACAGCTTGACCACATGGCCATCGTTCACGGCGACCACCGGCGTACCGCGCGCCGCCATGATGTCGATCGCATCATGTACGCGGCCCGCGCCGCGAGCCTGGGTAAACGTATCCACCAGATCGCCGGACTTCACGCCGGCAACCGGTATCAACAACCCGTTCACCGCCGACGGGGCCAGCTTGGTCGGGTCGATCAAAGCAGCCGCCGCCGGGGTGGCGACGGATGCCGCAAGCGCCGCTTCGGGCAATGTGGCGGCCGTCATCGGGTCGGCCGCTGCGGGCAGGTCCGTCGCCTGCACAGGTAAGGCCCCTTGGCTCAGCGATGTCGCCGATGCCGGACGCTCTACCGTGGTCGCATGCCATTCACTGAGCCAGGCACCTTGTCCATGCAGCGGCGCGGACCAGCGCCCGTACAGATGGAACATCGCCGCGCCACCGCATGCCGCACCCAACAGGAAAACAAGAATCCAGCGCATGCTCACTCCTGCAATGTGGCGATCATGCCGGGCTTCACCGCTTCGGAGACTTCCTGCGCGCTCCAGTTGGTCATGCGGATACAGCCGTGCGACTGGGTCTTGCCGATCTTCGACGGTTCCGGCGTGCCATGGATGCCGTAGTGATCCTTGGAAAGATCGACCCACACCACCCCGACCGGGTTGTTCGGGCCGGCGGCGAGGGTGGCCTTGGCATCCTTTGCCCTGGCATCCCAGAACAGCTTGGGGTTGTAGTGGAATACCGGGTGCTTGCCCACCCCCTTGATCTTCCAGTCGCCGAGCGGCAACGGATCGTGTTCGCTGCCGGTGGAAGCCGGGTATTGCGCCACCACCTTGCCGGCCTCATCCAGCAACGACACGGTGGACTCGGACTTGTCGACCACCACTTTCGCCACCACCGGCATCGGCGTGCTTGCCTGCACGTCCGGCACCACCAGCTGTTCGCCGGCGCGACCAAAGTCCCTGCCCGGGTTGAGCTGGCTGAGCAGGGCCGGGCTGGCGTGAAACCGCTCGCCCAACGCCTCCAGCGACGAGACATAGCCCAGCGCGTCGAGCTTCGCCTGCGCCGGCATGCCCGATGGCAGCGGCTGGAACGGACCGGCCACATCCTCGGCGCTCAAGGTCACGCCGATCAGGGCCGGCGCGCTGTCGCTGTCCAGTGCGGCCCAGGTCGGCGCATCCAGGGTGCCATTGACCTCCAGGCCTTGGCTGGCCTGGAAGCCCGCAATGGCCCGATGCAGGTTGGATCCGTAAGTGCTATCGATCTCGCCCGGTGAAAATCGCGCGCGGTCCAGCAGGATCTGCGCACGCAACACGGCCGGACCCTTGTCGCCAGCCCTCAGCGGCGTGCTCGGTTCGATCCCATTGACCGACTCGGGTGTCAGCACTTCCGGCAGCACATGAGAAACGGCGGCTGCCGCGTGCACCGACACCATCGCGGAAGCCAGCAGCCAGATCGTCCTGTTGGTGATTTTCACAAAGCGGTCTCCCATGGGGAGATCGAGCATGCATGACGGTTTGTGAAGAGAGCCGGGTGCCAGCGACGTGCGGCCATCCGGTCTTTCAGCTGCGATTACGCAGCAATGCCGCAACCGGTGCTGAAGTCCGGCTCCACCAGCTGACGCACCTCGAAGGCAATGTCCCACTCGTCACCATGGATGTCGAGGAAACGCCTGGTCCATTGAACCGCCTTTTCCATCGACTCCGCCTCGATCATCGCGTAGCCGCCGATCACTTCCTTGGTCTCGGTAAACGGGCCGTCGACCAGGCTGATCTTTCCATGGGCGAACCGCACGCGCACACCTTCCGAGGTCGGCCTGAGGCCCGCGGTATCGAGCAACACGCCGGCTGCAGTCATCTCGTCGATCAGCTCGCCCATGTCGTTCATGAGCTGTTCGCTGGGCTGCAGCCCATCATTTTCGTTGACCCTGATCATCGAAAGGAATCACATCTGTTTCTCCTGCTCGGTTGATTGATGGCCGGACCTGGCACCGGATGACTTCGCATCGCATGTACGCGGCCATCCCTCCAACGAATGGGCAATGACCAGATCGACATCCACGCCCGACTTTTGTGCGCCTGCGTTTCCCGTCGAATGTCGATTCTGCGTCCGCCCGTTCGTCACCCATTAAGACGTCATCACCAAGGAGACCGCTCATGACCGACACGCAACCTCTCGTGCCTGCCGTCGAACTGGCCGGGCGAAGCAGTTTTCGCTACCCCAACGAAAGCGACGACTATCGCCGCGCACGCAAGGCGCTGCTGGCGGAGGAAATCGAACTGCGTCGGCACATCGAGCGCGTTGCGGCGCTGCGCCGCGCCTTGCCGCCGGGCGGCGAGGTGACCGGGCGCTACCGGTTTCAGGGCGAACACGGATCACGGGATCTCGCCGGCCTGTTCGGCGACCGGCAGACCCTCGTCATCTACAGCTACATGTTCGGCCCGCAACGTGAACGTCCCTGCCCCATGTGCACGTCCCTGTTGAGTGCATGGGACGGCGAGGCACGCGACGTCGCGCAGCGCATTTCGCTGGCCGTGGTTGCGCGCTCGCCGATCGAGCGCCTGGTGGCATTCAAGAACGAACGCGGCTGGCGCGATCTGAGGCTCTATTCGGATATCGACGGCCGCTACAGCAGCGACTACCACGGCATCGGCAAGGACGGCGGCGACGACGCCGCCATCAATGTGTTCACCCGCCGCGACGGCCACATCCGCCACTTCTGGAGCGGCGAAATGGGTTTCGAAACCGCGGACCCCGGCCAGGATCCGCGCGGCGCCCCCGACCTGATGCCGCTGTGGACCATCCTCGACATGACGCCCGAGGGACGCGGCACCGACTGGTATCCGAAGCTCGACTATCCGGGCTGAGGCATGCCTGGCGGCGTATCGAACAAGTAAGGCGTCTGCTGCGCCGAAGCGCGCTCGCCGAACACGTGCGCGAACGCGGTCAGGCGCTCATGAGGCGCCGGAGAAATCGTGGGGACGTTTCCGCTCCTGTAAATCCACAGCCAACCGCGCAACCCACGGACGATCGCCGGATCGACGTGCCTGCCAGACCTTCCCACGCCGGCGCACACACCCGGCTGCCGACATCGTGTCAGCAGTAGCAAGAGCTGGGATATTTTCGCGACCGGTGGCGCAGGCGCAATCGCCGCCGCGAGTCCGCTTTCGTCTTACCGGTACCGGCAGCGATCCGAGCACCCGCATCGGGCAGAATGGGAAACGGAATGAGCCGAGGATCCCTGCCTTCGTGGGCATGGCTCTCCGGCATAAACCGTTCCGATTCCCTGGAGAACCTCGATGAGCCATGCCGCGGATGCACCCGCCAACGAGGTCGCGGACAAGCGCCCGGTGTTGCGGCGGATGCCACCAGGTATCTGGGCGCTGGGATGGGTTTCCATGCTGATGGACACCTCCTCGGAGATGATCCATGCGCTGCTGCCGGTGTATCTGGTCACCATACTCGGCACGTCGGCGCTGACTGTTGGACTCATCGAGGGCATCGCCGAGTCCACCGCGGCCATCACCAAGGTGTTCTCCGGCGTGCTGTCCGACTGGCTGGGGCGACGCAAGCTGCTGGTGGCGATCGGCTACGGCCTGGCGGCGTTCACCAAGCCGATTTTCCCGCTGGCGAACACGTTTGGCTGGGTGATCACGGCGCGCTTCGTCGACCGCATCGGCAAGGGCATCCGCGGTGCGCCGCGCGACGCGCTGATCGCCGATCTCGCACCGGTCGAACTGCGCGGCGCCTCGTTCGGCTTGCGCCAGTCGCTCGACACGGTCGGCGCGTTCATCGGCCCGGCGCTGGCGATCGGCTTGATGTGGTTGACCGCCGACAACATTCCGCTGGTGTTCTGGGCCGCGGTGCCGCCAGCCTTCGCCGCGTTCGCGCTGGTGCTGTTCAGCGTGCACGATGCCCCCGGCCGCGCGCACGAAAAGCACGTGCACTTGCCGTTGTCGCGCGCCGAACTGGCGCGACTGCCGCCGCTGTACTGGGGCGTGGTGACGGTTGCCGCGGTGTTCACGCTGGCACGTTTCAGCGAGGCGTTCCTGGTCCTGCGCGCGCAGGAACTGGGGCTCACGCTGGCATTGATTCCGCTGGTGCTGGTGGTGCTCAACGTGGCGTATGCGTCCTCGTCCTATCCGGTGGGTGTGCTGGCCGACCGTTTTGATCGAGGCACCCTGCTGGCCCTGGGCGTGGCGGTGCTGGTGCTGTCGGACCTGGCGCTCGCCATCGTCGGCGGCATGGGCGGGCTGGCACTGGGCGTGGTGCTATGGGGGTTGCATATGGGCATGACGCAGGGCCTGCTCGCCACTCTGGTGGCCGACACGGCGCCGGCGAACCTGCGAGGTACCGCGTTCGGCATGTTCAACCTGGTCAGCGGACTGGCGCTGTTGGCGGCGAGCATCGTGGCCGGCGGGCTGTGGGACGCGTTTGGTTCACGCGTCACCTTCTTCACTGGCGCGGGCTTTGCCGCCGTCACCGTGCTGACGCTGATTCCGGTCGTGCGGCGGGTGCGCAGGAGCAGGATCGCGGGCGGCTGACGCGTCCCCGAAGAGCGCGACGTGATCGCCCGAACCAGCGTGCTGTTCCGATCAGCCGAGCGCCCAGCGCGCCAGTGGAAGATGACGCGTCTTGCCAAGCAGGCTGTGGATCAACACGAACTCGCGTGCTCGCCAGCACACCGGCGCCACCGCCATGGGCGCGATCATGCGCGCGTCGTAGGCCAGGGTAACGTGGGGTTCGAAGCTGCCACCGGCAAAGGATGCCAAGCCTGCCTCGCGAAGCTGCACAGCCAACTCCGCATGGAACGCACGCAGCGCGGCATTGCCGCTGTCGGCCTTGAGCACGAACGGCAGCTTGTCCCGCCGGCCGGCAAAGCTGGCGACCTGATCGAAAACCAGCTCGAACGATGCCGCCTTGACCCGCGAAGCCGCCTTCGACGCGGCATCCACCACATCCTGGCGCAGGCCGGCCGAGTCGCCCAGGTGGAACAGCGTGACGTGGAAGCGTTCAGATGCCGGCGGTCTGCCGCGCAGGCCGTGAAGCTCACATTGCGTGGCCGCAAGTGTGGCCAGCTGCGCTGCGGCTTCGCGGTCCGGGAAGATCGCCAGAAACAACCGATCCGTGGCCGCCGCGGGCGCAAAGCCGGGAAGTGATGACTGCTGCGACATCCGGTGTTCCGTCCATGATTTCAACGCGCATCGTACCAGCCATATCGTTGCTGGCATGCCCGACGAAGCCGACTTCGCCCCTGGCACGTGCGGTCGGCGCATCGTCATCGCACCATCCAGACGGTTGGTAATTGCGAGATCCACCGGCCTCGTCTTTCTGCCGCCATTCCCGCGAAGGCGGACTGTGCTGTCAAAGAGCGAAGCGGGTCATCCATCTTCGCGGCAGTGCCAGGGTCCACATGGATTTCCGCCTTCACGGGAATGACGGCAAGAGACGCTGTGCGCCAGAGCGCGGACTGAAAGCAGACCGACCCCAGCCAGCCGTTCGTCCCATCGCCAGCTATGAAAGCTGTCGGGCCTGTCGGAAAAGCCGGCACGCATGAGAAAGTGGCGGTCCAGGTCTTCACCGATCTCTTCGTCGCACGCATGATGTCCGCCACCATGACAAGGCAGTCACGCACGGCCACGCATGTCGAGATGGCCCTGCGTGCATTGCGGGAAGCCAGCGTGACCATGCTGGCCGCCATCGCCACTCTGTTGTGCGCGCTGGCGATAGCTCCCGGAGCAGGCCCGGCCGTGCTGGCCGTGGTGCTGTGCCTCGCGCTCTCGCGCAGTCAGCTCGACCGCAACCTGCGCGGCCGCATCGAGGCGGCCGTCGCGCTGCCTGTCGTCGGCGTACTCGCGGTGGGCGTCGGCACCCTGCTGCATCAGCTACCGTGGCTCGGTGCGCTGGTCTTCGTCTGCGGCATGTTCGCGTCGATCTGGCTGCGCCGGTTCGGTCCGATGGCGCGGCGGGCCGGTTCGCTGATCGCGCTGCCGTTTGTCGTGCTGCTCACCACGCCGCACATCCAGGCAGCGCCAGCCAGCACCATCCCGGCACCGTTGGCGCCCATATTCATCGCGCTGCTGGCCCTGCTGTGGGTAGGCATACTGCACGCGCTGGCCCGCCGCCTGCGCTTTCTGCCACCGGTGCGCGCGCCGGAACGTCCGGCGCCGGCGCCAACACGAGAAAGCGCGCTGCGCCCGATGGCGAGCACGCGAATGGCCATCCAGATGGCTATGGCGCTCACGCTGGCTTTCACGGTCGGCTACGTCCTCTTCCCCGGGCGATGGGCATGGATCGTTCTCACTGCCTTCATCGTCATCAGCGGCAACCGGGGACGACTGGATGTCGCGTACAAGAGCGTGCTGCGCGTGCTGGGTGCGGCAGCCGGCACCGTCCTTGCTCTGGCGTTCACCCGTTACGTCGGATCACACGACGCGACAACGGTCGCGCTGATTCTCGCCGCGGTCTTTCTCGGCGTGTGGCTGCGCTCACTGGGGTACGCATGGTGGGCGCTGTTCGTCACCGTCGCGCTCGCGCTGCTGCAGGGCTTTGCCGGCGCATCGGCACCGCGCATCCTGTGGCTCCGGCTGGAGGAAATCGTGATCGGGGCGATCATCGGTGTCGCCTGCGCCTGGTTCGTGTTGCCCGTGCGCTCGACCGCCGTGCTGCGTCGGCGCGTAGCCGATGCTCTGGCCGCACTCGCCACCGCGGTGGACCCGGCCATTCCCGTGCGAACCACTGATGACTTCATCACGGCAATCGCGGGGGTGGATCAGCTGGCTCCGGCGTTCCGGGCAAGTCGGCTGGTCACGCGGCATTTCCGTGTCGTACAACCAGCCGACTGGGTCGATGCGCTGGCGGCGTGCCGTGCCCCTGCGATCATGCTGATCGAAAAAGGCGACACGCCGGGCGTCGCCGTACACCGGGCGATTGGCAAGGCACGCAAGTCGGTGCGCGAGCCCGCAGAGATTCTATCGGCCTTGCGGGATCTGCGCCGTTCGTTGCCCTCCTAATGGGCAATCACCACCGCCGGACACCCATTCGCTGCGAATGATCACGCATGCGCCGGGTAATAACGCTGCATCATGCGGGCCACATAAGCGACCAGGTTGGGGCGGGCTTCCGCCGCACGGCGCAGCGGCGTGTCGAAGAACGGCGTGATGACACAGGCGAGTACGCCGAACGCGGTAGCATCCACGCCGTGCGGCGACTCGCCCATGAAATACGGCTGGTCGCCCAGCAGTTGCGCCAAAGCGTCGATCGAGCGTTCGCCCAGGGCAGCGATCTGTGCGGGCGCATGCCGGCCGAGCCCTTGCGCACGCAGCTCGACCGCCTTGCGCGCCTGCAGGTCTTTGCGCAGTTGCTCGCGATCCGCCTCGGGCGCGCCATCGGCGAAATGCGCCGGTCCCTTGGCAAAGTTCTCCGGATCGATCCAGCGGAACCAGACCATCGCAAAGTAGAGATGGTCCTCCAGCAGACGCTCGATCGCCCAGGCCTGCGCGCGCTGGCGCGCATCCAGTCCCGCGTCCAGGTCCACCGCGTACTTGCGCTCGACATGCGCACGGATGAAGGTGGAATCGCTTACCACTTCGTCATGGTCGTTGATGAAAGGCAGTTTGCCATTCGGCGCATGCGGCGGAATCGCCGAGGCGCGGTCGTAGGCCAGGCCGGCCATCTGCAGCTGCACTTCGGTCTTGATCACGAACGGGCTGGAATCGGGCAACCCGAAGGCGGCGCTAGTGGCGTACAGGGTGAGGCTCGATGAGGACATGCACGTGCACGATGATGGAAGAAGGTTGAAGCATGGCCACGACGAGCTGCTGACAACCTCATGTCAGTAGTGCGCGCCACGCGAAGGGCTATGCGCTTGCGCATGCCGTGGAGCAACCGCGCCAGCGAACGCGCTTCCGCGCCCGCATGCGCGAGAGGTCCCGTTGAAGCTGCTGAGGCGCCGCCAGACCCGCTTTATGGCTTGAATTGTGACGAATATCACACTTTTTGATGTTATCTTCTGCGTAGCAGGCAGCCGCAGTAGACCGGCTGCCTGACGCCACCCGTCGGGCTGGATGGATGGGGGCTTCCCGGCAAGGGAATGCATCATCTGCTGCGGGAGTGCGATGCGCCATGACGCAAGCCTCCGCGACACCGGCTTTCCGGTACCGCGCCTTCATCAGCTACAGCCACCAGGACAAGTCCTGGGCGACGTGGTTGCACAAGGCACTGGAGGCCTACGTGATCCCCAGGCGACTGGTCGGCCAGACCACGGCCGTCGGTGTGACGCCGGCACGCCTCGCACCTGTCTTCCGCGACCGCGACGAGCTGGCCAGCGCCACCGACCTCGGGCACAAGGTCAACGAGGCGCTGGCGCAGTCGGAGTGCCTGATCGTGATCTGTTCGCCGCGTTCGGCGGCTTCGCAGTGGGTCAATCAGGAAGTGCTGGCGTTCAAGCGGCTCGGCCGCAGTGAACGCATCTTCTGTCTGATCGTCGATGGCGAACCTGGCGCCAGCCATCTGCCCGGGCGTGAAGCGGAGGAGTGCTTCGCGTTGGCACTGCGCCATCAGCTGGCAGCGAACGGCGCGCTGGGTGAAGAACGCACCGAGCCGATCGCCGCGGATGTGCGGCCCGGCAAGGACGGCAAGGCCAATGCAAAATTGAAATTGATCGCCGGCATGCTGGATGTCGGCTTCGACGCATTGAAGCAGCGCGAACTGCAGCGGCATATCCGCCGCGTGGTGGCGCTGGCCACGGTCGCGTTGATGGTGATGACCGTGACCACCGTACTGGCGATCACCGCCGTCATCGCGCGCAATGCCGCGGTGACCGCAAGCCACGCCGCCGAACGCCGGCAGAAGCAGGCCGAAGATCTGGTCGACTTCATTCTTGGCGATCTCAACGACAAGCTGGCGCAGGTATCGCGCCTGGACATCATGGAAGCGGTCGACAACCAGGCCATGAACTATTTCCAGTCGCTGCCGACCGGCGACGTCACCGACGAAACGCTCGCGCAGCGCGTCAAGGCGCTCGAAAAGATCGGCAGCGTGCGCCTTGATCAGGGTCACCTGCCCGCCGCAATGGCGTCCTACCAGGCCGCGTTGAAACTGGCCGTGCCGCTGGCCGCTGCCGCACCGGCCGACACCCCGCGGCAACTGGCCTGCGCGGAGGTGTGGGCATTCATCGGCATGACCCACTGGCGCCAGGGCGAGCTGGATGCCGCGCAGCAGAGCTTTGCGGCAGCGCAGACCCTCCTTCACCGTGCCCACCGGCTGACCCCCGACGAACCCGAGCTGCGGTCTCAGCTGGCCACCATCGACAACAACATTGGCCATGTGCTGGAGGCTCGCGGCCAGCTGGACGAGGCCTTGATCCAGTACCACAGCACACTGCAATTGATGCAGCAGCTCGTCGCGGCGCAGCCGGGCAATGCGGAATGGACGTCTGCTCTCGGCTCGGCCTACAACAACCTCGGCAGGCTCGCGCTGATGCGTGGCGAACTGGCCGTCGCGGTGGCGCACTACGTCACCGACGACACCATCGAGTCGGCGCTGATGGCGCGTGATCCGAAGGACGCCAGCCAGCGCGACAGCATGTTGACCGTGCGCGCGATCCTTGGGCGCACGCAGGCGCTTACCGGCGACCTCAAGAACGGCATGGACAGGCTGCAGCAGGCCGTCGATATCGCAACGCAACTGAAGACGATCGATCCCAGCAACACCGACTTCCAGGAGCATGCGGCCCTGTACGCCACCCAGCTGGCCCGCTTGCGGCGCCTGAGCGGCGATCTGCGCGCAGCGACCGCACTCACCGCGCAGGCGCTGGCGACCTTTGCCGCGCTGACCAGGCAGGCTCCCGCCAACGCCGGCTGGCGGCGCGAGTTTGCCGAGGCGCAGCTCGAGCAGGCCGCGCAATCGCGCGCCGCAGGCCGGATCGACGCATCGCGCACGCAGGCAGCTGCAGCGCTGCGTGCGCTCGATCCGCTGCTTGCCCGGCAACCCGACGATCGCATCACCTTGCTGGCCACGGCCGGCGCGCGATTGTCGCTCGCCGCGGCCACCACCGACGCGCAGGCCGCTCGACGATTGCGAGAAGACGCGTTGCACGCGCTACAGACAGTGAAGAGCGGGCGCGACGACCCGCGCCTGCTGGCGCTGCAGGTCGAGACGCTGCTCGCGCTCGGCAGGAGGGCCGAGGCGACACCGCGGGTCCGGCAGCTGTGGCGCGGCGGCTACCGCGATGCGGCAATCGTGCAGTTATTGCGACGCGAGCAGATCGAGTACCCGGTCAACGAAGCGTTCCAGCAGGAGTTGCTGGCGGCATCCGGGGGCAACCCGAGGAAATAGTGCCCACGACACCGCGGCAACCGTCGGTGGCGTCCCACGAACCGATAACCAGGAACAAACAGGAACAACCAGCAAGCGCCGCATGCAAGTAGGGCCAGGGAGTCAGGCGAGCACGCCGCATACCGGGACATGCACGTACCCGGGCACGGCCAATGGCAACGTCCACAACCACGACAGGAGAACATCATGTCAATGACCGGCAATGAAGACCAGGACGCCCCGGATACCGGGGAGGAAGAGAGCAACGACTCCGCGCGGCAGCCAGTGCCGGATTTCGAGCCGCCGGCACCTGCACCGCGGACCACCACGAAGCCGAGGATCAAACCCAGCTAGGACACGCCAGCGCAGCGTCATCACCGCCGGTCAGGCAGCAGACCAGGCCGGTTGCATGGAACGGCAGGCGGCAACGCCTGTGGCCGGCCATGCGGCCGCACGGTCTTGCGTGGCTCACCGTGGTATCCCCCATCGTCCGGAAGCCGCCATGACGCCTCTGGTTGTCGGTGTCACCAGCCATCGAAATATTCCCGCGCGCGAGATCGAACCGATCCGGCAACGCGTGCGGGAGTTTTTTGCGCAACTGCGCCGCGATTTTCCCGAACTGCCACTGGTGGTGCTGTCGGCGCTGGCCGAAGGCGGCGACCAGTTGGTCGCGCAGGAAGCACTCGCCCAGGGTGCGCGCCTGATGGCGCCGTTACCGCTGCCACGGGAGATGTATGTGGACGACTTTGCCGACCCCGCGGTGCGCGCCAGCTTCGACACGCTGTGCAGCCAGGCCGAAATCGTGCTGCTGCCCAAGCTGATGGATCAGCCGATCCATGCGATCGGATCACGGGGCATGGCGCGCGATCGCCAATACGCCAAGGCCGGCGTTTACATCGCCAGCCACTGCCACATCCTGCTGGCGATCTGGGACGGCAAGGCGTCGGGCCGGCTCGGCGGCACCGCGCAGATCGTGAACTATCACCTCACCGGCGTGTTGCCCGGCCTGATCGATCGCCGTCGTGACACGCGCCATGTACTTGGCGGCGGCGACGAAAGCCTGCTGTACCACATCGTCTGTTCGCGCTCCCGCTCCGACGGCGCTCCGGCCGCGGGACTGGCGCCGCTGCAGGCGGGCTGGCGCAGCGCCGACGCCCTGTCCACCGGCGACATGCCTGCGGAATTCCATCTGATGTTCGCGCGGATGGCCGAGTTCAATGCCGAATGCGACAGCTACGCCGCCCAGATCGAAGCCGCGCCGCATGGCAATCCCTCGAGCGTCACCACCACCATCGATCAAACCTTTCATGCGGCGGACTGGCTGGCCATGCACTTTCAGAAACGCGTGCTGCTGGCGATGCGCCTGACCTACACCCTTGCCGCACTGATGGGAATCGCTTTCACCTTCTATGCGCACCTGCCCGCGCAGGACTATCTGATCTACCTGTTCCTGCTGTTGTTCGCCGGCGGCGGCGCGGTGGCGGTGCTTGCCCGCCATCGCGGCTGGCACCGCAAATATCTGGACTACCGCGCACTGGCGGAGGGCCTGCGCATACAGTCGTACTGGCGGCGGGCAGGCATCTCGGCAAACGCCCACCATGAATTCGCCCATGACAATTTCCTGCAGAAGCAGAACATCGAACTGGGCTGGATCCGCAACGTCATGCGCGCCGCCAGCCTGTATCCGTCGACCCGTCCGGCACCGATCGCACCCGCGGCGCTGGCCGATGCCATCGCCGAATGGGTGGGCGAATCCGGAAAATCCGGACAGCTGCATTACTACGAGTGCAAGATCGTCGAGCGCACCGGGCTGCACCACGTCACCGAAACGATCGGAAGAATCAGCCTGTGGGGCGGCGTGGCGATCAGCGTGTTTCTCGCCGCGTTTGCGCTCGTGCTGTCGACGGACACCAAGATCTTCCTGGTGATGATCATGGCTGTGCTCTCGATCATTGCCGCCGTGCGCGAGGCCTACGCCTATCGCAAGGCCGACAAGGAGCTGATCCGCCAATACCGCTTCATGCAGCGCATCTTCGCCAGCGCACGCGCTGCGCTGGACCGCACGCAGGATCCGGTCCGCCAGCGCGAGATCCTGCTTTCGCTCGGCGATGCGGCATTGACGGAACACGCCGAGTGGACCCTGATGCAGCGCGAACGGCAGGTGGAGCACAGCAAGCTGTAAAAGGACGAACAAGGCGCCATGGTGGAGCGGCGACCCGCCCGCACGGAAGAACCCCCGTCCCTCGTTTCCTCACGAGCCCTCGTAGAGTTTGCCCTTCAGCCCGTGGTAGGTCTTGTCGTACGACTTCACCGTGCGTGCCGCCACTGCCAGCAGATCGTGAGCCGCGTCGCGCACCCAGCGCGCCTGCCCGGTGGCTCCCGGCCGCGTGCTGTTGCTCCACTGCCCCGCCAGCTTCTTCGCATCGGCGTTGCCGATCGCGTCGCCGGCGAGCTTCTTCATCTTGAGCTTCTCGCCCACCTTGTCATGCGTGTCCGCAGACAGCCATTTCCGTTTGTTGTAGCGCATGTGCAGGAAGCCCGAAATGAAGTGGCCCTTCACCGGCCCCGTCATCTGGCGTACCAGGTAATCGGTGATCACCTGCGGCGAACGGTAACTCTGTGATTCGAGGGTTTCGCCGTTCTTCAACTTCGTGGCATCCGCCGCCGTGCGCATGTCGCTGGGGAAACAGTCGGCCAGCCACTGCCAGAGATAGACGCTCTGCCTGTCGAGCGTGGTCGCCCGGTAGTTGCCGAGGCGCGAGTACAAATCGCGCGCGCGCCGGCCGAACTTGTTGGCGATGGTCAGCCACTGGATCGAATGCGTGTATTCGCCGTGGCGGTTGTGCATGGAGTCCTTCCAGAACAGTCCATTGCGCAGCATGTAGCCCAGTTCCGGATCGCCGGCGACCAGCTTGAGCTGCATCGCCACGCCGCGGTTCGGATCAGGCGCGAGCCGCGTCGACACGCGGAAACCGAAAGGCTCGGCGACCAGCGATATTGTGCGGGTGAACTTGTTGCGCTCATTGATATCGAGCGTCACGTAGCGCTTCCACATCGCCTCGGATACGTAGCGCAACTGCTCTTCGAACCGCTCCTTGTTGCAGAGGAAGGCGGCGATCTGGGCAGCGAGGCTCAGGTCCGCCGCAATGGCGTCGTCGCCGAGACCGGTACGGTCGATGGGCTGGAAACTGTTGGCCTTCAGGCCAGCCAACGCATCGATATCACTCTGGTACACCGTATTGGCCATTGCATATCCCCTGATGTGAAAGGCGCAAGTCGCGCCGAGAAAGATTCGCTGCCACGGAATGACGCCGAGCGATGCCGCACCCGCATTCGTTTCGCCGTTCCGGTTTTCAGTCGACCCCTCGGGATATGTTGCCGCATCGGCGCGATAAATTCGCCTGCGGGAGAACCGCCCCCCGCCGGAATGGATCGGGCAACGGCGGCTGATCCGCCTGTGCCGCCCGCGCCAGCTGCCGACCGGGTCGCCAGCCAACCGGCAACCGCGGGATCGCCAGACTCCGATCGCTGTCACCGGTCGCCCCGGTCAGCATGCCCGGCGGCAGATGTCCGGCATCGCCGACGGCAATGGTCCTGAAACGGCCGTCCGCTTCGATTCGGATCTCGGTGATGCTGGCGTTGCAAGAAACAGGAAGCAAAGAAGCAGGAGCCGCCTCATGGTCGGGGTATCGCGCAACGGCAAAGCGGACGCAGATACCCGGGCGATTGCCAGCGTGCCTGAGCAGCCAGAGACCCGAATCGCGACCTCGATCGTTTGCGCTAATCGCGGACCCCGGTGGATGCGGCAGGCCCGGGCATGGCATGGAATTCGATCAGCAGCCCGAGGTCGTCCTGCGTCGGTGCCAGAAAGGAATCGCCCAGCACGCCGCGGTAGCCCGCCAGTGCTTTTTCATAGCCACGTTCGAGCTGCCGTTTTGCCCGGCCAAGATCCGTCACCCCGACGCTGACCCCAAGCACCTGCGGCCCACCCTTGCGCAGGGCGTCGGCGGCGATTCCTGCGCCGTCTGGCTGCAGCACGAGAACCCGCTTGCGCCCCGCCGTCACCGCATAGCCGTGGGCCGCTATCTGCGCCATGCGAACCGGCCTCGCGCCCGCGAAGCCCATGCGTTCGAATTGCCTGCGATCCGCATCAGCATCCGACGAGAGCAGCCACACCGCAGACAGCTCGCGCGCCGTGTTGGGTTGTTCGCGCGCTGCGCGATCGTCCGCGACTCGCATGGCCGTCATGCCGAGTGCGGCGTAGTCGATGAAGAACAAGTTGCTCGACAACGGCTGGCGATCGAACGCGAAGAGCCGCCAGCGCGGCGGCGCGGACGGGCCGTCGCCGTCCGGATCGTTGGGCGACGCGGAAAAGACGGCCGTTGGCTGAAGACCGCGTTGTTGCACGAACGCGCGCATGGCGTCGAGATCCGTGGAACGCAGCCCGAATGTCCGCGAACCCGGACCGCCATGCAGCACCGCCTGGTCCGCCTGCATGCCCGGATCCATCTCCGCATCTGGCCGGGTGATGCCTTCCAGTTCGAGATAGCTGCCATCGGACATCCGCACATAGCGATTGGCCACGCCAGCGGGATTGCGTCCGGGCCGGACCTGGAAGCCAAGCTTGACCGCCATGACCGCGCTGACCTGATCGATGTCGCGACCCCACAGCAGGATATGGTCGAGTTCGCTGGGCCCATGACGAGACTGCGCCACAGCAGCGGGTTGGCCCAGACACAGGCTGAGAATCAACGCGGACAACAGGATGACTGATCGCACGGGACGCGTACTCCATCGGAATCGACAAGACGAGGGGCGGGTTATCGCCGCACGGGGAGAGGTGGAGAACAGGTCCATCAGCCGATGCGCCACAACCGCCGCGCCTCTTCGGCAATGATGTCGGGGAACTCCTCCGGAAAGAACAACTTCGCACCGGGTACGCGGCGAACGCCCCGCGACTGTGGAAACGTCCGGTCCAGATAATCGGCATCCGCTGGCGCGAAAATATCGTCGCTTGCGCCCCAGACGATCCGCACCGGCACCGGGCTGCGCTTGAGCGCCGCCTCGATGCCCGCCAGCGGATCGGGCTCCAGCGCGACATGGAAGGCGTGGTATTGCGCGCGGCGCAACGGCGAACTCACCAGCGGCGCGACGTAGTACTCGATGGTCTCGTCCGCAAAACCGGCGGGATCGCGGTAGACCGCCGCGCCGAACGTCGCGCGCGCCAGCGCCTTGTCGACGAGCCACTTGGCCGTGGCATCCGCGAGTGTTCCGGCTCGTGCCATCTCGATCGCCGGCTTGACCTTGGCCGGCGGGCTGTCCGGCTCGACGTCGCAGTCCGTCAGGAGCAGGGTCCGCACACGTTCGGGATGGCGGACCACGAACAGCTGGGCCACCGCGCCACCGCTGTCGCTGGCGATGATGTCGACCTGGCGGATCGCCAGTGCATCGAGCAACGCCGCGAGCATCGTGGCCTGGGCACCGGCCGCGAGCGATTGCCGCGCGGGGATCTGCGAGTATCCGAGGCCCATGAAATCGGGAGCGATGCAGCGCCGGCAGGCCGACAGTCGATCGATCGCGCCACGCCATTGAAAGCCGTTCAGCGGAGCGCCGTGCAGGAACAACGCGGCGTCACCCGTGCCGCGCTCGACGTAGGCGATCTTGCCGAACGGCAGATCGGCGAAACGTCGGGCCGCGCGAAACGCCGCCGCATCGGTGGCATGCGACGGAACCGCCCCCGCCGCGATGCGACCGATATCCCCGGCCATGCACACGCCGGCGATACCACCGGCGAACGCCGCGCCGGTCCACTGCAGGAACTGCCTGCGCTTCATTCCGATCTCCCTGCCCATGAGTGCTTCTGCACACAGGAGATGCTGGCGCTTTCATCGCGGGCACGCGCGCACAAACGGCCGCTGTCGGGCACGGAAGGATGATTTTCGGCACTTGTGCAGAACCGGGCGACGTAGCGAGGATCAGCCGATGAGCGACCGCCCCGCCTGCTATCCCGCCCCTCCGACCCCGCTGCTTTCGGGCATCGGCCCGGATCGCATGCCGCTGCTCGACGTGCTCACCTCGCCGGTTCCCTTCGGCCGGTTCGATTCGCCGGTGGACGACCGCCACGTGCTCTGCCTGCATCTCGGCGATCCGGTGCCGGTCTCCTACCGCATGGGCAATCATGAGCGGCACGGGGTTCGGCTCCACGGCCAGTTTTGCGTCGTGCCGGCCGGTGCCAGTACGCGCTGGACCCTGTTCCGCCCGGCGCGATCGCTGCTGCTGCGGCTGACCCCCTCGCTCCTGCGGGACACCGCCGACGCCATGGGCCTGGGATCGCAGCATGCGGGACTCGCATCCTCGATCCACATACGCGATCCCCAGGTCGAGCGCATCGGCTGGATGATGCAAGCCGAAGATCACGACGCTTATCCGGGTGGCCGGCTGTTCGCGGACAGCCTCGCTTCCGCGCTGGCCGCACGCCTGCTCGCCCTGCAATCGCGCAAGGCGGCCTCGCCCACCGGCCGCGCGCTGCCCGCATGGCGGCTGCGCCACGTACTCGAATACATCGAGGCTAATCTCGACCAGGACCTCACGCTTGCCGAGCTTGCGGGCGTGGCGGGCTTCAGCCTGTCCCATTTCAAGCCACTGTTCCGGCAAGCTGTGGGCATGCCGGCCCATCGCTTCGTCCTCGAGCGACGCGTGGAGCGCGCACGGACGCGCTTGCTGGAAGGAACCGGCAGCCTGACCGACATTGCGCTGGAGGCAGGCTTTGCCCATCCCAGCCACATGGCCCGCTGCATGCGCCGCGTGCTGGGAGTGAGCCCTTCGCAAGTCGCAAGGTCGTCCCGATGAGCCGATCGCTGCATGCGGACGGTGATGCACCAGGCGCAGTGCGATAACCACGTCATGGAGTGCCGCAGGGAATGACGTCCAACGGAGAATGCTCGTGAACGAACATCTACCTCCGGCGGGATGGCGCGTGCTGATCGCGCTCCTTCGCCAGCACACGCGCCAACTCGACGAAGTGCGCCTGCAGCGGCGTGGGACGCCAGTCGCTCCGACGGGTCATCGCTATGCGCCTGCGCAGGGCCGGACCCGGCTCGCCGAGTTCGGCCAGCGCCCCCACATCGCGCTCGAACATGAATTGATCGCGTGACATCAGGGTCAGCCAGTCGCCCTGCAGCATGAGCCCGCGCATGATCAGGACGGAGCCGCATTCGATGCGCAACCGGGGCGGCTCGATACCCTGATCGCGGAACATGCGCTCCCAGTTGCCGCGCATGGGCACGCTTGGCGATGGGATGACCCAGGGAAACCGCAGCAGGTCGGATAGCAAAAGCTTCTTCTTGCCGCGCAGCGGATGTGCTGCACGCCCCACGATGACCGGGTCATCGTCGAACAGACCCTCCTGCGTCACGTCGTTGGTGGGAAGGGGATCGCGCTGGGTGCCGATGAGCAGGTCGATATCGCCCTGGCGCAGCGTGGCGAGCAGCTCACCATACGGCGCCTCGACCACTTCCACCGAGGCTGCCGAATGAGCTGCCGTGAATCGCGCAAGGAGTTCCGGCAGGAAAATCGCCCGCGCCAGCGGCAGGGTGCCCACCGTGATGCGACCACTGTCGCCGCTGCCCAGCGCTCCGATCTCGTCCATGCCTGCGCGCAGTTCGGACAGCATCAACCGCGCAAACCGCACGAACCGGCTCGCGGCCTCGGTGGGACGAACCGCCCGCCCCACCCGCACCAGCAGCGCCACGCCAAGCAACTCCTGCAGATCGCGCACCGCGCGATGAACCGCGGGCTGCGACAGGCCCGCCCTCTCCGCGGCCAACGCATAGCTGCTGGTACTTTCCACCGCGATGAGCGCACGCAGTTGCGCCATGGTGACGCGTCGTTCGAGATGCTTGCCCGGCGCCATCCGGGCGGAGCGGCGAAGCAGGCGAACGCCATGCAGGAGGTAGCGCAGCGCACGTTCGACGCGCATCAGCATGATGCGTCCCGCCGCACTCGGTGCCATGCCGCCGGGATGCCGATCGAACAGGCGTTCGCCCAGCAACCGTTCGATCTTGCCGATCGCCTGGGCGAGCGCCGGCTGCGAGAGGTTCACCTCCTGCGCAGCCGCGCTCATGCTGCCGGCCCGGCCGATGACAGTCAGCGCTCCCAGGTGCCGCAGGTTCAGCGAAAATATCTCGTTCATGCGCAATCAATAGCCATTACTTATAGGCATATCATAAATCGAATTTGGCAACCTGCCATGCAACGCGCACATTTCGTCCGTCATTCGAACCTGGGGGTTCCGGCATGCCGGCAGTCAATACCAAAGTCGAAAGGGTTGAGCAGTCCGTCGTGACCGCGCTGGGCCAGCTCGGCGTGGCCACGGTGCATGAGGCGCAGGGGCGCACGGGACTGCTCGCCAGTCACCTGCGACCGATCCAGGCCGGCACGTGTCTCGGCGGAACGGCATTGACCGTAGCGGTGCCGCCCGGCGACAACTGGATGCTGCACGTCGCCATCGAGCAGCTGCGCGAGGGAGACATCCTGGTGGTCACTCCGACCAGTCCCTGCGTCGACGGCTATTTCGGCGATTTGCTCGCCACGTCGGCCGTCGCGCATGGCTGCAAGGGCCTCGTCATCGATGCCGGTGTGCGGGACGTGCGCGATCTCAGGGAGATGCAGTTTCCGGTCTGGTCCAGGGCCATCAGCGCCCAGGGCACCGTCAAGGAAACGCTGGGCTCGGTCAACCAGCCCATCGTCTGCGGGAATGTTCTGGTTCGTGCCGGTGACGTGGTCGTGGCGGACGACGACGGCATCTGCGTGGTTCGGCGCGAGGTGGCTGCGGAGGTGCTGGCCCGTGCGCAAGCGCGCCAGGCTCGCGAGGCGGCCGTGCGCGAACGCCTCGCCCGCGGCGAACTGGGGCTGGATATTTACGCCATGCGCGAACGACTGGCCCGCAAGGGACTCGAATACATCTGACCCCACTCAACCGGCGCGCACGCATGCCGTACGTCCGGCAACTCCGTCCCGGCGCATCACCAGAGAGCACGATGAAGATCATCGACACCCATACCCACGTCATTTCGGCGGACACCGCGACCTATCCGACCGATCCGATCGGCGGACACCAGTCGGACTGGTCGCGTGCCAGGCCGGTGGACGCCGACGCTCTGGTGCGCGCGCTGGACCGGGCCGGCATCGCCAAGGCGGTGGTGGTGCAGGCTTCCACCGTTTATGGGCACGACAATCGTTACGTCGTGGACTCAGTGCGGGCACACCCCGAGCGTTTCGTGGGCGTCTATTCGATCGATGCCCTGGCCGCGGACGCGGTAGCGCAGATCGACCGCTGGCAGGCCGAAGGGCTGGTCGGTTTCCGCCTGTTCACCACCGGCAGCACCATGCCCGGCCAAGCCGACTGGCTGGGCCACGAGGCATCCCATCCGGCATGGGCGCATGCCGAGGCGCTCGGCATTCCGGTCTGCCTGCAGATGACGATGCAGGGATTGCCGGCGCTGCGCACGCTGCTGGAACGGTTTCCGAAAGTGCGGGTGCTGCTCGACCATTGCGCGCGACCCGATCTTTCCGATGGCGCGCCGTATGCGGCGGCCGAGGCGCTGTTCGACATGGCCGCGTTTCCTGGCGTGCATCTCAAGCTCACCAACCGCACGCTCGCCGCAGCCGCCACGGGCCGCTCCACGCCTGCCGCGTTCCTGGAGAAGGTGGTCGATGTCTACGGTGCAGGCCGGATCGCCTGGGGCTCGAATTTCCCGGCGGCGGAAGGCGCGCTGTCCGCCCTGCTCGCCACCGCGCGCGACGTGCTGCACGGCCTGTCCGAATCCGATCAGGCGCGGATTTTCGGTGGCACGGCGGCGCAACTCTATCCGGCGCTATCCGCGGGGAAAGGGCCATGAACGCATTGCGCACCGTGCTGGCTAATTCGCCGCTGTCGGCGCCGTTGAAACGCGGTGCGTTGACCGGCCCGCGCACCCGACTCGACTTCGTCGAAGTCATGCCCGTGCACAAGGCGTTTGCCCCGATGGTGCGACAACAGGCCTACGACCTGTGCGAACTGGCTGTCGTCACCGCGCTGCAGGCGATTGCCTATGACCGCCCGGTGGTGTTGCTGCCGGCCGTGGTGGCTTCGCGGTTCCAGCGCGGCTGCCTCATCGCCAGCCGGGCGCGCGGACCGCTCGCGCCGCAGGAACTGGCCGGCAAGCGCATCGGCGTGCGCTCGTTCACCCAGACCACCGGCATGTGGGTGCGGGCGCATCTTGCCGCGGATTACGGCCTTGCGATCGAACGCATGCACTGGGTTACCCGCGACGGCGCACACGTCGAGCAGTATGCGGACCCGGGTTTTGTCGAGCACATGCCTGGCGACAAGAGCCTGCCGGACATGCTCCGCGACGGCGACATCGATGCGGCCATCCTCGGCAACGACCTGCCGCAGGGTGACGAGTTCTTTCCGGTCATCGCCGATGCCGGGGCTCGCGATATCGCGTGGTGGCAACGCCATCGCTTCATGCCGATCAATCACATGGTGGTCGCCAGCCGCGAGGCGTGCCGCCGCGATCCCGAAGCGGTGAGGGAAGCCTACCGGCTGTTGCTCCAGGCCGACCGCC
Source organism: Rhodanobacter sp. UBA5168 (assembly GCA_002413455.1). GTDB lineage: Bacteria > Pseudomonadota > Gammaproteobacteria > Xanthomonadales > Rhodanobacteraceae > Rhodanobacter. The sequence continues at coordinate 24,078 of DHXA01000131.1, read as the reverse complement.
TGATTCCCGCCATGGCCGACGCCCCGCGCCCGACGCTGTTCGGTTTCGAGTCCCTGCGCATACCCATCGGTGTCGTCATCGATGCCTGCGTGGCACAGGGCCTGTTGCCGCGACGACTCAGCGTCGACGAAGTATTCGGTCCCGCCGAAGACATCCTCGGCGCCCTGCCCGATTGACGCCACATCGCTGCGTGTCCCGTCGGCCCACGCCACCGCCACTACCAGCACCCATACCGAAGAAGCCGCAGCCATGACCAAACTCATCGTCGACGACACGCCACCGGGCCGCACGCGAACCCGGCGGCCGTTCTACCAGGACCTCACCTTCCAGGTACTGGCAGGCATGGCCCTCGGCGTGGCGGTGGGCGCGTTCGCACCGGACGTCGGCCGCCAGCTCAAGCCACTGGGCGACATCTTCATCCGGCTCATCCAGATGGTCGTCGGGCTGATCATCTTCTGCACCGTGACGCACGGCATTGCCAGCGTGCGCGATCTGGGCAAGGTCGGACGGATCGCGATCAAGGCGCTGATCTACTTCGAGGTGGTCACCACCATCGCACTGGTGATCGGCCTGGTCACCATCAACGTCCTGCAACCCGGGGTCGGCATGCATATCGACCCGGCGACGCTGCACGCCGCCGCGGTCACCGGGAAAACGGCCGTTCCGCCGCCGGTCGGTATCGGCGAGTTCCTGGTGAACCTGGTGCCGAAATCGGCGGTGAATGCTTTTGCCCAGGGCGAAATCCTGCAGATCCTGGTGTTCTCGGTGCTGTTCGCCTGCGGCCTGGCCACGGTGGGCGAGAAGGCACAGCCGATCCTCAACGTCGTCGACGCCATCTCGCAGACGCTGTTCTGGATCATCCGGATGGTGATGAAGATCGCCCCGATCGCCGCGTTCGGCGCCATTGCATTCACCGTCGCCAAGTTCGGGCTGGGCACGTTGATACCCCTGGGTGCGCTGATCGGCGAGTTCTATCTGACGTGCGTGCTGTTCTTCCTGCTGGTGCTCACGCCGATCTCCCTCTACGCCGGCTTCAACCTGCTCAAGCTGATGCGCTACATCCGCGAGGAACTGGTGCTCGTGCTCGGCACCAGCTCGTCGGAAAGCGTGTTCCCGCAGCTCACCGGCAAGCTGAAGAAGCTCGGCGTCAACGAGTCGGTGGTGGGCATGGTGCTGCCGACCGCCTACAGCTTCAACCATGACGGCACCTGCCTCTACTTTGCCGCCGTGGCCGTGTTCCTGGCCCAGGCCACCGGCACCGCGCTTGGCTGGGAGCAGCAACTGGGACTGCTGGCCGTGCTGCTGCTGACCTCGAAAGGCGGCGCGGGAGTCTCCGGCTCCGCCATCGCGGTGCTGGCCATGACGCTGGCCGCGACCAAGACCATCCCGGTGGGCAGCATCGCGCTGATCCTGGGCATCCACCGGGTGCTCTCGGCGGCCTTTGTGTTCACCAACATCGCTGGCAACTGCGTCGCCACGATCGTCGTCGGCAAGTGGGAGAAAGCGATCGACCGACGACAATTCGACGCCGAACTCGACGCTGGCTACCACACCGTCTGACCGTCGCGCCCGACGCAAGACTCATGACTCGCGAGGCCGCCAGGCCCCGCGCCCGGAGGGGAGTGCACATGAATCGTTCCGCCATCACCATCGCCCTTGTTCTCGCGCTGGCGACAACCGCCGAAACCGCCACCGCGCAGGCCGCTGGCCAATCCGCCCACGCCGGCGTGAGCGACATGGCCGCGCCGGTCGCGCCCGGCACGCAGGACGCGACCGTAACGAAGCGGAAGCCATCGTCGGCGCCGCTTGCACCACTGGCCAGGCGACTGGCACAACACGGTGTGTACCTTCGGGCCAACCTGATCGACCAGTACGCCGACAACACCACAGGCGGCGTTGCGCAAGGACATACCAACGTCGGCCAGTTCAACTTCGGCGCCGACATCGACCTCGCCAGGGCCATGAACATCACCGGCGGCTCGTTCCACGTCACCGTCTACCGGGACTATGGACACGGCCTCAACCACGATGTCAGCGGCACGTTCACCAAACAGCAGTACATCTACAAGAACGAATTCAACCGGCTCCATCTGGGCCTGTTCGCCTACGAGCAGAAGCTTCTCGACAACCGGCTGGACATCGTCGTCGGCCGTCTCGGCACCACGAGCTACTACGCCCACCTGGCAACCAACTGCCAGTTCCAGGCTGGCGTGCATTGCGGCGTACCGCGGCTGGTCAATGCGGAGGCCGGTTACAGCCTGCTGCCGTCAGCCACCTGGGGCGGCAACGTGCGCTACCGGCCGACCCCGGATACGTACGTGGAAACCGGCGTCTACGAGGTCAACCCCACCACCTCGAGCAGCAACGGCATGGACTTCTCGATCGCCGACGCCACCGGCATCACCGTGCCCTTCGAACTCGGCTGGGCGAAGACCAACCTGGCCACCACGCGCTATCCGTTCGAACTCAAATTTGGCGGCTATGTCAGCACCGCGCCACGCACCGATCCGTACTACAACGTGGCGGGACGATCCCGCGGCCTGTATGGCGGCAGCGCGCGCCAGGTGAATGGCAATCGCGACGGCATCTACCTGATGGGCGATCGTGTGATCTGGCGGCCCGATCCGCTACGTACGGAAAACATCAATCTCTTCGGCGGGATCGCCCAGCAGCTGGAACAACAGGAAATCATGCGCCAGCAGATCTACGGCGGCTTCGTGTGGACCGGCCCGTTCCGCCATCGCCCGCACGACACGGTCGGCTTCTCGGCCTCCTATTTCAACCTCGCTCCCCGCGAAGTCGAATACCTGCGCGATGCCCGAATCAAGGCCGGCGGCAGCGGCACGAACAACCCTCACGAATTCACCTTCGAACTGAACTACGGCTGGCAGGTCGCGCGCGGCATCGAGCTGATGCCGAACGTGCAATACATCATCCATCCCGACAATTCCGGCATACCCAAGACGCCCGTGCTGCCGAAGAACATGCTGGTGTTCGGCATGAACCTCAAGGTGAACCTGGGCAGCGTGCTCGGCTTCGTGCGGCCACCCGCGAACCCATGAATTACAACGACGGAAATCGCAGATCATGACGGACAAGACTGCACTGGTGATCAGTGCCCATTCGGCCGACTTCGTGTGGCGCGCCGGCGGGGCGATCGCCCTGCACGCCGCGGCGGGCTGGGCGGTGACGGTGGTGTGCCTTTCTTTTGGCGAACGCGGCGAGTCGGCCAGGCTATGGCGCCAGAACGGCATGACCCTGGAAAAAGTGAAAGCCGAACGGCGCAAGGAGGCCGAGGCCGCCGCCAGGCTGCTCGGCGCGGCCGACATCCAGTTCTGGGACCTGGGCGACTACCCCATCCAGCTGCACGGCGACGCGCTGTTCGCACTGGCCGACCTGCATCGCGCCATCCGGCCGGCATGGACGATGAGCCACTCGCGCGTCGACCCCTACAACGCCGATCATCCCGCCGTGAGCGCCTTCGCGCAGGAAGCGCGGATCATCGCCCAGGCCCATGGCCACGACCCTGCCACGCCGGTCATCGGCGCGCCCCAGGTTTACCTGTTCGAGCCGCATCAACCCGAGCAATGCGACTGGAAACCGAATGTGATCCTCAACATCAGCGACGTCTGGGAGACCAAGCGCGCCGCCATCGAATGCATGGCCGGCCAGGAACACCTGTGGGAGTACTACACGCGCGTCGCCCTGCAGCGCGGCGCGCAAGGCAGCCGAAACTCCGGCAAGCCGATGACCTGCGGCGAAGCCTACGAGGCGATCTTTCCTTCGGTGGTCGGCGCGCTCGGGTAGCCGCCGACGATGGCACCGTCGCTCGGCCGGCTTTTATCGGGCGACGGCCGGCCAGTCACGCGTCCGGCGCACGTGCTTCGGACAGCAGTGTGGGGATGAGTTCCGAAACCGTCGGATGGATCGGCACGGTGTGCTGCAGCTGCGTGGCGGTGGCGCCCCCGCTCATCATGTCGATGATGCCGTGGATGGCCTCGTCGCCTTCGACGCCCAGGATCGCGGCGCCGAGGATCGCCTTCGTTTCGGCGTCGACGATCACCTTCATGAAGCCTTGCGTCTCGTCCTTTTCCACCGCCCGTCCGACTTTCGTCATCGGCCGCTTGCCGACCAGGTAGGGCCGGCCGCGTTTGCGCGCCTCGGTCTCGCCGATGCCGACGCGGCCCAGTGGGGGATCGATGTACAGCGCGTAGCCGCTGACACGCTCGCTGAGGCGGCGGTGTTCGCCGTCGAGCAGGTTCGCGGCGACGATCTCGAAGTCGTTGTAGGACGTGTGCGTGAACGCGCCGCGACCATTGCAGTCGCCCAGCGCCCAGATGCCGGGCACGCTGCTTTGCAGCCCGTCGTCGACGGTGATGTAGCCGCGTGCGTCTGTGGTCACGCCGGCCTTGTCGAGGCCGAGGTCGCCGGTGTTCGGCACACGGCCCACCGCCACCAGCACGTGGCTGCAGGCGACCCGCGCGCCATCGAGCGTGACCGCGATGGCCTCGCCCTCGCGTGCGAAGGCGATGCGGTCGACGCCGGTGCGGATGTCGATGCCTTCGCCTTCCAGGATTTCGCGCACGGCGACCGAGACATCTTCATCCTCGCGCCCGATCAGGTGCAGGCCTTTTTCCACCACGGTCACGCGGGCACCAAAACGCCGGTACATCTGCGCGTACTCCAGTCCGATGTAGCTGCCGCCGATGATCAGCAAGTGTGCCGGCACACGCTCCAGGCCCAGGATCGAGGTGTTGGTCAGGTACGGGATGTCGTGCAGGCCGGGCATGTCCGGTACCGCGGCGCGGCCGCCGACATTCAGGAAGATCTGCGGCGCGGTGAGCAGCTCATCGCCGACGCGCAAGGTCTGCGCATCTTCGAAGCGCGCATGGCCCTCGATCACCGTGCAGCCATCCATGCCGTCCAGCCACGTGCGCACGCCATCGCGCGCGTTCGCGATGACGGTGTCGGCCCGCGACTTCACCTTCATCATGTCGATGCCTACCCCGCCCGTCAGCAGCACCCCGAAATCCGCGGCGCGCCGCGCGACGTGCGCAGCGCGCGCGCTCGCCACCAGGGTCTTGGTCGGCATGCAGCCGGTGTTGACGCAGGTGCCGCCGAACAACTTGCGCTCGATCAGCAGCACCGACTGGCCAGCCCGGGTCAGCCGGTTCGCCAGCGACGGGCCGGCCTGGCCGGCGCCGACGATGATCGCGTCGAATGCATGGCTCACGACACGGCCATCACGATCAGCAGCGCACCACCGATCGCCACCACATCTTCGATCAACGCGGCCGGGCGATCGCGCCCGAACGCGGCGGCCAGCTTTGCGCGCACGGCGCGTCCGCCCAGGGTGCCGATCGCCGCGCCGACGGCACCGGCGACGAGGCCGCCGATCCACATGCCACCCGGCACGCCGAGTGCGGCGCCGCTGGCCGCGCCCGTCACGATGCGCGTGCCGAACTGCACCGGCACCGTGCGGCTGGGCGTGGCGGGCAGCTGGTCGGTGACCAGCTCGCCCAGCGCCAGCACGCTGAGGATCCACGGTGTCCAGGCGTAGCCCAGGAACGCCAGCCAGCTGCCCTCCAGGTGCAGCCAGCCGCAGCAGGCGGCCCAGCTGATCACCGCGGGCGCGGTGAGCGCGCGCAGCCCCGCCACGATGCCGATCAACAACGCGAACAGATAGAGGGTCATGTCGTCTCTCCCCGCAAGGTGCGCCGCGCGATCTCCATGGCGCCGCCGGTGCCCCTTCACCCCGACGACACGTCCGCCCGGACGGCATAACTCTACTCCGGCCCGCACACGGTGCCGGCACGCCGGCACATCAGGACCGCACGAATTCCCGTGGTCGGCGTCGACCTGATCCTGCTGGTATCGCCCAGGCTGTGGCCGCCGCCTTTGCAGGTCTTTAGCCGGACCCGGACTCCGCCAGTGGGTTACGATGCCGTCCCTCCGCCGCTTGGCGGCCAGTTGCCGCCGTTCCTGGAGATTACCCACCGTGTCGCATTATTCCGGTCCGCTGCTGACGCGCTTCGTCGCCGAGGCGCTGTTGACTGCACGCGATGCGGGCACCGGCGAATGGATCGGCTCGCTCGACCTGGGTCGCTCGGACGGCGACGCAACGCTGCAGGAAGATGCCTGGCAGTGGCGGGGTCGACACTACCCCTATCCGACCAGCCTGAAAGACCGCACGATCCATTACTGGGACGGCGACGAGTTCGCCCCGGTGTCGCGCTATGCCGGTTCACTGATCAAGCTCGTGCCCACCGACTGGGGTGCACCCACCTTTGAGATCGACGGCATCAAGATGCTGCCCACGTCGAAGGAGTCGCCGTTCGAGGATGCACGCCGCAAGGTGGCGCTGGTCGAGCCGCGTGGCAAGGTGGTGCTCGATACCTGCGGCGGCCTGGGCTATTTCGCAGCGTGCTGTCTGGAGGCTGGCGTGGCGGCCATCCATTCATTCGAGAAGAACGCCGACGTGCTGTGGCTGCGCACGCTCAATCCATGGTCGCCCGATCCGGACGCGCCCACCAGCGATGGCCGTCTGCGTCTCAATCATGCGGATGTTTCACTGGCGATCACGCAGATCGCCGACGCGTCGATGGACGCGCTGCTGCATGACCCGCCGCGCTTCGGCATCGCCGGCGAGCTGTACTCGCAGGCGTTCTACGGCCAACTTGCGCGCGTATTGCGCCGCGGCGGTCGCCTGTTCCATTACACCGGCAGCCCGAACAAACTCACCAGCGGCCGCGATGTGCCGCGTGAGGTCGCCAGACGGCTGGAGAAGGCCGGGTTCAGAGCGCAGCTCGCGCTGGATGGCGTACTGGCGACGCGGCGCTGAACCGATGCCGGAAATCGGGAGCCGGAGAATCCTGCACCTCACCTGTGCTTCTCCATTTTTCGCCCTTCCGCCGTTATGTGGAAGGCGAAGTCGGTGGATGCGGTGAACTGCAATCTCCACGACGCTCAGTGGGCCCTGAGCGGAGACGTAAGATCGCCGCAAGCAGCTTCACTTCACGGAAAGCTCAGGCGCCCTTGCGCAAGGCAACGAACACCACGCCCATCGCGAGGAGCAGGCAGAGCTGCGAATAGACCAGCGTATCCAGCGTGGCGAACCGGCTCCCTCGAACACGCTGGAAGAACCCGACACACTTGAACTCCCCCACCGCTCGCATAAACAAACCGAGGGCCAGGGCGCAGGAGAGCCAGGACAGGACGGCGGGCGGCAACCCTCTTTCATCCCACGCTATTTCCGACGCCGCAATCCCCGCTTCTCGAACCAGTGATCGGCATAGGGATTGGTGTTGTAGGCGGCGATCTCCACATATCCATTGCGGACGTACAGTGCGCGGGCTTCGCTGAGCGTGCGGTTGGTATCCAGTTGCAGTATGCCCAGACCGGCCTCGGCAGCGTGCTGCTCGAGCGCATCGAGAAGGCGCTGGGCGATGCCGAGTCCTCGCGCGGAAGGAGCCACCCACATGCGCTTGATCTCGCCGAGCCGGCGCCCCTTGACCTTGAGCGCACCGCAGCCAACCGGCTGCCCGTCCAGGCGTGCGACGAGGAACAACCCCGCCGGTGGCACGAGCTCCTCGGGAGCGGCCGATATGCTGCGCGCAGGGTCGAACCCTGTCTCGAAACGCTCCTCCAGTTCACGGAAATACGCTTCGATACACACCTGCGCGTCTGCACTGCCGGGATCGACGGGTTCGATCGCTACCGCGGATGCACGCAGGAGCCGCTCCACTTCTTCCATCGCCGCGAGCAGGCGCTCGCGCTGCCGCTCGCCAAGCGGTGCCAACAACGAGACAGCAACATCCTGCGCCCCCCGGTCGAGCGCCTTCCATTCCTTCCTGCCTTTGGGCGTCAGCGTTACCCACCTCACCCGGCCGTCATCGCCGTCGGGCTGAGAGGTCGCAAGCCCCTGTCTTTCCAGTGAGCGCAACAGCCTGCTGAGATAGCCCGAGTCCAGCGACAGACGCGCGCGCAGATCGCGGACATTCGCACCATCCATGCCGATCTCGAATAGCACCCGCGCCTCGCCCAGTGGACGGCCGCTACCGAGATAGTTGTCGGTCAACACGCCGATCCGCCGGGTGACTGCGCGGTTGAAGTGGCGAACCTGCTTTAGCTGTTTTTCCTCCATTATCTGACTATAGTCAGATAATTTATCGTGTCAATCCCGAAAAGGTCCAGGAATGATTAACGTGAACCGCTTCATTGCGTGAGGGACGCGGACTCTCACCGGTTTCCCTCCAACGGCCTCTGGCCCCTCACCGCCTGACAGAGCGACAGCATTCCCGATAGGCAGGAACGCATCGCCTGCCCGACCGCGGTGACCTGCCTTCATGCGCCGGATTGGTGATCGGCCCGCCGACGATCAAGCGGCAGGACGCGCGGACCGCCTACTTCGTGATGCGTACCGGCACGGTCTTGGTCGGCATGGTCATGCCCTTCAGCAAGAGCGGCTGGGAGATCGCCAATGCGGCCCACCGCAGCGATCGAGCAGAGGCGCTACTCGCCCTCGCTCGACATCGCCTTCCGCATTGCGCATGCGTACGGCAAGCGGGTCGACGAGGTATTCCACGGGCAACCGGACAGAGATGACCGGAAGGAAGATTGAAAAGGTCCGTCAAACCCGGACCAGCTCGGTCTTCCCATCGCCTTTGTCGCTCGTCTCCCCGAGCCGCTCCAGTGCCGGAAATTGTCCTACTATCGGACGATGGACACACTGACTATTCCGCCATCGAATGACGCGCGACGCGGCACCCTTGCCTGCGTCGGCATGGGCATGACCCTGGGCTCCCACCTCACCCCGCTGGCACGCAGCCATATCGAACAGGCCGATGTGGTGTTCGCCGCACTGTCCGATGGCGTCGTGGAGCTGTGGCTGGAACGCATGCACCCGGATGTGCGCAGCCTGCATCCCTATTACGCCGAGGGAAAGTCGCGGAGGGTCACCTACCAGCAGTGGGTCGATGTGATGATGACCGAGGTCCGCGCAGGCAAACGCGTCTGCGGCGTGTTCTACGGGCACCCAGGGGTATTCGCCTGGTCGCCGCACAAGGTGATCGAAGTGGCCCGTGCGGAAGGCTTTCACGCCCACATGGAGCCCGGCATCTCCGCCGAGGATTGCCTGTACGCTGACTTGGGCATCGATCCCGGCCGCTTTGGCTGCCAACACTTCGAAGCCAGCCAGCTGCTGTTCTACGAGCGCCGTATCGACCCCACGGGCTATCTGGTGCTCTGGCAGGTCGGGCTGGTTGGCGACCTCTCGTTGACCCGCTTCACGACGGGCTCGGCCTACCGCCAGGTGCTGGTGGATGTGCTCGCACAGGACTATCCGCTGGATCACGAGGTGCTCATCTATGCGGCGGCCACATTGCCGATCCAACGCCCGGATATCCAGCGCGTGGCTCTGCGTGATTTGCCAACGATTGCGATGACCGCCAAAGAAACTGTAGTACTGCCACCCGCAGCGCCTTTGAAGCAGAATAGGCTGATCCGTGCCCGGCTGGCAGCGCTTGATGAGCAACTGGTCGCGGAAAGCGCCTGAGCAGGTGCCTTCCGCGTAACGGAAACACAGGGGGAAAACATGTCAGACACGATTGAACTGCTGAGCACCATCGGCCAGGACGCTTCGCTGCGCCATGCGTCCGCCGAGGAACTTGCACCGATCCTCGAACAGGCGAATGCGTCAGGAGCCCTGAAAGCGGCCGTCGCTGCGGGCAACAGCTCGCTTCTTTCCGCGGAGCTTGGGAACAAGCCGAGATTCGAACCGCAGATCATCCATTCTCCGGGACATGAAGACGAGGAGTCCGATCAGGACGATGCCGGTTCATCGCAGCCTTCCGAGCCTGACAACGACACGCTGTCGAAGCGATAGAAAGACGCGACGTGGCCCTTTGGCGACAACGCAGAGGACCGGGCACCGCCTTGGCGGGCTTGGTTCTATGCATCCTGGTTCAAACCGGGCATGCCGCCGATACCGGCAAGATCACAGATCCGGGCAGCTTTCTGGCCCAGACCGAGAATCTACGCGTCAAGGACCACCGGCAGTTCGCCCAACGACTGCTGCAGATTCATCGCGAGTCCCCCCCGCTGACAACCGCCGAACGATGGCAACTGCAATATCTGGACGCATTGGAGGTATCGCTGGAAGGCGACTTCGCGGCGGCGAACAAGCCCCTGCGCGACGTGATTGATCGCTCGGGTGATCTGACGCTTGCCGCAAAAGCATCGGTTGTTCTCCTGACCAACCTGGCCGCCAGTCGCCGCTATGAAGACGCCTTCAAACTGGCTCAACAGCTGGCGACCCATCTGCCGCAGATCCACGACAGGACAACACGCTTCCAGGTGCTGAGCGGGCTGTCCCAGATGCTGAACCTGGCCGGCCAAACCGATCTGGCCATCCAGTACGCCCGCATGATGGAGGACACGGTTCCGGCAGGTGTCAGCCTGTGTGACCCCCATTACAAGCGGATTGCAGCGCTTTACAACGCGAAGATGCTGACCTCTTCGAGCCTCGATCTGAAGCAGGCCATTGATACCTGTGACGCGGCTCAGCAACCCATCTACGCTACTGCTGCCCGACTCATCCTGATTACCCTTTATCTGGAAGAGCACCAGCCAGCCAAGGCCCTGACGCTGCTCGACCGCGTGGCACCGAGCATTCTGAAAAACCACTATTACCCGCATACCCTGTCAGCTCAGATGCACCGCGCCCAGGCCTATGAAGAAATGGGCAGGGACGACGACGCCCGCAAGGCGGCCCTGGCAGCGGTGGCACTGACAAGACCTGGCGAGATCAACGACTGGCTGAAGAACGCGTACGAGGTGCTCTACCGGATCGCGAAGCGCCGCGGCAACATGGCGTCCGCGCTCTCCTATTACGAGCAGTACGTCACGCAGGACAAAGGCGCGATCGACGACGCTGCCGCGCAGGCGCTGGCCTATCAGACGGTCGAGCAACAGGTACTTGCCCACAAGCTGGAGACCGAAGCGCTCAGCAAGCAGAACAGCGTCCTGAGGTTGCAGCAGGCGCTGGACACCAAGGCGGTGGAGGCCAGCCGGCTGTACATCGCGCTGCTATTGATGACCCTCGTCTTCATCGTGCTCTGGCTTTTCCGACTCAAGCGCTCGCAGCTTGGCTTCAAGCGGTTGTCCCATCACGACAGCCTCACCGGCATCTTCAACCATCAGCACTTCATCAGTGAGGCCGACCGTGTATTGCGCCTGCTGGAGAAGAAGCTCGGCCATGCCTGCCTGGCATCGATCGATCTGGATCACTTCAAGCACGTCAACGATACCCATGGTCACGCTATGGGCGATGCCATGCTCAAGTGCGTCGTTGCTGTCTGCCAGCATCAATTGCGCTCCGCCGATCTGTTTGGCCGCCTGGGCGGCGAGGAGTTCGGCATCCTGCTGCACGAGTGTTCCCGCGAGCAGGGCATGGATATCGCCAATCGCATCCGGCTTGCCGTTGGCGCATCCCCGTTGGAAAAGGACGGGAATGTCATATCGATTTCCGCCAGTGTCGGGCTGGCCTCCACCGTCACACACGGCTACGAATTGACGCGGCTTTGCATGGAAGCGGATGCAGCGCTCTATCGCGCCAAGCGCGCTGGGCGCAACCGCGTCATCGCCGACACCGAGAGCGGCGATCTGGTCGAAGCCTGAAGGTCAAGGCGGGTCGGGCCACACTCCGGGCCAGCACTTGCGTCTGCCGCCGTTCGACCGCCTCGCGTGATCAGCGCCCGGCCATCACTTTCTTCAGTTGCGCCAGCAGCAGCGCAACGGGCGCTTCGAGCCGCGGCGGCAGCGGGCGATGAACGAGCCACGCCACGACACTCACTTTGAAGTCGCTCACCGAGAGCACCTTGAGCCGGTCGCGGCAGGAGCTCTCCGCCAGCAGGTCGGACGGCACCAGACCCACCCCCGCCCCACGCGCCACGAGGGACAGCTGCAGGTCGGCACCGGACGCCTCGACCCCGACGTTGAAGGGCAGCCCCTGCGATTCCAGCGCGCGACGCAGGGTGGAACGCATGCCACAACCGTTCTGACTGAGCACCCACGGAACGGCGGCCAGATCCTTCAGGCTCACCCGCGTGCGCAGGTTCATGGCGCGTGACGCCACGACCTTGATCGCCTGCCGTCCAAGCGCGTGCGCCTGCATGCCCGCGGGCGGCGGCATGTTCTCAGGGAAGACGATGACCGCCACATCGAGGTCGCCCTCCTCCATGCGCTGCGCCAGACCCGGCGACCACCCGGCGCGGATGCGCAGGCCGAGCAGCGGGTAGCTTTCGCGCAGGCAATCGATCGGCAGGGTCAGCGCCCGCTCGGCGATGAACGGAGGCATGCCCAGCCGCAACTCGCCCGAGGGCTCCGTGTCCGGGTGGGTGAGCGCCATCAACTCCTCTTCCGCATGCAGCAGCTGGCGACCCTTCAGGTACACCTCGCGGCCGGCCGCGGTGGGCCGCAACGGCTTGGATTGCCGATCCAGCAACTGCAGGCCGAGCATGGTCTCCAGGCTTTGCACGCGCCGCGTCACCCCGGGCTGGGTGAGGTGCAGCGTGGCGGCGGCCCGCACGATCGATCCAGTGTCGACAACGGCAACAAAAGCGTGGAGATCCCGCGTGTTCATAAGCACCGGCCCTATTCATTTAATTCAATTGACGCATTTTGACTATGCACAATATTCAATTGCCGCATAGACATGGGAACTCTAGCATCGCTGGTCCCTCCCCGAGCAAGAGTCTCCGATCATGGAATCCCCTCCCCGCAGCCCTCCCGGCATGGCGACGACGGACGATGCCGTCGTGGCGTTGACCGGGCCGTTGACCGCGCTGTTCGCGTTCGCCGTGGGCGTGATCATCATCAACCTGACGGCGGCGCAACCGCTGGCCGGCCCGGTCCAGCGGGCCCTGCACCTGCCAGCTTCCCTGGCGGGGCTGGTCGCCATGCTGCCGCAACTCGGCTATGCGCTGGGCATGATCTTCCTGGTGCCGCTCGCCGACCTGCTGGAAAACCGCCGCCTCACCGTGATCACGCTGGCCTGCTGCGCGGTGATGCTCGCGCTGGCTGCGACCGCGTCTTCCGCGCCCTGGTTCCTGCTGGCGGTGTGCCTCGCCGGCGCCACCTCCTGCGCCATCCAGGTCCTGGTACCGCTGGCGGCCGCCATGGCGCACCCGGAGCGGCGCGGCAGTGCGGTAGGCACCGTCATGAGCGGCGTGATGCTGGGTATCCTGCTGTCCAGGCCGCTGGCAAGTTTTTTCGCCGGCGCGTTCGGCTGGCGCGCCTTCTACAGCCTGCTGGCCGTGCTCGACGGGTCGCTCGCGCTGCTGCTCTGGCGCTGCTTGCCGCGGCGCAGGCCGTCCGGCGGAGAGTCGTATCGCGCCCTGATCGCCTCATTGTGGACGTTGTGGCATCGCGGGGGCGAACTGCGCCGCTACGCCAGTTCGGCGGCGATCATCATGGCCGCCTTCAGTGCCTTCTGGACGGGCATCGGCCTGCGTCTGGTGCAGCCGCCCTTCGCGCTCGACAGCAGCGGCGTCGCGCTGTTCGCCCTGGCCGGCGTCGCTGGTGCCATCGTGGCACCGCTGGCAGGCAAGGCAGGTGATCGCGGCCACGGAGTCGTTGGCATGCCGGTGACCCACATCCTCGTGCTGGCCGGCAGCGTGCTGGCGGGCTGCGCTGGGGCGGGCTGGTGCGGTATCGATACCGACGCCCACCCGCATCTCGCGCTGGGTCTGCTCGTCGTCGCCGCGATCCTGCTCGACGCCGGTGCCATCGGCGACCAGACGCTCGGGCGGCGCGCCGTCAACATGCTCGACCCGGACAAACGCAGCCGCCTCAATGGGTTGTTCGTCGGCGTGTTCTTCGTCGGCGGAAGCGTGGGCGCGGTGACGGCCGGCATTGCCTGGGCCTTCGCCGGATGGACTGGCGTCTGCCTGCTGTGCCTCGCCTGTTGTGTGCTGGCGTTCGCCGGCGATCTGCTGGCGCGAGGCAAATCCCGGATCGTTTGAAAGGCCTGCCAACCGATGACCGAAGACGCTCGTCTGCCGCGCCTCGCCGGTGATGCATGACGCGGCCGGGCAGACCGGCGCAGCGGTGTCGCGGATCGCAACGAAAAGCTGGCGAGATGGCACTCACCAATCAATGAGCTCCAAGTAAAGGCGCGCTCCAATCCCGTTCTCTCCGCAGCCAACCTGTCCACCTCGATGCTCCATCGGGCGACTCGTTGAATCTGACCTGCCGGTGGCATCCACCCGACCGCTTCTGGCGTATAAACCTCTTGTCTTCTCCGTCGCCCCAGGAATCGCCCCATGAAATCTTCGATGAAGTTCGCCGCGCTCGCCCTTGTCGTTACCGCCACGCTGGCTTCGCCGGCTTTCGCCGCGCTGAAGGAAGGCACGCAGGCGCCCGATTTTTCCGCGCCGGCCTATCTCGCCGGCAAGCCCTTCACCTTCAAACTCGCCGACGCCCTGAAGCAGGGGCCGGTGGTGGTCTATTTCTTCCCTGCCGCACATACCTCGGGCTGCAACGTGGAGGCCCACCTGTTCTCGGAGGCCATCGACAAGTTCAAGGCGCAGCACGCCACCGTGATCGGCGTCACCGCCGGCAACATCACCGAGCTGGCCGATTTTTCGAAGGAAACCGAACACTGCGGCGGCAAGTTCCCGGTCGCCGCCGATGACGGCGCGAAGATCGCGAAGGAATACGACGCCATGCTGCTGCTGAGGCCTGGCTGGTCGAACCGGACCTCGTACGTGATCGCGCCGTCGGGGAAAATCACCCACGTCTATTCGGACCTCAGCCCCAAGAAGCATGTCGAAGAGACGCTCAATGCGGTGAAGGCGCTCGAGAAGTAGAACGCGCCCGGGCCAGTCGCAAGGCGGCGGAGAGATCAGGGATGATCTGCCCCGCCGCTTGAACGGACCGACAGCGCCGGTTGCGTTATTTCCCGGGGTCTCGCGACCGCGCTTCTACTTGCGCGCCGCGATCATCTCGCTCAGATAGTCCGGCGTGCCTTCGATGCGTACCAGATGCGGGTACTGCAGGCCGCCGTGGTAGTCCACCGGCACCGTGCGGTAGCCGCCCTGGTACTTCAGCAGCAGCTGGATCGGCGACTTGCCGTCCTTGGCGGCGGCGATCGCATCCTTCAGCACGTCGCTCGTATAGGTCTGGCCATTCACCGAAACCAGGGCCGCGCCGGTGCTGGCGCCGGCCTTGAACGCCGGCCCGTTCCAGCGCACGTCGTTGATCTGGCCCTGCTTGTTCAGGGTCAGGCCGATCGACCAGGCGAAGTTGTACATGTGCCGGGAAGGTTCGGGCCGGCTGTCGTACTGCTTTTCGTACCCGCTCTGCTGATCGGTGTAGACCAGCTTCCAACCCGATGCCGCCAGGCCGCTCAGCAACGGCGGCCGGTTCGCCTCGACCCGCGCGCGCAGGAAGCTTGCCCAGTCATCCTTCGCCAGGCCATTCAAGGTCGCGACCACGTCGTCGAAGGTGTAGGTCTTCGTCACGAAGCTGCCGTTGTCGACGCCGAAGAACGCGCGCGCGAAATCGTCCAGCGATTTCGCATCATGCGTCAGCGCGCGTATCCTGGCGTCCACCGCCAGCCACAGCATTTGTCCGCCGCTGTAGTAGTCCTCGCTCATCTGCCAGCTGCGATACGGCAGGGCCGAGCGACGTGCGGCGGTGGCATCGTTGGTGGTGTCCTCGAGCGTGCGCCAGTCGAAACCGGCGCGGTTGCGGTCGTAGTTGGCCGCTACCATGGCCAGCGCGTCGCGGTATTCCTGCGGTGTCCACATGCCGGCCCGCGCGGTCAGCACGAAGCCCCAGTACTGCGTCTGGCCTTCGTACACCCATAGCAGCGAATCACCCATCGGCACGTTGAAATTGGGCGTCCACAGATCGGCCGGACGACGGAACTTGCCGTTCCACGAATGCGCGTATTCGTGCGCCAGCAGGTCGCGGTTGGGCGCGTTGTCGGCCCAGGCGGTGAAGTAGTCGGCATCCATGCCGTCCTCGCTCGACTGGTGATGCTCGGTGCCATTGCCAGCCAGCACGTCCGACAACGAGAACAGGAAATCGTAGTGGTCGTAGTGATGCGAGCCGAACAGCTTCACCGCCTGCGTCACCAGCGCGCGATGCACCTTCAACTGTTCGGGCGACATCACCAGATACCTGGGCGCGTCGGCAACGATGTCCAGGTGCACCGGCGCCTCGCCGCCCGGGTTGAGATCGACGCGCTTGAAGTACTGGCCCGCGTAGATCGGCGAATCGACCAGGTTGTTGAAGGTCACCGGCTTGAAGTTCGTGGTGTCGCCCGACTGCGAAGCCGTCTCCAGCGCGCTGCCGAACTGCCAGCCATGCGCCAGCGTCACGCTGGGCGCGAAGGTGATGCCGCGCGAAAAATAGCCGGCCGGATACAGCGACACCTTGCTCCATTCCATGTCCATCATGCGGTCCGTGATCTCGAACCCCTCGCTGTCGGTACGGCCGGACATGTACTGGAATGACGCATCGACGGTGGAGACGCCCGCGGGCACGTCGAGGTGAAACGCGTATACGTTGTACTTGTCGCGCTTCCACATCAGCGGCTTGCCGTTGGCGCTGAGCTTGAGGCCGGCGAGCATGGCGATCGGGCCGGTCGGCGAGTGGTCGCCGGGAATCCACTGCGGATACAGCAACGTCAATGCGCCCGCCTTCACCGGAATCGTTTCATGGACGCGGAAAATGCCCTGCGCCGTGTCGCTGGCATCGACATGGATCGCGATCGTGCCCGGATACGGCGCGTCCTGCGGCGGTGGCACCTGGGCGTTTTGCATGTCTTGCGCACCCACGGCAGTGGCCGCGAGCGTGATCGATACGGCCGCGACAAGACGCGTGACCCTGCGGCGCGTACCGGCCGGAAACCCGGCGAGAGAAGCAACGGACATGATGAACTCCGGAGGCAGATCAAAAAGGTCTGCGCAACTTAGCACCACTGCGCAGGCAGGTGGCCAGGCAGACTGCTTCGCACGGAAAATCATCGATGGCGATGGCCTCCCGGCGATTCCCGCGCGGATTCCGTCCGGCATCGCTTGGCCTGCCTCCGGCCATCACCCCGCGAGGGCTGGCCCGCCGGCGATCCGGTCGCGTCCCTCCGCCTTGGCGCGATACAGCGCCTCGTCCGCGCAGCGAAGCAGATGTTCCGGCGATTCCGTGCTGCTCGGCACGACGGCGGCGATGCCGACGCTGATCGTCACGTGGGGCGCCGCGGTCGAGGAGCGGTGCTCGATCGCCAACGCACGCACGGTCTCGAGCACGCGTTGCGCGACCACCGCAGCTCCGGTGGCGTCGCACCCGGTGAGCAGCACTGCGAACTCCTCGCCGCCGTAGCGTGCGGCGAGATCCGCTGCATTCGAGCGCAGCACCTCGGTCAGCGCGCCCGCGACGGCGGTCAATGCCACATCGCCGGCGAGATGGCCGTACGTATCGTTGTAGGCCTTGAAGGCGTCGACGTCGCACATCAGCACGGCCAACGGCGTGCCGCTCGCCGCATGCTCGTCCAGCGCCTCGCGGAGCCGAACGTTGAACGCGCCGCGATTCGCAATGTGGGTTAGGCCGTCGAGCGCGGCGAGGCGCTTCAGCTCGGCGTTCGCGTTGCGCAGCGCCTCGGTGCGCTGCGCGACCTCGCGGGTCAGCTCGCGCTCGCGCTCGTGCAGACGCCATACGCGCAGCCGGTAGACGGCGGCGAGCAGGCCGATACTGGTGACCGCCACCAGGGTGCGGAACCACCAGGTCTCGTACCAGTTCGGCACGATGGTGAAAGCCACACTCGCGCCGGCGGTGTTCCACACGCCGTCGTTGTTGCTGGCGATCGCGCGGAACACGTAGTCGCCAGGCGGAAGGTTGGTGTAGTAGGCGGCGCGGTTGCTGCCGGCGTCGATCCAGCCGCGGTCGAAGCCCTCCACCCGGTAGCGGTATTTCACCGCGGCAGGTGCCACGTAGCTCATCGCGGCATAGTGCAGTTCGACCCGCTCCACGTCGGGGCCGATCCGGCCGACATGGTCGGGGGCAACATCCTTGCCATCCACCAGCACGCGCTCGATCGCAACCGGCGGACGCAGCCGGTTCACGCGCTCGTGCTTTGGATCCACGATGACCACGCCGTTGGCCGTACCGAACCACATGCGACCGTCGCGCGTGCGCCACGCCGGCGTCTGCGAGGCGCCATTGGCCTGCTGGGAAAGCATGCCGTCGCTCTTGCCGTACCAGCGGGGTTCGATCTGTTTCACCGCGCCGCGGTCGAGCGCGTCGATGTCGGCGCGCGCAAGCCGCGCGATGCCGCGGTTCGAGCTCACCCAGAAGTGGCCATCGCCATCGTCGAGGATGGCGAACACCGCATCGCCATGAAAGCCCGCACGCTCCGTGAAGACCTGCACCGCCTGTCCGCGAACGCGCATGAGGCCCACACTCGTGCCGAGCCACAAGTCGCCATCGGGTTCGGGATGAAATGCGAACACGCTCATGCCCGGCAGGCCATCGGTACCGCAGCGGTCCACCACCCCGTCGTGCAGGCAGCGCAAACCGCCGCGCTCACCAATCCACAGCCGCCCGACCGGATCCTCGTACAGCGCGCGCGTGTCGTCACCGCGTGTGCCCTCGACCACGCTGACCTTGCCGCCACTGATCTTCGCCACGCCCTGCAGCGTGCCCACCCACATGCCGCCGTCGCGACTGGGCGCAAACGCGAACACGATCGTGCCGGGCAGACCGTTGCCGATGCCGAAGTTGCGCACCGTGCCGTCGGGCGCGATCCGGCTCACCCCTTCGGTCGATCCCACCCAGATATTGCCGGCTGCGTCGGACGCGATCGCCCGCAGCAGCAAGCTCGGCAGCTTGGCGTTGATGGCCTTCGCCGGCACCAGCACCCGATGCTCGTAACGCGCCAGGCCGGCGCCGTCGGTGCCCACCCAGAGCGTGCCCGCGCGATCCTGGTACACGGCACGCACCGCGTTGGAGTCCATCTTGCCGGTGACGGTGATGAGCTTCGAATCGCTGAAGCGATGGATGCCGCTGGAAGTGGTACCCATCCAGAGGTTGCCTTCGCGATCCTCGAACATCGACCGCACGGTCTCGCCTGCCAAGCCGCTCAGCGTGTTGTCGCAATCGAAGCGCGCGGCGGTCAGGCGGCAGATGCCCATGCCGAGCGGCGCGAACCACATGCTGCCGTCGCGATCGCCGAACAGCGAATAGATGCGCTTGCCATCCAGCGCGGCTGCGCGCGGGTCGCGCTCGAAACGCCCATGACGATAGCGCACCGGCCCGGCCTGCGTGCCCGCCCACACCGCGCCGTCATGGTCGATCGCGAGACTGTAGACGGCGTTGGTCGGCAGGCCACGCCGGGTGTCGAATGTCTCGACCTGACCGTCATGCCAGTGCACCACGCCAACGCCGTCGGCCGCGATCCACACCCCGCCCACCGCATCGGCCACGATCCCGCGATAGAACCCGCGCGGCGGAAACCCGCTTTCCTCGCCGAACAGATGGATGCCCTTGGCGCCCATCCGGGCAACGCCGGCGTTGGTGGTCAGCCAGAGCGCCCCGCCCCGATCCTGCACGATGCCGAACACGCTCTTGATGTTCGCGGGCAGTACCACCCGCTCCAGGTCGCGCCCGCGGCTGCGGTAGAGTCCTCCGTTCAGCGTGCCCACCCACAGCGTGCCATCGCGATCGACATGGACCGCGGTGATCGCCGCACTCTTCAACACCGGCGCCAGGCGCGGGTCGATATTGTCGAACTCCGCACCACTGTGGTGAACCAGCCCGCCGTACGTCGCCAGCCAGATCGAGCCGTCCTTGCGCTGCGCGATGGACAACACCGTGCCTTGCGGCAACTGGTTCTCGTACCAGACGTGGGTGAGCTGCCCGATCGCGCGATCGGGGTCGAGCGCGCGTGCCGGCGAAAACGCCAGCAGCCCGCACACCACCAGGACGAGCAAAACCCATCCCCTGACACGATTCATGCGCAATCCAACCGCTCCCCCTGCGATCCGGCTTCCACCCCTGCACCGTGCCATCCGGCAGTGCGCCCGTCAGCCGTCGGTCCGGAAGACCGAGTCGCGAACTATCGCATAACCCGCCGAGACCGGCAGAATTCCGCCCCGTTCGCGGGCCGCAGCAGGTCTGCGCGGCCTCTTGCCTCCTTCTTCGAAAAAGTGCTGTAGGGGACGGTGACTGCACGATCCCGCCGCATGAAGCGCAGTGACTGATGGTCAACGGCCAGGACGGCACCCGCTTTCGGCACCACCGGGCACGAGCGAGCGCGACCTATGGACCCAGGCGGCGAAAATGGCGACCCGATCAGGCAACTACTCTCCTCGCATGAGCATAGACTCCGACCGACCGCGGAGATCCTGCAAAGCCGCGCACGAGTCTGGCTTTCGGACATCAGGGGCGCGCATTCATGAATATTGAAATCCTGCAGCAGGCGGTGATGGACTCGCGTGACGGCATCACCATTTCCGACAACAGAAGCGCGGATAACCCGCTTGTTTTCGTGAACCCTGCCTTCGAGCGGATGACTGGATACTCATTCGAGGAAATCACCAGCGTGAATTGCCGATATCTGCAAGGCAATGATCGCGACCAGCCGGGAGTCAAAATCATCCACGATGCGCTGGCGAAGGGCGAATATTGCATGGGCACCCTGCGCAACTATCGCAAGGACGGAACCATGTTCTGGAACGAGCTGAGCATCTCCCCGATCTTCGACAAGAACGGTCACGTGAGCAACTTCGTCGGTATCCAGAAGGACGTGACGATACGTGTGCTGCTCGAACAGGAATTGACGAACAGAAACGAGTCGCTTGAAAAAATGACCGAGAACCTGGAGAAGCTGGCCGTCATGGACGGCTTGACCGGCATCCACAACCGCCGCTTCTTCGACGCGCAGCTGGATATCCAGTGGAAGATCGCGAATCGCCACGGCGAACCGCTGACGCTGATCATGATCGATGTCGATCTCTTCAAGCAATACAACGATATCTATGGGCATCAGGCCGGCGACGCTGCGCTGAAAATCGTGGCGCACATCCTCAACGCGTTCTTCCTGCGCGGGTCGGATTTCGTGGCCAGGTACGGCGGCGAGGAATTCGTGGTGCTGGCGGCCGGGCTCGGGTGGGAACAGGCGTCCAGGTTTGCGCAATCACTGTGCGAGCGGGTGGGCGATTTACAGATTCCCCACGTGGCATCGGACACCGGTTACCTGACCATCAGCGTCGGGTTTTCCACGCGCGCATTCACCCCGCACGACGAGCCGGGCAAGATGGTGGAGCGAGCCGACAAGGCACTTTATGCCGCGAAACAAAAGGGCCGGAACCGATGCTGCGGCATCTGAAAAGAGCGGCGTCAGGGATAACGTGAATCGTCCGACTGGCGCGGCAGTGAGCGCGGCTGCATCGAGGTGGCAGGTCGACGGTTCGGACTGCATCGCGGGTTTCCCTTGAGGGATGCCGGCGTCCGCCAGTCTCGCCATGATGCCGGACCATCGCCGGCACACCCTCGATCCGGATCAACTGCACGACTTGCGTCGCGGGCTCTTCCACGACCAGGAGCCGGCTCGAGGCCCGGCATTGTTCCCGACACGTTTCCTGTTTGCTGTGCAGAACGTTTGCATGACACCCGTCACTGTCGCATCGCCTGCGTTGACCCAAAACTGTCGTCGCACATCGCATCCATCAAGGGGATCACTGTGATCAATTCACGACGCAAGGGACGCTATGGCATCGATGCGCCGTACGTACCGCTGTTGATGACGGCGGGTCTGTTGGCATGCATCGGCCTGATGATGTTCGCCCACATGAGCGGGCTCTGGATCACCGCGGTGATACTTGCCGTCGTCATCGCTCTCTATATGCATACCACCTTGCGTGGAAAGTTCGTCGCCTGGCGCAGTTTGCTCGTCACGCTTCCATGGCGTGGCGATGAGCGGATTCTCGACCTGGGCTGTGGCCGTGGCGCCATCCTGCTGATGGCCGCCGAATGCGTGCCCCGCGGCCGTGCCGTTGGCATCGATATCTGGAGCAGCAAGGATCAATCAGGCAATGCGATGGACGTGACCGGCAGCAATGCCGCCGCCGAAGGTGTGGCCGATCGCATCGAGCTGAAGACGGCGGATATGCGCGAACTCCCCTTCCCCGACGACAGCTTCGATGTCGTCGTGTCCAATGTGGCGATCCACAATATAGGCGACGCTGGCGGACGCGATCGCGCGATCGACGAGGCTTGGCGCGTGCTGCGTCCGGGCGGACGTTTGCTGATCGCCGACATTTCGAAAAGCCACCAGTATCGCGATCGGCTTGCCGCTCTCGGTGCCCGTGTTGTTCGCCGCCCGCTGGGATGGCGCATGTGGTGGGGCGGCCCATGGATGGCGACCATGCTGATCGACGTGCAGAAGCCGGCCTGAAGAATGGTGTCCGGTGGCCAATTGAGAAAGGCGATGGTCGTTCGACATGGATAAGCCTCGTTACGCCACGGCGAACTCAGCGTGGCAATACGGCCTGACGTCCCTGCAGGAAGCGCCGGACCGCGGGGTCGCTGGCGAGGCCGATGGCGATGTCGAAGGCATCGCGAGCTTCGGGGTAGGCCTGGGTTCTGGCCAGTAGTGCGGCGCGTGCTGCCCAGTAAGGTTGGTAATCGACGAGCCGGCCGTCGATGCCGAGCGCATCCACGATCTCGAGTGCAGCGTGCGGACCTTGCAGTTCCGCAATGGCCAGCGCGCGGTTGAGGGCGACCACCGGCGAACCGGAGAGTGCGAGCAGCGCGTCGTACATCTGCACCTCGGGGGTCCAGTCGGAGCGTCCGCTGCGGCGACGCTCGACATGCGCGGACTGCAGCGCCGCTTCCAGCTGATAACGGCCGATGCGGCCCAGCGCACTCGCACGCAACAACAGCGCTTCGGCCTCGGCGATCATCGCCGCATCCCACAGCGCGACATCCTGCTCGGCCAGCGGCACGTAGTCGCCATCCGCATGGCGGCGCGCGCGGCGGCGTGCCTCCGCGTGCAGCATGCAGGCCAGCAGACCCAGTGCCTCCGGCTCCCGCGGCAGCAGCCCGGCGACCAGGCCGGCGAGGAACAGCGTTTCCGCGGTGAGATCGCGGCGGATCACATCGGTGCCGCCCGGGTCGCTCCAGCCTTCCGCAAACGCGGCGTAAATCGCATCCAGCACGCCTTCCAGCCGCCCGGCCAGCTCGTCGCGTGCGGGGATGGCAAAGCGGATGCCGGCCCGTCGGATCTTCTGTTTCGCCCGCCCGAGGCGTTTGCCCATGGCGTCCGGTGACGCGAGAAACGCCGAGGCGATGGTCTTCGCGTCCAGCCCGAGCACGGCCTGCAACATCAACGGCGCGCGGATGCCGGCGTCGATGGCCGGATGCGCGCAGGCGAACAGCAGCGCCAGGCGCTGATCCGGAATGGCCGCATCATCCATCACCGTCGACGTGGCCTCGCCGAGCTCCGCCAGGATCTGCAACTGCACGGCCGCGGCGTCACCGCTGCGGCGACGCCGGATACCATCGATCCCTTTGCGCCGGGCCACGGTCAGCAACCACGCTTCCGGATTCGCCGGACACCCGTTGAGCGGCCAGTCCGCCAGCGCCGCGGCAAACGCTTCCGACAACGCATCCTCCGCCGCCGCCACGTCACGCATGGCGGCGGCCAGAAAGGCGACCAGCTTGCCGTAGCTGCGACGCGCGACGGCGTCTGCGGTACTGCGCGCCTGCGCCGCGCCATCCAAGGTTACATGCTCCAGACCGGCCGCACTTCGACCGTGCCATGGCTCGCACCGGGGTGGCGTGCCGTCCACGCGAGCGCCGCATCCAGGTCAGGCACGTCGATCAGGTAGTAGCCGGCCAACTGCTCCTTGGAGTCCACATAGGGGCCATCCAGTACCTGCGATTTGCCGTCCGCCACATGCACGGTAGTCGCAGTCGTGCTGTATTGCAGGCGGTTCCCCCCGACCAGTACACCCGCCGTCGCCAGCGCCTGCGTATACGCCCCATAGGCCGCGGCGCCCTGCTCCTGTTCGGCCGGCG
>DHXA01000218.1:2037-4394 GCA_002413455.1 Rhodanobacter sp. UBA5168 | reverse complement strand
GGTGTTGTTGTCGTCAGTCATCGATATCCCTGCCATCCCAGATCAAACGCGGGTCGAAACTCATCGAGGCCAGTATGGTCAATACCACGGTCAGGCCGAAAAAAATCACGCCGGGCAACGGTTCCACCCGGCTCAATACGCTGAAGCGCACCAGTGCGGTCAGCAGCGATACCACGAACACGTCCAGCATCGACCAGTAGCCGATGAACTCAACCAGCCGAAAAAGCCTGGCGCGCTGCAGCCGCGCCCAGTCGCTGCCGCGATGGCAACTCAGCAGCAGCATGCCCAGCACCAGGAACTTCAGCATCGGCACCAGAATGCTGGCGGTGAACACGATCACCGCCAGCCCCGGCGAGCCCTTGACCCACAGCTCGACCACGCCGCTGAGGATCGTACTGTCGTCGATATCGTTGAGGCTGGCCGTGCGCAGGATCGGCAACACATTGGCCGGGATGTACATCAGGAACGCGGCGATCAGCAGTGCCCAGGTGCGCGAATAACTGTCCGGCTTGCGCCGGTGCAACCGCGATCCGCAACGTGGACAGACCATGACAGCGTGATCGTGGCCTAGCGTGTCGCGGCTCACCAAACGGCATACGTGGCAACCGACCACGCCCGAGTCGACCGCCCGCAGGAAGGCGCTCATGCGGGGTGCTCCGCCGTGGTTTCCCACAGCCGGCGCACGTCGACGCCGGCGAACACGGTGATCATCAGGGTCAGCAACGCATACGCATAGATGCCCGGGTCCGGCACCACGTCGAAATACACCCGCGCCTTGACCATCGCCACCAGCGCGCCAAGCACGAATACCTCGCTCATCGTCCACGGCCCCAGGTAGTGCATCGTGACCATGATCGGCACGAAGCCCGGCGCCCGGCGCCCACGGCGGGCGAACCAGAACAGCCAGCCGAACGACAGCATCTTGACCAGCGGAAAAAAGAACAGGGTGGTCGCGGCGATCACGGCAACGACCTTCGCCTGCTGCTGCCACATCGCGACGATCGTGCCCCACAACGTGGTGCTGCTGTACTGGCCGTTCAGTCCCAGCGTGACGATCGGCCACAGATTGGCCTGCACGAAGGCGATCATCGCCGTCAGCACCAGCGCCAGCAGCGTATTCGTACTCATCCCATGGTGCCGTTCCAGCACCGCACGACAGCGAACGCATTGCGCCACGTCGCCGCGCACCAGCGGGCGACGACGGTGGACCGTGTCGCAGTGCTCGCAGATCAACAGCGCGTCAGGTGAGGTCGTAGCCATGCGTTCGATGCCCTGTTCCGGCGTGACGATCCGTGGATTCTCGCAAATCCGTCGTGAACGCGCTGCTCTGCTTGATATGCTGGCCCATGCCTGATCTGAAACCAGATATTCGCCAAGCTGGAGTTTTCCGTGAATGATGCCTCACTTAGCCACGTCTTCGACGTGGATCAGCAAACCTTCGAAGCCGATGTCCTGCAGGCCTCGCTGACCACGCCGGTGCTGCTGGACTTCTGGGCCACCTGGTGCGAGCCGTGCAAGACGCTCGGCCCGATGCTGGAAAAGCTTGCCGCCGAGTACAACGGCGCGTTCCGGCTGGGCAAGGTCGACGTGGACACGCAGCAGGAACTGGCCGGCATGTTCGGCGTCCGCAGCATCCCCACCGTGGTGCTGGTGAAGGACGGCCAGGTGCTCGACGGTTTCACCGGCGCCTTGCCCGCAGGCCAGCTGCGCGAATTCCTGTCGCGCCACGTACAACCGCTGGAAGCCGCCGACGAGGCCGTCGAAGAAGAAGCCGTGCCGGAAACCCCCGAACAGGCCATCGACCGGCTGCAGCAGGCGATCGCGGCCGGGCCGGACAAACCCGAGCTGAAACTCGAGCTGGCCCTGGCGCTGATGCGCGGCGGCCAGACCGAGGCGGCCGAGGCGGCATTGACCGCATTGCCGGCCAACCTCGCCATCGATGCGCGCGCCGTGCGCCTGCGCAGCGAGCTGGATCTGGCGCATGCGCTGAAAGATGCGCCCACGCTGGCCGAATTGCAGCAGCGCGTGCAGGCCGACGCCAGCAACTGGGCCGCACGCGACCAGCTCGGTGTGCGCCTGCTGCTGGAGGGCGAGCCTGCCGCCGGCCTCGATCAATTCCTGGCGATCCTGCAGAACGCCCGCGACTGGAACGAGGGCCAGGGCAAGAAGCGCCTGCTTGCCGCGTTCGCCACACTGGACGATGCCGAGCTGGTCAGCCGTTACCGCCGCAAGATGGCTTCGTTGCTGTTCTGAACTCCACCACGCAGCGACTCCCGCCACATCCTGTGGGAGCGGCTTCAGCCGCGATGCTCCGCCGGATGAAAAGCATCGCGGCTGAAGCCGCTCCCACGGAAAAT
>DHXA01000218.1:0-1816 GCA_002413455.1 Rhodanobacter sp. UBA5168 | reverse complement strand
CGGATTCCAGAAACCATGCGCGCATCCACCTTCCGCCGCCTGCTCAACCTGTGGCCGCCGTTCCTGATCAACGCCATCCGCGTGCAATCGCTCAGCAACGATTACAGCGAGGCGGCGGTGGTGCTGCGGCTGCGCCCGTGGAACCGCAACTACGTGCGCAGCCAGTTCGGCGGCAACCTGTTCGCGATGGTCGACCCGTTCTGGATGCTGCTGGCGATGCACCAGCTCGGCAAGGACTACTACGTATGGGACAAGGCCGGCGCGATCGATTTCGTGGCGCCGGGCTACGAGGACGTCTATGCCCATTTCAAGCTGGAAAGCGGCGTCGTCGACGAATTGCGTGCGGCGGCGGCCGGCGGCGGGAAGGTGCTGCGCTGGTTCGAGACCGAGGTGAAGACCGCCTCCGGCGAAGTCATCGCGATCGTGCGCAAGCAGATCTACGTGCGGCTGAAGCCGAAGGCTCGCTGACTGCCCCTATCCCGGGCACAGCCCGCTGGACAGGGCGGGATGAGGGGCTCTTGTCTTGCCCGACCACGTGCCAGGGCAGCAAAGCCTCCCCTCACCTCGAATCCCTGCCCCAACGGCCAAGCCCTCAGGGCAACGAGAGAACACGACACAAACCTCACGTTCTTCACGCTTCGTCGTCTGCAGGCCGCGTCACTCCTGCTCGAAGCGGGCGATCTCGTCCAGCGCGGCTTCGGCCTTTCGCACGCTGTGACCGACCGCGCTGTCCTCCAGCGCGCGGGCATGCCCCATGCGGCGCATCAGCCAGACTGCCAGCACGACCATCGCCAGCCCGACCACGCTGCTCGACAGCGACCAGATCAGGAAGCCGGCCCTGTCGTAGACCCACAGATCGAAGCCGTGTTCGGCCAGGCTCATCCACAGCACGGGAACCCAGATGAAGCAGGCGATCACCGCATTTGCCGGTGCCTCGACGCGCAGGCGCCATCCGCGCAGATCAGCCAGCCGGCGCTGGATCTCGAGGACGGGCGCCGCATAGTCGATGCGCTGGACCAGATACAGGTTGCGTGCGGCGGAAAGGATGAAAAGCAGGCCGCAGAGGTGCACGAGCAAGCCACAGATCAGCAGGTGCGGCACCTGCCGATGATCCACCCAGAACGACCCACCCCACACGGCAAAGATCACCCCCACGGCCAGCTGGAGCGCCTGCCCCCAGGCCAGAGGACGCAGACCCCGACGGGCCTTGTCCAGCTTGCCATCCCGGAACATGCCCAGCTGCAACGTCTCCTGCCGCTCCAGCCGAGAGTCGAGCCCCTGCCAGGCCTGCTTGAAGTCATCCAGTTCCATCGTCATGCCCTCGTTGTGTTGGTTTCCGCAGCGGTCATCTGGTCGCGCAGTTTCTGTTTGATGCGGCTGATCTTGGTCGCCACATTGGTTTCGCTGATGCCGAGGATCTCGGCCATCTCGGTGTAGCTGCGGTCTTCCAGGTACAGCAGGATCAGCGCGCGGTTGAGCGGGTCGAGCTGGCCGATGAATGCGTACAGCGCGGTCAGCCGCTCGTCCTGCTCGGGGATCGCCTCGCCGCCGCCGACGGTTTCCAGGTGATGCGCTTGCAGCGGCTCGAAACGATCGGCTTCCGACCAGTGTTCGCGCCGCGCCTGCGAAATGGCCACGTTCAGCGCGATGCGGTACATCCAGGTGGAAAACTTCGCCCGCGCCTCGTCATAGCCGCCGAACGAACGCCACAGCTGCGCACTGATTTCCTGCACCAGATCGTCGCGATCGGCCGCGCTGCGGCTGTACAAGCCAGCCACCTTGAAGACGATCCTGCGATGTTCGTGCAGCAGCGACT
>DHXA01000053.1:15453-19834 GCA_002413455.1 Rhodanobacter sp. UBA5168 | reverse complement strand
TGCTACCCGACCGGCTGGTGGAGCTGCACGATGGCGCGCAAGGGCGGCGACCTGTCCGGCTTCCGCGAGCGCGGCGCGATCAGCAAGAATTTCCCGACCCGCTACTACAACGCCGACATCCACAAGGGTGCGCTGGCGCAGCCGGAATTCATGCGCGAGGCGCTTGGCGAGTAGCGGGAAAGGAACAACGGCCGCGTGCGAACCGGTTGCCCCTGGCCCCTCCCGCGCGCCCGTTCAGAACAGCGTGTTGCGCACCTTGGGCAGCAACACCAGCAGCAGCGTGGCAATCGGGCCCGCCAGCAACGACAGCAGGAACCACAGCAGACCGCTGCGGTTCTTGCCTTGGGCCAGCGCGGCATTGATCAGCGCCAGCGTGCCCCAGCCGACGAACCACGGGGCGCCATCGGCAAATGTCGACAAATGATCCACTACGCGTCTCCGACCATGAGGGGCGCGGTCATGCGCCGAAACGAGCATCCTATCAAGCCTTGCCGCGCCTGCCTGTTGCCGGCGGCACCCGCATCAGCCGCGCTTAATCTGCGCGAGGTATGCTGAACACTTTGATTGCGGACCCGAGCCCATGATGCGTGGATTGCGCTGTTTTGCCCTGACCTGCGCCGTGGCCCTGCTGGTCACGCCGGCAATCGCCGCCAAAACCGACCCTGGCAACGATCACCGTGAACCGAGCAAGGCCGCCAAGGACCGTGACAAGGCCCAGCTGGCCTTCCAGCGCGATCTGGTCAGCGTGCTCGCGCCGCGTGCCGACGCGCTGCCGCTGCTCGGCGCCGCGCTGCTCGCGCGACCGCTGTTCAACCAGCCGCCCAGCAACAGCTTTCACGCACTGATCGGGCGCGCCGCGCAGGCCGAGGGTGCCGACGCTGCCATCAGTTGGGCGCGACTGGCCGATTGCGACGCCAAGGCCGACGCCTGCCCGAATACCGCCGCGCTGGATCAGCTGCTCGCCCAGGCGCCGGACAACGCCGCGGTATGGCTGCTCAAGCTCGGCGCCGATGCGCGCGACATGAAACAGGACGCTGCCCGCGACGATCTGGGCAGGGCCGCCAATGCCAAGCTGTACGACGACTACACCGGCGCCAGCCTGAAGGCTCTGGCCAGCTCGATCGGCGTGCTGCCACCGGCAGCCGACACGTTCGATCCCGCCTCGAAGGCCGGCGCAGTGGGCATGCAGGCCATGCTGGTCTACGGCATCGCCAGCACGCAGCCGCAACCCACCCTGCAGGTCATCGCCAAGTTGTGCGAGAACGCCGGCGAGGATGCCTCGATCAAGACCGATTGCCTGAAGCTGGGCAAGACCCTCGAATGGGGTTCAAGTCCGCTGGCCCGCTCGCTCGGCCTGCATCTGCGCGAGGTGCTGGCCGACGATCCGGTGCAGCAGCAGGAGGCTAAGGACGCGCGCCGCAGCTTGATCTGGCAGGTGCAGAGTTTCAGCCAGCTGCTGGCCCGGACGCAGGACGATCCGGCGCTGGCCCAACATCTGCTGGCGCTGGCCCGCCGCGGCGGCACCGAAATGAGCCTGCTGCTGGCCGCCCTGCGCGACAACAGCGTCCCGGTCGAGGCACCGGCCGGCTGGGAGCCGCGCAAGGCAGGCTGAAAGCTTCCCCGCCAGGCCGCTTTGCGCCGCATCCGCAGCCGTGTAGGCTTGGTTCACCTTCCGCGACAAGGGGTGAGTCGATGCTTACGACGCTGGTGGCAAGCAGCAAGGGCGGTTGCGGCAAGAGCACACTGGTGACCCAGCTGGCCTCGCACTGGGCGCAGGCCGGTCAGCACACCGCCATCGTCGACGCCGACCGGCAAGGCTCCAGTTTCCGCTGGGCCAGTCTGCGACCGGAGAACGTCCCCGGCGTGCTGGCACTCGAAGGCGGTCGCCGCTCGCTGCAGAAACTGCCGCCGGACACCCAGCAACTGCTGATCGACACCGCCGCCGGCTCCGGCGAACGCGAACTGGAACCTTACCTGGAACAGGCACACGTGCTGCTGGTGCCCGTGCTGCCGTCGTCGTTTGACCTGCACGCCACACTCCATTTCATCGCCGAGCTGCAGTCGATCAACCGCATCCGTCGCGGCAAACTGCCGGTGGCGCTGGTCGCCAACCGGCTCAAGCCGTGGACCCACGCCAGCCAGGACGCCATCGCCCAGCTCGCCGAACAATCACCGTTCCCGATCGTCGCGCAGCTGCGCGACAGCCAGGCCTACGTGCTGCTGAACGCGCTGGGCAAGGGCATCTTCGATTACCAGTCCGAGCAGGTGCGCAACCACCAGCAGGACTGGAAGCCGCTGCTGCGCTGGATCAAGCGCCAGCATTGACGCGCAAACTTCTTGATGCCGCCACCGCGCGCCCGCGCGGACCACACCACCGGAGTTCTCCATGCAAGAACTGATTTTATTGCGACACGCCGAAGCCGTCCCGATAGAAACCGCGGGCGACGACCAGCAACGCCCGTTGAGCCCCCGAGGCGAGCAGGAGGCGCAGGCGGCCGGGCTGTGGCTGGCGGCGCACGGCGTGCGGCCCGAGCGCGTGCTGTGCTCGCCGACCCGGCGCACCGACGCGACCACCCGACTGGCGCTGGCCGCGATCGACTCCGCGCCGATTCCGCAGATGCTCGGCGAGATCTACGATGCCTCGCCCGGCGAACTGCTGGCCCTGCTCGACCAGCACGACGACGCCGGCACGGTGATGCTGGTTGGCCACAACCCGGGCATCGAGCGGCTGGTGGCGCTGCTGGTCGAAGGCCGCTCCGATGAATTCCGCGGCATGCCGCCGGGTGCGCTGGCCGTGCTGCATCTGAATGGCTCGCTGGAACCGGGCAACGCCCGCCTGGATGCGTTCTGGTCGCCGTAGCGGTCACCCCAGCGATCGGCGCCGTCGTACCGCCGTCGATCGTGCCCAAGCCCCGCCTGGATTGAACGGCACCCGCCCGGCACGCCGTCACGGATGCCGCATGCATCTTCCGTATCATCCGCGCATGCCTCGCTCCCTGTACCGCTTCATCCTCCCACTCCTGCTCGGCGTCGTGCTGCTGCAGGGCTGCACGCTGTCCCGCGCGCAGATCCGGCGCGCCGATGCGGTGGTCGCCGCCACCGTCGATCGCAGCAGCACCTGCGCCCGGCCCGATCATTGCGCCGTGCCTTCACCCCTGCGCGACGCCGCCATCAGGGCGTTGGCCGAGTCGACCGCGCAACAACCGGTACATGTGGTGACCCTGCTGGACGACACCGAGCCGGCGCTGGCCGCGCGCATCAACCTGATTCGCGCGGCGCGCCAGTCGATCGACGTGCAGACCTTCATCTGGGATCAGGACGACGCCGGCCAACTGGTGCTGGACGAACTGGTGCAGGCGGCGCGGCGCGGGGTGAAGGTGCGCATCCTGGCGGACCAGCTGTTCTCGCTGGACAACATGGATCTGCTCGACCGGCTGTCGCGGGTCAGCGCCAACCTGCAGGTGCGGCTGTACAACCCCACCTTTCACAAGGCCCACACGCAGCCGCTGGAATTCGCCGCCGGCGTGCTGTGCTGCTTCATGCATTTCAACCAGCGCATGCACAACAAGCTGCTGCTGGTGGACGACAGCATCGGCATCACCGGCGGACGCAACTACCAGGATCGCTACTTCAACTGGGACGACGATTTCGACTACGTCGACCGCGACGTGATGGTCGGCGGTCCCGCCGCCAGGCAGATGGCCGCCAGTTTCGAGCTGTTCTGGCGGCACAAGCGCGCCGCGCCGCTGACCCACTTGCGCGACGTCAATCGGCGCATCCTGTCCGACACCACAACGCCGGTCTGGCAACCGCCGCACTACCGCCGGCCGCTGCGGGTGGCCCGGTTGCAGCAAGTGGCCGAGGATGCGGCCTGGCTGCGGGCGTGGCTGGTCGAGCCCACGCTGCGCGCCGGCAACGTCGACTATTTCAGCGACCTGCCGGCCAAGACCGACAAGCCGGACAGACAACGCGCGCTGGAGTTCACCCACCACATCATGCGCATGGTCGGCGCCGCCAGGCGCGAGGTGCTGCTGCAGACGCCCTACCTGGTGATGAGCAAGCGTGCCCAGCGCATCTTCAAGCGGCTGCATCGCCGCACCGAGCCGCCACGAGTGATCGTGTCGACCAACTCGCTCGCCTCGACCGATGCGTTTGCCGTGTACGCGATGTCATACAAGCACCGCAAGCGTTACCTCAAGACGTTCGGCTTCGAGATCCACGAGCTGAAGCCTCATGCACCCGGGCCTGCGGTGGACAACGAGCTGGCGAATCTGGGCATGGACAACCCCGCGTTGCCGTCGGCAACCGCCAGCCCGGCCAGCGCGTCGGAGGCGCGCTTCCGGTTGCTCGGCAGCCGCGGCAGCAACAGCCGGCCGGCGCC
>DHXA01000053.1:6989-15189 GCA_002413455.1 Rhodanobacter sp. UBA5168 | reverse complement strand
CTTCGCGATGGTCGGCTCGCACAACTTCGACCCGCGCTCGGATCACTACAACACCGAGGCCGGCGTGATCGTTTACGACCATGCGTTCGCCGACCAGCTGCGCCGCAGCATCCTGCGTGACACCCAGCCGGAGAACGCCTGGGTGATCGCGCCAAGGCAAACGGTGATTCCGGTGCTCAGCGACATCAACCAGGCGATCGGCAGCGTCTCCGAACAATTGCCGCTATTCGACCTGTGGCCATTCCGTTACGCCACCAGCTACGACCTCAAACCCGGCTGCCAGCCGATGCGCGCCACCGATCCGGGCTTCTTCGCCTGCTACGCACCGGTCGGCGATTTCCCTGACGTGGCGCTGTCGCCGAAGCTGATCATCACGCGGCTGTTCACCGCATTTGGCGCCGGGGCGAAAGGCGTCCTCTGAAACGACTCGCCGTGCATCGGCCGACGTCGATGCTACGGCAGCCGTGCGATCCCGTCGCCACGGGAGGAAAACCGCATCGGCAGCTCGCCGCTGATGCCCTCGGGATGATCCGTCGGCACCGCAAAGCGCCAACCGCGCACACTGCGCAGCGCGTGCGCATCGAGGATCGGATCGCCGCTGGATTCGCTCACGCTGGCCGCGCCGACGCGACCGTTGCCGTCGATGCCGACGTGCAGCACCACCCGGCCGTCCAGATGGCCGCGCAAGTCGTCCCATGTCTGCGACGAGTCGCCAGGCATCGCCAGCGGTATCAGTTCCGCGGATGCAACTGATGCGACGCTGTCACGCGCGGTGGCATCCGTGGTTGGCGCATGCGGTGTCCGCACTACCTTGACCGGTCCATGCCAGCCTCGCGGCGAGGGCAGGGGATGGCGAACGTTCCGGGTCGGGTGCTGGGTGGCGACAAGGCGCCGGGCCGGGCCGGCCCAACCGGCGGTCAGCGTGCTGAGCCAGCCGGTGCCGGCAATGCCGATCGCCAGCGCGAGCGCGCTCAGCCCGGTCGTGGTGCGCAGGCGCAGCATGCTGGACGGATCGCGGTGGTGGCGTTCACGGCCGTTCGAGGATCGCGGTGACGCCCATGCCGCCGGCGGTGCAGATCGAGATCAGCCCGCGACCGCTGCCTTTCTGCTCCAGCAGTTTTGCCAGCGTGGCAATGATCCGCGCGCCGGTGGCGGCAAACGGATGGCCGACCGCGAGGCTGGAGCCGTGCACGTTGAGTTTGGCCGGATCGATCGAGCCGAACGGCGCCTCCAGACCGAGTCGGTTCCTGCAGTAATCGGCCGACTCCCACGCGCGCAGTGTGCACAGCACCTGCGCCGCGAACGCCTCGTGGATCTCGTAATAGTCGAAGTCCTGCAGGCTGAGGCCGTTGCGCGCCAGCATGCGCGGCACCGCGATGGTCGGCGCCATCAACAGGCCTTCGCCGTGGACGAAATCCACCGCGGCCACTTCGGCGTCGCGCAGATACGCCTGGATTTTCAAACCGCGCTGCGCGGCCCACTCGTCGCTGGCCAGCAGCACGGCGGCCGCACCATCGGACAGACCAGTGGAATTGCCGGCGGTCAGGGTGCCACGGCCGGATGTCTTGTCGAACGCGGGCTTCAGCGTGGCGAGCTTCTCCAGTGTCGAATCCGGACGCAGGAAGCCATCGCGCTTGAGCCCGCGAAACGGCACCAGCAGGTCGTCGAAGAAGCCGGCGTCATAGGCGGCGGCCAGCTTGTGATGACTGTCCAGCGCCAGCTGATCCTGCGTCTCGCGGCCGATCTGCCACTCCTTTGCCATCTGCTCGCAATGGTCACCCATCGACTTGCCGGTGCGTGGCTCGGCCACGCCGGGAAACGAGGGCTTCAGTTCGCCGAAGGAAAACCCGCGCAGCGCCACCTTCAGCTTGTCCAGCGGCGTCTTCGCGCGGTTCATCGCCAGCAGCCGCTTGCGCAGGCGGGTGCCGTAGACGATCGGCACATCGCTGGTGGTGTCCGAGCCACCGGCGATGCCGGCGGCGATCTGGCCGGCGGCGATCTTGTTGGCCACGATGATCGCGTTGTCCAGCGAGGTACCGCAGGCGCGCGCGGTGGTGATGCCCGGCGTGGTGGGCGCCAGTCCGGAGCTGAGCAGCGCCTCGCGCGCCAGGTTCCAGTCGGACGAGTGCTTGATCACTGCGCCCATCGCCACTTCGCCCAGCTCCACGCCATGCAGCCCGAACCGTTCCACCAACGCGCCAAGCACCTTGACCGACATGCCGAAGTTGCCGACGTCGGCATAGGCCGTGTTGTTGCGGCAGAACGGAATGCGTACGCCACCGATCACTCCAACGCGTCTTTGCGTGTTTTCCATGCTCGAAACTGTCCACCACTCAAGTCGGTCAAGGCTAACCCGCGGTGCCGCGCGGCGAAAGCCCAAAACGCTGAATGGTAGAATCGGTACCCTTTGCCCTTCGGATCACCGACTGTGGAAACACAAACGCCGTTCGCGCTGCCCATCGTGCTGGCATTGGAGCCGGTGGCCGGCGAGCCGGCGGCGCGAATGACACTGAGCCGCGATGAGGCTGCCGAGCTGGCCGAACGGGTTGCCGCCGACCTGCATACGCTGGTGCCGCAGGTCGACGCTGCGCGGCTGGCGCTGGCCGGTGCGCTGTTCGATCAGGTCGAACTGCTGCGGCCGGGCTTTCCGGTGTGGGCGACGCTGGACGAACTGGCCCGCCGCGTGCCGCGCGGCCAGCTGGACAACGTGGTTGCCTTCGGCAGCCACGACGGCCGCATGCCGGCGCAGCCATTGGAACCGTCGCCCATCTTCGCCGATGGCCCGATGCGCCTGCTGCCGATGAGCCTGCTCGCGCCCGCGACGCTGGCCGGGGAGTTGTCCGAGCAGCTGGAGATCCAGCTGGTCGGTCGTGGCGAGGCCAGCGCACCGACCGCAGACTGGTTGATGCGCACGCTGGGCATCCGGCTGGAGCATGTGCGTTACCTCAGCCGCAACGATCTGCTGGCACTGACCTGCGTGCAGTACGAGCACGTCAATCTGGCACCGTTGTGGACCCTGCTGGAAACGGCGCTGCTGACCCCCGAGCGCACCGAATCGACCATGAGTGCGCGCGGGCTGCACTTGCGCTATGAGCACGGCAAGGTGCTGGCGCAGTCGCCATCGCAATGGCTGGCCGCGCAGAAAACCGATGACGTCGCGGGACGGGCACACGATCTGGCTGGCATCGTGTTCGAGCTGCGCCAGTACGCCGCTCTGCTCGCTGCGCACCAGTTGCCGTTGCTGCTGCAGGCCGATGCCGGTGAGCAGGTCGAGCAGGGCGACGGCTATCTGCTGGAAACTCTGGCCGCGGCCGAATCCGCCCATGAACCGCCAGCGCTGTTCGCGCACGAAGCTGCCGGTCTCGGCGTCGTTGCGATCACCGTGGCACAACGCGGCGACGGTGGTGTCGCCCACGTGCTGGCCCACGGCTATCCATTGCGGCCCGGCGCGCTGGGTCCGTTGCTGGCGCTGCTGGCCGATCGTCATGGCATCCCCGCCGACCTGCTTGCGCTGGGCCGTGTCGTGCTGGACGGGCGCGGCGAGCTGGGGGCGCCGCCGACCACGCTGCACTGAATCCATCCCGGCCGCGGACCGCGATATTTGTATCGCGGAGGAAACTCGGCGCATGATGCAGGAGCGCCGACAGGGGGCGCGCTCCAGTTGACGGAAACCATGCGGCCGCACAAGTCTGCCGAGGTATTGCCATCACTTCCCCATGGGCCGGACTGGCCCGCGCGAATCTTGCGCAGCGCTCCCGTGCTGCTGGCTTACCTCGACGCCGAGCAACGGTTCCGCTACGCCAACGAAACCCATCGCGACTGGCTCGGCCTCGACCCGCAGGCGATGCTTGGCCGCTCCCTGGTCGAGGTGGTCGGCCACCGCAACTATCGCAGCGCGGCCCCCACCCTGGAAAAAGCGTACGCCGGCCAGATGGCCAGCTTCGAGGGCGAGCTGTACAACGGCAGCGAGCGCCGTTACGCCCATGGCAACTTCCAGCCCGATTTCGACACCGACGGGCGGGTGCGCGGCGTGTTCACCGCGCTGATCGACATTACCGAGCGGCACACCCTGGAGTTGAAGCTGCACGAAAGCGAGCAGCGGTTTTTCGGCGCGTTCCAGCATGCCGCAATCGGTATGGCGCTGACCCATCCGGACGGCCATTTCCTGCGCGTCAACGCCGCGGTGTGCCAGATGCTGGGTTACCGCGACGACGAATTGCTGGCGCTGGACATCGCCAGGCTCACCCATCCGGACGACCTCGCCGCCGATGTGACATTGATGGCCGAGTTGCTGGCCGGTCAGCGCGAGTCCTATCAGCTGGAGAAACGCAATTTCCACAAGGACGGCCATACCGTGCACATCCAGCTCAGCGTGTCGCTGGTGCGCGACGAGCAGGGTGTGCCGCTGTACTTCGTCTCGCAGGTGCAGAACATCAGCCAGCGCAAGGCGTTCGAGGATGCGCTGCATCGCGAGCGCGAACTGGCCGAGGTAACCCTGCGCTCCATCGGCGACGCGGTGATCACCACCGACCCGCAGCTGTGCGTGACCTCGCTCAACCCGATCGCCGAGGCGATGACGGGCTGGAGCAGCGACGAGGCACAGGGTCGGCCCATCGAGGCGATCTTCCAGCTGTTCGACGCGCAGCACGGTCAGTCCGTGGCCAATCCGCTGCGTACGGCGATCGAGCACAACACCATCGTCGATCTGGCCGGCAAGACCCTGCTGCGACACCGGCACGGCTTCGACACGCCGGTGGAGGATTCCTCCGCGCCGATCCACGACCACGCCGGCAATGTCATCGGCGGCGTGCTGGTGTTCCACGACGTCAGCGAAACCCGTGCGCTGGCCTTGAAGATGATCCACCTGACCCAGCACGACACGCTCACCGGCTTGCCCAACCGCAGCCAGTTGCACGGCCACATCGGGCAGGCCCTGGCCACCGCCAGCCGGCGCCAGCAGCGCGCCGCACTGATCTATCTGGACATCGACAATTTCAAGCAGGTCAACGAACTCCACGGCCACACCGCCGGCGACAGCGTACTGCGTGCATTCGCCGAGCAATTGCATCGCTGCCTCCCCGGCGACGAGTTGCTCAGCCGCTATGGCGGCGACGAATTCGTGGTGGTGCTGCCGCACCTGGAAAGCGTGAGCGAGGTGGCCAGCCTGTGCCAGACCCTGATCAACCAGGTCGAGCAGATCCATATCGACGGCCTGGCCGAATTGGCACTGCGCGTCAGCATCGGCATCAGCGTATATCCGGATGATGCGCTGGAGCCGGAAAGCCTGTTGCAGCACGCGGAAACCGCGCTGGTCGCGGTGAAGGCGCAGGGCCTGCACAGCTATCGTTTCTTCACCGCCTCGATGAACGAGCGCGCACAAGCGCTGCGGCGAATCGAGACGGCGCTGCGCCAGGCGTTGCCGCGGAACGAGCTGAGCCTGTACTACCAACCCAAGGTGGAGGCCCGAAGCGGACGCATCGTAGGCGCCGAGGCGCTGCTGCGCTGGCGCGTGAACGGGCGCTTGCTGTACGAGCCGGATCAGTTCATCCCGGTGGCTGAGGACACCGGACTGATTCTGCCGATCGGTGCCTGGGTGCTGCGCCAGGCCTGTCAGCAGGCGCTGTTGTGGCAGTCGCGCGGCCAGCCCATTACGGTGTCGGTGAATGTGTCGCCGCTGCAGTTTCAGCATGCCGATTTCTACAGCTGGCTCGACGACGTGTTGAACGAGACCGGGCTCGCGGCCGGCCTGCTCGAGCTGGAACTGACCGAGCGCATGGTGATGTCCGGCGGCGAAGCCACCACCGGCCTGCTGCAGCGGATCAAGCGGCGCGGGGTGCGGCTGTCACTGGACGATTTCGGCACCGGCTATTGCAGTCTGTCCTACCTCAAGCATTTTCCGATCGATGCGCTGAAGATCGACCGCGTGTTCGTGCGCGACCTCATCAGCGACCCCGACACCGCCACGATCACCAGCGCGATCATCGCGATGGCGCGCAGCCTCAACAAGCTGGTGATCGCCGAAGGCGTGGAGACGCTCGAGCAGGGCGAGTTCCTGCGCCATGCCGGTTGTTCGCAGCTGCAGGGCTTCCTGTATGGCGCACCGATGCCCGCCGCGGAATTCCAGCAGCGGCTGATCAGCGCGGACTGAGCCGCTCAACCCGCGCCGCCGCCCAGAACGGCTTCGTACATCGCGTAGTGGCAGCGCTGCATGCCAAGACCTTCGTAGGTCGTCTGCGCACGCCGGTTTTCGGTTTCCACGTACAGGCGCAGGCCCACTGCGCCCGCCGCCGACGCGCGCTGCGCCACCGCCGCATACAGCGCGCGGAATACCCCGCCGCGACGCGCGTCGGGGTGCACGTATACGCTCTGGATCCACCAGAAATCGCCATCGCGCCAGTCGCTCCATTCGTACGTCACCAGCAGACTTCCCACTGCCACGCCATCGCGTTCCGCCATCAGGTAGAAGCCGCGCCGCGGCTGTTCGAACACACCGGCGACACCGCGCTGCAGAATGTCGAGGTCCAGTTGCCGGTGTTCGGTTTCCCATGCCATCGCTGCATTCCATGCAACGAGTTCGGGCAGGTCGGTGGGGCGGGCGGCGCGAATCGACAACGACACGGCATGACTCCGGTGAAAGGGCGAGGGCGCATCGTAACCTGCGCGCTCTTCACACGCAGGAGCGTAGCGTCCGAGCGGAAGCCGGCGGCCCTGGCAGCGCGCCGTGAACAGTGCCAGGCCCTGAATCCCAAGGAAAAACGTACTTGAACATCGGCAGCCTTCTCGATCTGCTCAAGCTGCGGCGTCTGCGCGCGTTTCGCCGTCGGCGCGTGGCCGCGCGCACGCGGCCGGAACAGGAACCGGCGCTGCGCTCGGAGCTGTTCAGTGCCGAGCAGATGGAACGGCACGGCCAGGCGCTGGCCGGCCAGCATCGCGTCGCCGCGCGCTCGACGGCCGACCTGCTGTTGACCCGGCTGGCCGACAACGAGGCGGTGCTCACCCACACCTGCGAACGGCTGACCAACGCCACCCGGCACAAGCGGCGGGTGACCCCGGCCGGCGAGTGGCTGCTGGACAATTTCTATCTGATCGAGGAACAGATCCGGCTTGCCCGCCGGCATCTGCCGAAGGGTTACAGCCGTGAACTGCCGCGCCTGGAAAGCGGTCCGTCGGCGGGTCTGCCGCGCGTATACGACATCGCGCTGGAGATCATTTCGCACGGCGACGGCCGCGTCGACACCAGCAGCCTGCGCCGCTTCATCAGCGCCTACCAGAGCGTGACCCCGCTCAAGCTGGGCGAGCTATGGGCGATCCCGATCATGCTGCGGCTGGCACTGATCGAAAACCTGCGCCGCGTTGCCGCGCGGGTGATGGCGGACTGGCGCTATCGCGGCAAAGCCGTGCGCTGGGCCGACAACATGACCGCAACCGCCGAACGCGATCCCAAGAGCGTGGTGCTGGTGGTCGCCGACATGGCGCGCTCGAACCCGCCGATGACCGGCCCGTTCGTCGCCGAGATGGCGCGCCGGCTGCAGGGACAGAGCCCGGCGCTGGCGTTGCCGCTGAGCTGGATCGAGCAGCGCCTGGCCGAATCGGGCCAGAGCATCGAGCATCTGGTGCAGCTGGAGGCGCAACAGCAGGCCGCCAACCAGGTCACGATCAGCAACAGCATCGGCAGCCTGCGCGCGCTGTCGGCGATCGATTGGCGCGAATTCGTCGAGCATTGCAGCGTGGTGGAGCAACTGCTGCGACAGGACCCCACCGGCATCTATGCGGCAATGGATTTCGCCACTCGTGACCGCTATCGCCACGTGGTGGAAGCGCTCGCCCGCCACCATCGGCTGACCGAGCAGGAAGTGGCCGAGGCGGTCATCGCGCTGTGCCAGCCCGCCGCCCCCACCGACACCACCAGCTCGTTGCCGCAGCATGTGGGCCTGTACCTGATCGACCGCGGCCGGCGCCGGCTGGAGCGCCACCTCGGTGTTCGGCCGCGACTGGCCGAGAGCCTGCGCCGCGGTTTCGACCGCGCGCCGCTGCCGATCTATCTGGGCCTGCTGGCGTTGCTGACCTTTGCGTTCGCGCGGCCGCTGGTGCTGGAAGCTATGCACGACGGCCTGCCGCTGTGGGCGCTGATCGCGCTCGCCATACCGGCGACCCTGCTGGCCAGCCAGCTCGGCGTGAGCCTGCTCAACTGGATGGCGAC
>DHXA01000053.1:0-6701 GCA_002413455.1 Rhodanobacter sp. UBA5168 | reverse complement strand
CTCGGCAACCGCGACGAACATCTGCATTTTGCCCTGCTCACCGATTTCGCCGACGCGGACAGCGAAACGCTGCCCGGCGACGACGCGCTGTTGCGGCTGGCCCGGCGCCGCATCGAGGCGCTCAACGAGCGTTACGCCAGCGTCGAAGCCGACCGGTTTTTCCTGTTCCACCGCCCGCGCCGCTGGAACGCCGCCGAACGCTGCTGGATGGGCCACGAACGCAAGCGCGGCAAGCTGGCCGATCTCAATGCGCTGCTGCGCGGCAACGCGCACGATCGTTTCGCGCTGATCGTGGGCGACATCGCGACGCTGCCGCGGGTGCAATACGTGATCACGCTGGACACCGACACGGAGCTGCCGCGCGACTCGGCACAGGCGTTCGTCGGCACCATCGACCACCCGCTCAATCGCGCGGTGTACGACCCGCTGCAGCGACGCGTGGTATCCGGCTACGGGATCCTGCAGCCGCGCGTGGGCATCAGCCTGCCCAGCACCGCGCGCTCGCGCTATGCGCAGCTGTACGGCAGCGACGCCGGCATCGACCCGTATACGCAGATGGTTTCGGACGTCTATCAGGACGTGTTCCGCGAAGGCTCGTTCATCGGCAAGGGCATCTACGCGATCGACGCGTTCGAGCTGAGCCTGGCCGGCCGCTTCCCGGAAAACCGCATCCTCAGCCACGACCTCGTCGAAGGCTGCCACGCGCGCGCCGGCCTGCTCAGCGACGTGCAGCTGTTCGAGGAATACCCGGCGCGCTACGGCGCCGACATCAAGCGCCGCCATCGCTGGATCCGCGGCGACTGGCAGCTGCTGCCGTGGCTGCTGCCATGGGCACCCGGCGCGCAGGACGGCTGGCGTCGAAACGCGCTCACCGCGCTGTCGCGCTGGAAGATCCTCGACAACCTGCGGCGCAGCCTGGTGCCGACGTCGCTGCTGGTGTTGCTGGTGACCGGCTGGCTGGTGATCCTGCCGGTGTTTTCGTGGACGCTGGCGGTGTTGTCGATGGTGCTGGTGCCGCCGTTGCTGTCGGCCCTGCTGGAGCTGGTGCAAAAGCCGCGCGACGTGCAGATCGACCAGCACCTGCGCGCCGGATTCAACGCCGGCATGCTGCATTTTGCGCGGATGGCGCTGGGCCTGGCATGGCTGCCGCACGAGGTGCTGTATCAGCTCGACGCCATCGTGCGCACGTTGTGGCGGATCACCATCAGCCGTCGCCACCTGTTGCAGTGGCAGACCTCCAGCGAAGTCGAGCGACGCAGCAGCAACGCACCGGCAGCGCTGTGGCGACTGATGTGGACCGGCCCGCTGCTGGCACTGCTGCTGGGCGCGGCGCTGGCGCTGCAGCGTCCGATGGTGTGGCTGCTGGCGGCGCCGTTGCTGCTGCTGTGGTTGCTGTCGCCGGCGCTGGCGTGGTGGATCAGCCAGCCGCGCAAGCCCGACGCGTTTGCGCCAACGCCGGTACAGACGCGCTTCCTGCGCGTGCTGGCGCGTCGCACCTGGGCGTTCTTCGATACCCATGTCGGCCCGGCCGACCACTGGCTGCCGCCGGACAACCTGCAGGAACAGCCCGGGCCGGTGATCGCCCACCGCACCTCGCCGACCAACATCGGCATGGCGCTGCTGGCGAACCTGGCCGGCTTCGACTTCGGCTTTCTGAGCGCCTCCCGCCTGCTCGATCGTACGCACAACACGCTGGCGACCATGCAGCAGCTGCCGCGCCATCGTGGCCATTTCTACAACTGGTACGACACGCAGAGCCTGAAACCGCTGGCGCCGCTGTACATCTCGGCGGTGGACAGCGGCAACCTCGCCGGCCATCTGCTGACCCTGCGGCCGGGTCTGCTGGCCTTGATCGACGAGCCCGTGTTCCAGCCGCGGGTGCTGCAGGGCCTGCTCGACATCGTGCACGTGCTGGACGACACCCTCGACAAGGGTGGCAGCCTCGCACTGGATCCGCTGCGACAGGAACTGCAGACCGCGCTGGCCGCGCCGCCGGCCACCACCGGCGCGGCGCTGACCCTGCTGCAGCGGCAACTGGATCACGCCCACGTACTGGCGCAGGCGCTGGCACCCGAAGCCGGCAGCGACGCCGAATTCTGGCTCAGCGCGCTGCTGGAGCAATGCAGCGACCTGTGCGACGAGGCCGCCGTCTTCAACCTCGATCCGCCGCCCGACGACGACGCCGGCTTCGGCGGCATCCCCACACTGGTGCAGCTGGCGTGGGTCGAACCGCTGTGCTGGCCATCCGCAGCCGGTGCCGAAGGCGTGCGCGAACGGGCACGCGAACGCATCGCGACGATCGAATATCTGGCGCACCAGGCCGGCGAACTGGCGCTGATGGACTACCGTTTCCTGTACGACAGCGCGCGCGATCTGCTGGCGATCGGCTACAACGTGGACGACCGCCGCCTCGACGCGGGCTATTACGATCTGCTCGCCTCGGAGGCACGGCTGGCCAGTTTCGTCGGCATCGCGCAGGGCCAGCTGCCGCAGGAGAACTGGTTCTCGCTGGGCCGGCTGCTGACCACCAGCGGCGGCGAACCGGTGCTGCTGTCGTGGACCGGCTCGATGTTCGAATACCTGATGCCGACGCTGGTGATGCCGAGCTACGAAGGCACCCTGCTCGACCAGACCTGCCGTGCCGCGGTGGCGCGACAGATCGAGTACGGCAACCAGCTGAACGTGCCCTGGGGCGTTTCCGAATCCGGCTACAACACGCTGGACGCACACTTCATCTACCAGTACCGCGCCTTCGGCGTACCCGGGCTGGGCCTCAAGCGCGGCCTCGGCGACGACGTGGTGATCGCGCCGTACGCCACCGCGCTGGCCATGATGGTGGCGCCGGCGGCGGCGACCCGGAACCTGCAGCGACTGGCCGAGGCCGGCGCCGCGGGACGCTTCGGCCTGTACGAGGCGATCGACTACACCCCGGCCCGGCTGCCGTTGGGGCAG
Source organism: Rhodanobacter sp. UBA5168 (assembly GCA_002413455.1). Classification (GTDB taxonomy): domain Bacteria; phylum Pseudomonadota; class Gammaproteobacteria; order Xanthomonadales; family Rhodanobacteraceae; genus Rhodanobacter. The sequence goes on along the minus strand of DHXA01000053.1, from coordinate 3,749 downwards.
ACCTCCGCGCTGGTGCAATCGTTCATGGCGCACCACCAGGGCATGAGCCTGCTGGCGCTGGCGTATGCGTTGCTGGACCGGCCGATGCAACGGCGTTTCGAGTCCGACCCGCAGTTCCAGGCCACCAGCCTGCTGCTGCAGGAACGCGTGCCGAAGACCGCAGCGGAATACCTGCACGCGTCGGGCTTCCCCGAAATGGACGGCCAGACGCGCGCGGCCGAAGCGCGGCTGCGCGTGTTCACCGACCCGGACCGGGCGCGGCCGGCGGTGCAGCTGCTGTCCAACGGCCGCTACCACGCGATGGTCTCCAGCGCCGGCGGCGGCTACAGCCGCTGCGGCGAGCTGGCGCTGACCCGCTGGCGCGAGGACAGCACGCGCGATCACTGGGGCATGTTCTGCTATCTGCGCGACGTGGCCAGCGGCGAGTACTGGTCCACCGCGTACCAGCCCACGCTGAAAAAGACCGAACAGTTCGAGGCGATCTTCTCCGATGCGCGCGCCGAGTTCCGCGTGCGCGAGCGCGAGTTCGATGCGCATACCGAGATCGTGGTGTCGCCCGAAGACGACATCGAGCTGCGCCGCTCCCGCATCACCAATCGCAGCCGCATCCGGCGCACGATCGAGCTGACCAGTTATGCCGAGGTGGTGCTGGCGCCGCCGCTCGCCGATGCGCTGCATCCGGCCTTCAGCAAGCTGTTCGTGCAGACCGAGCTGGTGCCCGAGCTGCAGGCGATCATGTGCACGCGCCGGCCGCGCGCGGCCGACGAACACGTGCCGTGGATGTGCCACCTGCTGGCCGTGCACGACGCCCACATCGACGCGATCTCGTACGAGACCGACCGCGCGCGTTTCATCGGCCGCGGCCGCAGCGTGGCGCAACCGCAGATGCTCGATCGCGAGCAGGCGCAACTGTCCAACAGCGACGGTTCGGTGCTCGACCCGATCGTGGCGATCCGCTGCCGCATCACGCTGGAGCCGGAGCAATCGGCCACGATCGATTTCGTCACCGGCATGGCCGAAAACCGCGCTGGCTGCGTGCGGTTGATCGGCAAATACCGCGACCGCCACCTCGCCGACCGCGTGTTCGACCTGGCCTGGACGCACAGCCAGGTGCTGCTGCGCCAGCTCAATGCCAGCCTCGCCGATGCGCAGCTGTACGAACACATGGCCACCTCGATCATCTACCCGAACGCGAACCTGCGCGCCGAGCCCGGCATCCTGCGCGGCAACCGGCGCGGACAGTCCGGCTTGTGGGGCCAGTCGATCTCCGGCGACCTGCCGATCGTGCTGCTGCAGATCGCCGACCCGGCGCGCATCGAACTGGTGCGCCAGGTGGTGCAGGCGCACGCCTACTGGCGGCTGAAAGGGTTGGCGGTCGATCTGGTGATCTGGAACGAGGACCGCGCCGGCTACCGGCAGGAACTGCAGGACCTGATCATGGGCCTGATCGGTTCGGGCAGCGAAGCGAGCCTGCTCGATCGCCCGGGCGGCATCTTCGTGCGTCCGGCGCAGCAGCTGTCGGGTGAAGACCGCATGGTGATGCAGGCCAGTGCACGCATCATCCTGGCCGACAATCGCGGCAGCCTGGCCGAACAGATCAGTCGGCGCCGCGCGGAAACGCATGCACCGCGCTTCGAACCGAGCAGGGCGCGACGCATCCCGTCGTCCTCGCCGATGCCGCCCTTGACAGCCTCGGCGCTGCGGCTGGCGAACCCGCACGGCGGCTTCAGCGCGGACGGCCGCGAGTACGTGATCACGCTGGCGCCGGGCGATGCCACGCCGGCGCCATGGGCCAACGTGCTGGCCAACCCGCACTTCGGCACGGTGATCTCCGAAAGCGGCAGCGCCTATACCTGGGGCGAGAACGCGCACGAGTTCCGCCTCACCCCATGGCACAACGATCCGATCAGCGACGGCAGCGGCGAGGCGCTTTATCTGCGCGACGAGGAAACCGGCCAGGTGTGGTCGCCGACACCGCTGCCCAGCCGCGGCAACGGCGAGTACGTCACCCGCCACGGTTTCGGCTACAGCGTGTTCGAGCACGACGAGGACGGCATCCACTCCGAACTGTGGATCTACGTGGCGCTGGATGCATCGGTCAAGTTCTCGGTGCTGAAACTGCGCAACGCCTCGGGCCAGCCGCGCCGGCTCAGCGTCACCGGCTACGTCGAATGGCTGCTCGGCGATCTGCGCGAGCGCACGTCGATGCATGTGGTCACCGAGTCGGATCCGGCCAGCGGCGCGCTGTTCGCGCGCAATGCCTACAACACCGAATTTCCGAACCGCGTGGCGTTCTTCGACGTGGACGATCCCGCTCGCGGCATCGACGGCGACCGCCGCGAATTTCTCGGTCGCAACGGCAGCACCGCCGCTCCCGCCGGGCTGGCGCGCACGCATCTGTCCGGCCGCCTCGGCGCGGGACTGGACCCGTGCGCAGCCTTGCAGATGAACGTGGCGCTGGACGACGGCGAACAGCGCCAGGTGATATTCCGGCTCGGCCTCGGCCGCGACATCGCCGACGCCAGCTCGCTGGTGCAACGGTTCCGCGGCAGCGGCACCGCCGCGCAGGCGCTGGAGAAAGTTCGTGCGCACTGGGCCGGCACGCTCGGCGCCGTGCAGGTCAGCACGCCGGAGCCGGCGCTCGACGTGCTGGCCAACGGCTGGTTGCTGTATCAGACCATCGCCTGCCGGATCTGGGCACGCAGCGGCTACTACCAATCCGGCGGCGCGTTCGGCTTTCGCGATCAACTGCAGGATTCGATGGCCACCCTGCACGCCGCCCCCGAACTGTCGCGCGCGCAACTGCTGCTGTGTGCGGCGCATCAGTTCCCCGAAGGCGACGTGCAGCACTGGTGGCATCCGCCGCTGGACCGCGGCGTGCGCACCGCCTGTTCCGACGACTACCTGTGGCTGCCGCTGGCCACCAGCCGCTACGTGCTGGCCACGGCGGACACCGGCGTGCTGGAACAACACGTGGGCTACATCGAAGGGCGCCCGCTGCATCCCGGCGAGGAGTCCTACTACGACCTGCCGCAGCCATCGGGCCTCAACGAGACGCTGTACCAGCACTGCGTGCGCGCGATCGAACACAGCCTGCCGCGCGGCGTGCACGGCCTGCCGCTGATCGGCGCCGGCGACTGGAACGACGGCATGAACCGGGTCGGCGAGGCCGGTCGCGGCGAAAGCGTGTGGCTGGGTTTCTTCGCCTGCGAGGTGCTTTCGCGCTTTGCCGAAGTCGCCCGGCAGCACCACGACGACGCGTTTGCGCTGCGCTGCGAAGGCGAGGTGAGCCAGCTGCGCGTGGCGCTGGAGCAGCACGCATGGGATGGCGCCTGGTATCGCCGCGCGTATTTCGACGATGGCACGCCGCTGGGTTCCAGCAGCAACGACGAGTGTCGCATCGACTCGATCGCGCAGAGCTGGTCGGTGCTGTCCGGCGTCGCCTCGCCCGAGCGCCGGCTGCAGGCGATGAACTCGCTGGACCAGCATCTGGTGCGCCGCGACGCCGGCCTGGTGCAATTGCTGGACCCGCCCTTCGACAAATCCACGCTCGATCCCGGCTACATCAAGGGCTACGTGCCCGGCGTGCGCGAGAACGGCGGGCAGTACACGCATGCTGCGATCTGGGCCGCGATGGCGTTCGCCGAACTGGGCGACAGCACCCGCGCATGGGAACTGCTGCGCATGATCAACCCGGTCAACCACGGCATCGACGCCGGGCAAATGGACGTCTACAAGGTCGAGCCGTA
>DHXA01000056.1:6020-6225 GCA_002413455.1 Rhodanobacter sp. UBA5168 | reverse complement strand
TGGAACGGATTCATCATGGAATCGCATCGCGTGGGTAACGCCTGGTCGACGCCGCAAATCGCGCCGTTCTCCGGACAGTGGCAGGACCACGATCCGGCGATGGCACCGGACGGCTCGTTCCTGGTGTACACCTCCAACCGCGCCGACGTGGCCGGCGGACCGGCCGTACGCGGCGGGCACCTGTGGCGGGGCGACCGCCGCGGCG
>DHXA01000056.1:0-5830 GCA_002413455.1 Rhodanobacter sp. UBA5168 | reverse complement strand
GGCTGGAGCGCGCCGGTGCGCCTGCCCGACGCGGTGAACGACGCGACGAGCATCTACGCGCCCAGCGTGACGGCCAACGGCGACGTGTACTACCAGCGACGCGACGACGCCACGCACGAGTTCCATCTCTATCGCACGGCCTGGCGCGACGGCCGCTACCAGAAGCCACAGCGGCTCGCGCTGGGCGATCCGGCCGCGCACGAGCTGGATCCGGCAATCGCACCGGATCAGTCGTTCATGGTGTTCGACGCCAATTACGCCGGCAAGGACAAGCCCGATCGGCTGTACATCGTGTTCCGCGCAGGCGATGCCTGGAGCAAGCCGATCGATCTCGGCGATGCGGTGAACCGCTACGAACCCTGGGGTTCGCACCTGGGTCCGGACGCCCGCACCCTGTACTTCACCAGCAACTACACGGCGAAGACGAGCTACCCGCGCTCGCCCGCGCAGGCGCGCGCGGACCTGGCGCGCATGCGTGCGTGGGACAACGGCAACAACCATATCTGGCGGGTGTCGCTGGCGCCGTGGCTGGATGCGCGTCGCGTGCCGTGAACCCTTCATTCGGTGTCGCCGACGCGACCCACGTCTCACCCTGGAGAAACCATGTTTCCACGCAGCCTCATCCTCGCCGCCTGCCTCGCGGCCACGCTCACCGCGCTGCCCGCCGCGCGGGCGGCCACCGCCGGCGAACTGCTCGGGCCCGGCGTGATTTCCACCGGACTGCAGGAGACCTCGGTCGCGCTGACACCGGACGGCCAGACGCTGTTCTTCATGCGCTCGGATTTCGCCGAGGCCGACGACACCATCATGGTTTCGCGGCGCAAAGGCGACCGCTGGTCGACGCCGCGAGTGGCCGCATTTTCCGGCCGCTGGCACGACTCCGAACCGACGTTGTCGCCCCATGGCCGGCGCCTGTACTTCGTCTCCAACCGGCCGCCGCAGCCGGGCGGTGCGCCGGTGACCGCGGCGATGAACGGACAGCATTTTCCCGGCACCAACCTTTGGTACGTCGAACGGCGGGCCGGCGGCGCATGGAGCGTGCCGATCCACGTCGACGGCGCGCTCAACGACGGCGCGATGATCTACAACCCGTCGGTCATCGCCAGCGGCGACCTCTATTTCTCGGCGCGTCGCGCCGATTCCGGCAAGGCCTACCAGATCTATGTGGCGCATCCGCAGGATGGCGGCTATGCGGCGCCGGTCCGAGTCGAACTGGGCGGCCTCGATCACAGCCGGATGGATCCGGCGGTGGATCCGCAGGGACGCTTCCTGATCTACGCCGGCAACGAAGGTGACTCACTGGGCAGCGCCGACATCTACATCGCCTTCCGCCAGGCCGACGGCCGCTGGGGCAAGCCACAACACCTGGGCGGCGACATCAACAGCCGCTCGCTCGAGAACGCGCCGTCGCTGGGGCCGCGGTTCGGTGAGCTGTACGTCTCCAGTGCGCGCCGCGATGACGTGCACTTCCCGAAGCCGCGCGACGATGCGGCCACGCTGCAACAGCGCCTGCAATCGCCGCTCAACGGTTCACGCAACCTGTGGCGTTTCGACATCGCCGACGTGCTGCGCGCACACGGCATCGGGCGCTGAATATCCGGCGCACCAACGAAAAATCCATGGAGACCCTGATGAATCCCCGCTTCCGTGCTGTCGGCCATCTCGCCCTTTGCGCCTCGATTTTTTGCCTGGGCATTTCATTGGCTCATGCCTCATGGGTTCATGCCGAGCCCGCCGCGACCTTTCTTCGCCCCGACCTCAAGGTGGGCGAGCACTTCTCCGACGTGTTCTCCAAGACCGTCTCGACAAAGGGTGTGGGGTTCGAGGAAAAGGTCGATCGCATCAGCGGCACCGCCGACTACACGGTGACCGGCGTCACGGCGAAGTCGACTGTCTTCGACGAGGACGATCGTTATGACGGGCATCCGGCCAGCGGCCCGCTGCACGACATCGAGATCCTTCGTGACGGCATCACCAGCTGTTTTGCGGGCAAGTGCCGCATCAACGACCAGACCAGCGGATTGGTCTTCAATCCCCTGCTGTGGGGCAACGCGCCTGCGCAAATCCGCGCGGGAATGACCTGGGACGTCGCCATTCCCGCGCCCTGGGAAATCGGCCCGGCCGGCACCGAGCAGGTGCGCGTGCTGCGCATCGATCAGCGCAACGAGGTCGTCACGCTGTCCCGTACCGGCCACGGCACCGGCCTGTCATCCGACGATCAGTCCCGCGCGAAAAGGGGAAAACCGATGCAGATCACCACTACGGCCGGAAACACGATCGAGGTGTCGGTGATTCCGGGCAAAGCCAGCTGGAGCGGCTACACGACGATCCGCCGAGGCGTCATCGTCAGCGACGTCATCATGGTGCAGCGGCACGTGACGCTGGTGTCCCGGGATGGCGACCGATTCGAAGGCGAACAGCGCTCCTATACGCTGCTCAACCTGTCGCAGGATGCGATCTGACCGGCGTGGCGCCGATCATCCTCAACGCTGCACGATCACCGCGAACCAGTTCCAGCTGCGCACGCGCTCGGCGATCAGCTTGGTGCAGGTCAGCATCGGCACCGCCAGCAGCGCACCGGGAATGCCCCACAGCCAGCCCCAGACCAGCAGCCACAGCAGGATCGCGATCGGGCTCAGCCGCATGCTGGCGCCCTGGATCATCGGCGTGATCAGGTTGCCTTCCACCGCGGTGATGCCGGCGAAGGTCAGCGCCGGCAGGAACACCTCAAGGCTGGCGTCGTTCGCGTAGAGCATGCCCACCACCGCCAGCAGGGTGGTGGTGACGATCGCGCCGACGTACGGAATGAAGTTGGCGAACATCGCCACCGCGCCCCACAGCAGCGGGTCGGGCACCTTGTACAGCCACAGCATGCCGGCGGTGATCGCGCCGAGGCTGGCGTTGATCAGCAGCGCGGTGAGCAGGTAGCGCGAGACCTCGGTCTGGATGCCGCGCACGATCGTTACCGCGTGCCGCTTGTAGGCGAAGCTCGGCGTGATCTCCACCAGCCGGCGCAACATCGTGTCGCCGTAGATCAGGAAGAAGAACACCAGCAGCAGCACGCTCAACACGGCTGCGAGCACCTTGGGTGCGGTGGACACCACGTCCCATGCACTGATCGATATCGGCGTGGACTGGGACGTTGCAGCACGCGTGACGGTGCCGCTGACCAGGGTCTGGGTGGCGCGGTTCGCCGCTTCCAGTGGCTTGGTGAAGCTGCGCAGTTTCGGCACGAAGCTCTTGATCGCGGCAGGCGCACCGTGGAACCAGCCGATCGCCGGTTGCGCGAGCAGGCCGGCGCCACCGCCGATGCCGACAATCAGACCGATCATCAGCACGCTGGCGGTCAGCCAGCGCGGCAAGTGGATGCGCGTGCCCGCGGCGACGAGCGGATTCAACGCCAGGCCCAGGAAGGCGGCCAGCACCAGCGGGATCAGCAGCGCCTTGGTCAGCGTGATGGTGTACATCAGCGCCAGGAACAGCATCGCGTTGAGCAACACGCGTACGGCGCGCAGATGGCGGCGCATGCCGCGCGTGGTCTGCAGCCCCCGCGCCATCTGGCGCGGGGGATAGCCCGGCGCAACATGGTCGAGCAGGGGCGTTGGCGCGGCGACGGGATGGCCTGCGCTGTCATCCGGTGGCAGCGGCTCGGGCTCGCTCATGTCGATTCGCCGCCACCCGTGTCGACACCATCGGCACGGCGATCGTCCCCGCCCCGGCCCACTGCCGAGCCGGCCATGCCCAGCTCGGCGATCAGGCGCGCACCGAAGGCCACCGCGTCGGCCAGGCCGCCGCTGAGCAGCGGACCCACGCCAGGCACGCGCAACGGATGCACGTTGAGGCTACCCAGCACGAAACCCGCGCCGGCGGCCGCACCCATCGTGGTCAGCGGATACGTCCGGCCACGCGCCAGCAGGGCGTTCACCGGCGGTCGCAACGTCTGCCGCGCCGCCGTCGTGCGCAGCTGCGCCGCCTGCACCCGCGCCAACTTATCGAATACGTTCATGACCGATCCTCCCCGTCACCCTGCGTGCCGTCGCGCGCGCCCCCGGTTTGGAGATCGGCCTTGCGCACGGTGTCGCGCATCATCGCACTCCATTCGCTGCGCGTGGCGGGCAGACTCATCCAGTGCATGCAGCGGCGAAACAGCAGGATCGAACCGAACAGGAACGCCACCTGCAGCACGGCCAGCACCAGCAGCGCCCAGATCCACGAACCGAACCACGTAGCCAGCAGCAGGCCCAGCAGGCCCAGCAGGGTCAGGCCGAAACCGACGCCGGCCACGGTGGCCGCCAGACCCGCTGCCAGCATCCACGAGACCGCGCTGCGGGCCAGCCCAAGTTCCGCCGCCAGCAGGTGCATCTGCGCACCGAAGAGATGCTTGACCGCGCGACCGAGCTGGCCGATTTCCGTCAGCAGCCCAGACGACGACGGCGCCGGGTCCGGCGCCGCCGCTTCGCGGGGTAGTTCACCCTCGTCGCGCATTCCCTGCCCCCGCTGCGTCGGGTGGCTCAACGCCGAAGGATGCGGCCGAGCAGCCAGCCGGCACCGAGCGCGATGGCGACGGACTGCACCGGTTTCTCACGGACATACTCGCGCGCCTGTTCCAGCCAGGCATCGGCGCGATCCATGGTTTCGTCGTAGACCTCACGACCGCGCTCGCTGATTTCGGCGGCCTTGTCGGTCGCGCGATTGGCGGCGTCGGCAGCCTTGTCGGTGGCGCGGTGCAGGCCCTCCTCGACGTGGTCGGCGGCGCGGTCCATCGTCTCCTTGGTGCTGGCCACGGCGCTGCTGGTGGCCTGCTTGATCCGCTCGGCGCGCTCGTCGATACGGTTGCCGGGGATCGGCTCGGGATTTTCTACCTGCTTGTTCATTGCATGCTCCGGAAGAGACTCACTATGACGCAACTATGGCGCAACGTGCGCCCGTCACCTGGCACGACGGAAGAACGCGATGATCGCCAGGATCAGAAAGATGACAAACAAAATCTTCGCGATGCCAGCGGCCGCGCCGGCGATGCCGCCAAAACCCAGCACGGCGGCAATGATGGCGATGACCAGAAAAACCAGGGCGTAATGAAGCATGGGAGCGTCCTCTTCGTAGGATGGCGGTCGCGTTGGAATATCCGCGTGCCGCCATTCACCCATAGCCCATGCCATGCGAGCGTGAAGAGAGTCGACCACGACCTGCACGCCGCGCCGACGCCTCTTCAGTCGCCGACCTGTGGATTGAGGCTGTAAACGCCGACCAGCTCGGTCTCGGCCAGCACGTGGCCGACCATTGCCGCACGCAGCTCGGCCAGCGAGAATCCGCTGATCAATGCCAGCGATGCGGTGTCGAGCGCGTAGACCCGGAAGTGGTAATGATGCAGCAGCGCATCGTTCCACGGCGGACACGGGCCGTCGTAGCCGAGGTACTCGCCGCCCATCTCGGCGTCGCCGGCGAACCAGCCGGTGAAATCGTTGACGCCCTGCACGCTGCCGGGTGGCCCATGGGGCTCGCGCTTGCCGCGCGGGGTGACCTCGTCGCTGCAGGCACCAGCGGCCAGCTCGCCGCATTCGGCCGGAATGTCGGCCATCAGCCAGTGCACGAACTCCACCCGCGGCAAATCCGCCGGCACCGTGCGGCCGGGCTGGTTCACGTCGTCGCCGCGGCTGGGCACGTCGGTGTCGATGCACGTGATGACGAACGAACGGGTAGCCGAGGGGGCGTTCTTCCACGCCAGATGGGGGCTGCGGTTGTCCGACAGCGCGAACGGCTGCGCCGGCTTGCCAAAGGCGAATTCGGCAGGAATCCGCCGGCCGTTTTCGAAATTGTCGCTGCGTAGTTG
>DHXA01000033.1:6958-30456 GCA_002413455.1 Rhodanobacter sp. UBA5168 | reverse complement strand
AAGTACAGCTCGTTCGGCGACACCGTGCATTACGTGGATCCGCCGAAGATCTTCCGTACCTGTGAAGGCAGTTACATGTACGACACCGCGGGCACCCCGTTCCTCGACCTGCAGATGTGGTATTCCGCGGTCAACTTCGGTTACCGCAATCCGCGTCTGGACAACGTGCTGAAGCAACAGATCGACCTGCTGCCGCAGGTGGCCAGCCAGTACCTGCACCAGACCCGCATCGAGCTGGCCAAGACGGTGGCGCTGGATGCGAAGAAGAAATTCGGTCTGGACGGCCGCGTGCATTTCAACGTGGGCGGTGCGCAGGCGATCGAGGATTCACTGAAGATCGTGCGCAACGCCAGCAACGGCAAGAGCCTGATGTTCGCGTTCGAGGGCGGCTACCATGGCCGCACGCTGGGTGCTTCGGCGATCACCTCGAGCTACCGCTATCGCCGCCGCTTCGGCCATTTCGGCGAGCGCGCGATGTTCATCCCGTTCCCGTATCCGTTCCGCCGCCCGAAGGGCATGACGCCGGAAGAATATTCGGACGCCTGCGTGCGCCAGTTCGCGCGCCTGTTCGAGACCGAATACAACGGCGTGTGGGATCCCAAGGTGAAGCAGGCCGAATATGCTGCGTTCTATGTCGAGCCGATCCAGGGCACCGGCGGCTACGTGATCCCGCCGATGAATTTCTTCAAGGACCTGAAGAAGGTGCTCGACCAGTACGGCATCCTGATGGTGGTCGATGAGATCCAGATGGGTTTCTGGCGCACCGGCAAGCTGTGGTCGATCGAGCATTTCGGCGTGACGCCTGACGTGATCGTGTTCGGCAAGGCGCTCACCAACGGCCTCAATCCGCTGTCCGGGTTGTGGGCGCGCGAGGAGCTGATCAACCCGACGATCTTCCCGCCGGGTTCGACCCATTCCACGTTCAATTCCAACCCGCTCGGCACCGCGCTGGGTCTGGAAGTGATCAAGATGGGTTACGAACTGGACTACGAGACCAGTGTGCCGAAGAAGGGCGCGCATTTCCTCGAAGGCCTGCGTGACCTGCAGAAGCGCCACAAGGAAATCGGCGACGTCGATGGGCTCGGTCTGGCGCTGCGTGCGGAGATCTGCACCGAGGACGGCTTCACCCCGAACAAGGCGCTGCTCGACAGGATGGTCGACATCGGCCTGGCCGGCGATCTGGAACACGCCGGCAGGAAGATCGGCCTCGTGCTGGACGTGGGCGGCTGGTACAAGAACGTGATCACGTTCGCGCCGTCGCTGGAGATCACCCACGAGGAGATCGACCTGGCAATCGCCTTGCTCGACCAGCTGCTGACCAAAGCCAAGAAGGGCTGATGCTGGCCGCGCGTGGGCCGCGCGCAAAAAGAACCCGGCGACGTGTCGCCGGGTTCTTTGGTTTGTTGCAGGGTGAAACCTGTAAGACGAAAGGGAAGCTAGGGCGCGCGCTTGAGCGCCAGGACCGCATTGAGTCCACCGAACGCGAACGAGTTGCTCAGCGCTGCACGCACCGGCATCTCGCGGGCGACATTCGGCACGTAATCCAGATCGCAGGCCGGATCGACCTGGTCCAGGTTCGCCGTGGGCGGCACCACGCTGTCGCGCAAGGCGCCAATCACTGCCACCAGCTCCAGCGCGCCGGAAGCACCCAGTGCATGGCCATGCATCGACTTGGTCGAGGACACCGCAAGGCGATCGGCATGTGCGCCAAACGCAAGGCGGATCGCCTTGGTTTCAGTGACGTCGTTGGCGAGCGTGCCGGTGCCGTGGGCATTGATGTAGTCAACGTCCTGCGGCGTGAGGCAGGCGTCGGCGAGGGCCTGGCGCATCGCGCTGGCTGCGCCATCCGCGCTGGGCATCACGATATCGGTGGCATCGGCGGTCATGCCGCTGCCGGCCAGTTCGGCGAGGATCGTCGCGCCGCGCGCCTGCGCGTGCTCCATCGATTCCAGCACGAAAATGCCGGCGCCCTCGCCGAGCACCAGGCCGCGCCGATTGACGCTGAACGGGCGACAGGTATCGTCGGCCAGCACGCGCATCGCTTCCCACGCCCGCAAGGCACCATACGTGATGCAGGCTTCGGTGCCGCCGGTGATGGCTGCATCGGCCGTGCCGTAGCGGATCATCATGGCAGCCTGGATGATCGCGTGGTTCGCCGAGGCGCAGGCGCTGGCGACTGCATAAGTGGGGCCGCGCAAGCCATGCGCGATACTGATCTGGCTGGCCGAGGCGTTGGTCATCAGGCGCACGATGGTGAGCGGATGCGCGCGTTGGGAGTTTTCCCCGTACAGCCGCTTGCTCTGTTCGTCCTGGGTGGTTTCGCCGCCGACACCGGTGCCGACCACGACGGCCGTGCGCACGCCGAGATCATTCCGGCGGAAGTCCAGACCGGATTGCGCGATCGCCTCACGCGCGGCATGCAACGCGAATTCCGAGGTACGGTCGAGCATCGGCAAGATGCGTTCGTCGATATTCGCTGCGGGGTCGAAATGTGCCGGCACCTGGGCGGCGATTTTTACGCGCAGGCGCTCGGCATCCGGATGGCGCAGCGGACCGATCGCGCTGCGACCTTCGCGCAGACCCTGCCACAGCGCCTCGGCACCGACGCCGAGCGGGCTGATCGCGCCCATGCCGGTAATCACCACGCGGCGCATCGGAACACTTTGCATCAATTCGACCCTTCGCTTGCAGCGGCTTTATCATCCAGAGCCTTCTGCACGGCATCGACCAGGCTCTTCGCGGTGTCGCTGTCGAAATTGGCGCCTTGCTGGTCGGGAAAGTTGATGTCGAAGTGTTCCTCGATGTCGAAGATCAACTCGATCGCCTCCAGCGATTCGATGCCAAGATCCTTCAGGGTGGACTCGGGCTTGATGATGGCGATCTCGATCTTGGCCTGCTTGGCGATGATCTCGAACACTTGCTGCTGGGTCGATTCGTTCATGGCGAGTAGGTTCCTGGCTGCGCACGACTATGTTATGCCCCAACCAGTCTAGGCAAGCCAGCTTACTCATGCCTTTCATCTCGCAACTGGAACCGGATGCATTGCTTGCGCATTTCATGGCGCAGCCGCCGGTTGGTTTCACGGTGCAATGGTCGCCGCACGGGATGCCGAGTTTCCTGGCGCCCTTCGACCTGCTGACCACGGCGGACGACGCGCTGCGCGGCCGAGTGACCCGTCTGCCGCTGTATCGCCTGTGGGGACGCCTGCTGCGCTGGCGCACGCGGTTTGCCGGCACCACCGTCTCCGAATACGCGCCCTTGCCTTCGGGCGTGCCCCCGGACGCCCTGGCGCAAGGCCTCGCGGCAACCTACGGACACGAATGCAGGTTGTTCGTCGTCAAGGACATCGCGCAGGATTCGCCCTTGCTCAGCGAGGCGGACAACGCGTACGCAAACGCGTTCGCCATGGCCTGCGCGCGCGCGGGCTATGTGCTGCTGGAGGGCCAGGCGCTGGCGTGGGTGCCGATTGATTTCGGCTCGACCGAGGAGTATCTGGCGCGGCTGTCGTCCGGCCGGCGGAAGAACATCCGGCGCAAGCTGCGCTCGCTGGCCGGCCTGGAGATCGAAGTGGTGCCTGCCGGCGATGCGCGTTTCGACGACGAGGCCACACTGGCGACATTCCATGCGCTTTTCGACAACGTGTACGCGCAAAGCGAGATCCATTTCGACCGGCTCACCGCGGCCTTCTTTCGCGAGGTGCTGCGCGATGGCGACAGCGGTGGTGTGGTGTTCGTCTATCGCCATGCCGGGCAGATGATCGGCTGGAACCTGTGTTACGAACATCGTGGCAAGCTCATCGACAAGTACGTGGGCTTTGCTTATCCGCAGGCGCGCGAACACAACCTGTATTTTGTCAGCTGGATGCACAACCTCGACTACGCACGGCAGCGCGGCCTTACCCATTACGTGGCCGGCTGGACCGATCCGGAGGTGAAATCCTTTCTTGGTGCGCGCATGACCTTCACCCGTCACGCGGTGTATGCGCGCAACCCGCTGCTGCGCGTGCTGCTGCGCCGGCTCGGCCGTCATTTCGAAAGCGATCGCCAGTGGCAGGCGGCTGCGGAGGCTACCGATGAGTGAGCTGGCGAATCGCCCCGTCGTGCTCGACATCGATCATTCGGTGGGGCCCCTGCCGGGCCGGCTGGTGCTGCCACTGGCGTACTGGCAGGAGTCGATCCGTTTCGGTTGCTCGCTGGCGACCATGCGGCGTTTCCGTACGATGCTGGACGAACTGCTGCCCGCGCGATACGGCACGGTGTTCACCGGCAGCGGCGACTTCCACCATCTGAGCTGGCCGCTGATCGCGCGACTTTCCGCATCCCAACCGTTCCAGGTCGTGGTGTTCGACAACCATCCGGACAACATGCGCTTTCCGTTCGGCGTGCATTGCGGCTCGTGGGTGCGCAAGGTCGCGGCGTTGCCGCAGGTGAGCCACGTGCATGTGCTCGGTATCACTTCCAGCGACATCGGTGGCGGCCATGCGTGGGAAAATTATCTGACCCCGCTGCGCCGCGGCAAGCTCAGCTACTGGAGCATCGGGGTGGATACCGGCTGGTCGCGGCGGCTAGGGCTGGCGCATGCTTTCCACGGCTACGACACACCCGAGGCGATGGTCGACGCGTTCGTCGAAATGCAACGCACGCAACGCGCACCGAGCTACCTCTCCATCGACAAGGACGCGTTCGCGGCCGAGGTGGCGCATACCAACTGGGATCAGGGGCAACTGCGGGTTCCCCACGCGCTGGCACTGATCGACAGCCTGCGCAGCGGCCTGGTCGGAAGCGACATCAATGGCGAGGTCTCTTATTACCACTATCGCAGCTGGTGGAAGCGCCGGTTGTCCGCCATGGACGAACAGCCGGCGATCGATCCGGCGGGGCTGGCCGACTGGCAGGCGCAGCAGCATGCGCTGAACCTGCAGCTGCTGGCGGCGATCGCGGCGCGGTCCGGTTGATCAGGCCTGCATGTTTTCCAGCACGGCGCAGATGGCCTCGAAATCCGCGTCGCCCATCCACGGGCTGTTGCTGATGCTCAGGCTGCGCGCCGCGAAATCGCGCGCACGGGGCACGGACTGCGGCGGCACCGCGCCGGCGAGATAGGCGTAATCAGGCAGCGCGTGGATGAACAGCCGGCTGACGCCGTGGCCGGATGACCACAATTGCGCCATGGCTGCATCGCGGCGTACCCGATCTGGCAGCAGCAGCAGGAAGAACGGCCACGTGCCCCGGGCGCTCGACGGATCATCCATGACCTGGATGCCTTCAATTCGGCGCAATCGCGGCAGGCGTCGCGCTGCCTGTGCCGTGAGCTGATCGAGAAACGCCGGCAGGCGCGCTGCGGCATGTGCGCCCACCGACCGCCGCCAGCGACCGACCCGATGCAACGGTATTGTCAGCGGGAAATCGTCGCCCACCGCGGCGACCGGATCGCCTCGGCGCAGTGCGCGGCGCAGAGGGTTGCCGTAGGCCAGCCCCAATCCGCCGGGACGGTATAGCGTGGCGTAGCCGAGCAGTTGGAGGCTGCGTTTCCATTCCCAGCCGAGGCTGCGCGGTACGCGGCGCGCGGCGGTGCGGGCGAGCCTCTCGCGCAGCAGCGGATCGCGCGCCAGCAGCAGGCCGCCTTCGTAGATCGACAAGCCCTTGCCGGCAGCGAGGCTGAAAAAGCCGATGTCGCCGAGCAGGCCCACGCTGGTGCCGTCGCTACGGCGCGCGCCCAATGCCTGCGCGGCGTCCTCGATCACGTACGCACCCACGCTTCGCGCGACCGCAACGGCATCGTCGACATCGGCGACGCGGCCGGCCAGATGAGTGGGGATGATTGCCAACGTGCGTTCGTCGCAAGCGGCGCGCAATGCAGCCGGGTCCATGTCGTAGTGGCCGGGCTTGAGGTCGCACAACTGCAGTTCGAGCCCGGCCTGTTGCACGGCGATGGCCACCAGCGGGCAGGTGAACGCGGGCACTACCACGCGGCGACGTGCGGGTTGCAACTCGCTCAGCGTGACCAACGCCATCAGCAGGCACGCCGTGCCGGAACATTCCAGTTGCAACGGCGGCGTGCCCAACTGTGCGGCAATGTCGGCAGCGAGCGTGGGCGCGCCGGGACGCAGGTCGCTGAGGCGCAGCGGCAGACCGGCGGTGGGCGGCAGTTCGTGAGAGCGGCGGGGCAACATGTGCGCAGCTTAGCCGGTGCTCAGGCTTCGGCAGGGGCAGGCTCGGTGTCGGACACATGCTCGCGGCTTTCGGCGAACCCCAGGCAGACGATGCCGGCGATGATCGCGATGGCGCCGAGCACCCGGGCGAGGTTGAGATGTTCGTCGAACAGCCACACCGACAACAGCATCACCGACACCACTTCCAGATGCGAGGCGGCGAAGGCAGGGCCGATCGGTGCATGTTTCAGCAGCGCCATCCAGGTGAAGAACGCGCCGACGTAGCCGATCACCGCACCGTAAACCCACGGCTGGCCGAACACGCGAAGCAGCCATGCCAGGCTGGCTTCCACCGGTAGCGCCTGCGTGCCGGCGTATTTGAAACTGATCTGCGCGAGCGTGTCGAAACCCATCAGCAGCAGGAAACCGAACAGGTAGAAGCGCTTCATCCGCCGACTCCCACGATCACCACGCCCAGCGTCACCAGCGCGATGCCGGCAACGCGCAACCGGGTCAGTTTTTCTCCGAACAGCAAACGCCCGGCGATCATGATTGCGACGATATTGATCGAGCCGAGCAATACGCCCTCGGACAGCGGGATCAGCGACAGGAACGCGATCCACACCAGGAACTCGACCACATAGCAGCCGACGCCGAGCCACAGCCATGGCCTTGCCGCCATATGTTTCCAGCGCGCCAGCCCGTCGCCGGCCGCGGGATCGCCGGCCGCGGCCTTGAAGGCCAGCTGGCCGCCGGTGTCCAGCACGATGTTGAGCAGCCACAGGCTGGCAACCAGGGCGGAGAGGGAGCCGGTCGGCGGCATGCTCAGGCGGCGATGCGCTGGGCGCTGTCGGCGGCGACGATGCGGTCGAAGAACGCGGCCGACCGGTCGATCAGGGTGCGTCGTTCCTTGTCGATGGTGATCATGTGGTAGCTGTCCTCGAGCAGCAGCAGCTCGGTCGGGGCACTGACGCCACGCATCACAAGCTCGGCATTTTTCACGCTGGCGACATCATCTTCGCTGGCGTGTGCAACCAGGCAAGGCGCACTCACCTGTGACAGCTGGCGGCGCACATCGGCAGCCAGCCCGTACATCTCGGCCAGCGAATACCACGGGTTGCCGGGCAGGCCGGCGGCGGCGCTGTCGCCGCCGAGCATCGCCGTGCTGACTTGCGCGCGCAGGCGTTCGTCGCGGATGCCGTAAGGTGGTTGCTCCATGAAGCTGCGCTCGCGGCCGATGCCCAGTCGTTTCAGCAGCGGCAGCATGAACGACAGTCGCGCCAGCGGCGGAATGCTCCAGCCGTCATAGCGGAAGGTGGCGCCGTACACGCCGACGCCCGCGATCTGCTGCGGACGATCCACGGCCAGTTTCAGCGCCAGCAGTGCGCCCATCGACAGGCCGCCCACGAACAGGTGGTCGACCTTGCCGCGCAGTTCATCGGCGGCTTGCTCGACGCTGGCATACCAGTCGCGCCAGCCGGTGGCGAGCAGATCCTCGACATTGCCGCAGTGGCCGGCCAGCTGCATGCCATGCACGGTGAAGCCGGCGCGGTTGAGGCCCTTGCCGAGCAGGCGCATCTCCATCGGCGTGCCGGTGAGGCCGTGGATGAGCAACACGCCGCTGCGGCCACCCTCGAAAAAGAAGTCGGTTTGCTGGATCACGCGCATGTCCTGCAGGTTGAGCGACAACCTTACAACCGGCTGCCGTTCTCGATGAAATGCAGCGTCGCAGAACGCGGTTTCCTCAGTCTTTCGACGGTGCCGCGGCGGACGCAGGCGTGGCGCCAAAGCGCACCATCACGCGCTGGCCGATAAGCAGGCTTTGCGGCTGATCGAAAGCCAGCACGCACTCCACGGTGCGGGCGTTGGCGCGCACCTGCGGATCGTTCTCCAGCGTCGCCGGCCCGTAAACCTGGCTGATGCGCAGTACGTGCGCGCTCCAGTGCGCAGTGGCGGCGTCGTTGCCGGAAGATACGTCGGCGTGCATGCCCGGTTTGATCACGCCGACGAAACTTTCGTTGAGTTCGGCGCGGACGATCCGCGGCTTTTGCGGCAGCAGGGTGAACAGCGCACCGGAGGACGGCGAGACGCTTGCACCCGGCTGGGCCGCGACATGCACGACCTCGGCGTCGAACGGCGCGAGCAGGCTGCGCTGCTTCAATTCGTAGCGCGCCTCGGCCAGTTTCTGGCTGGCCATGCTGGTGGCCGCGTGCGCGGCCTGCTGTTCGGCGTCCAGTTGTGCCGCGGCCTCACGGGCGTCGTCGGCGCTCTGCCCGTCGCCGGCACCGGCGGCCACCGCGGCGACCAGTCGAGCGGTACGCTGCTTCGCTGCCGCCCGCTTGACGCCAAGCAGCTTCCATTGCGCCTGCGCCTGGTCGAGCTGCGCCTGGGCGGCGTCGACCGCCAGCCGTGCCGGCTCGGCGTCCAGCGCGGCCAGCAGTTGATCCTTCTTGACCTGATCACCCTCACGCACGGCGACGGTGGCGAGCGTACCTTCGCGCGGCATCGACAGGGCCAGCAGCCCGCCTTCGATGTCGATCCGGCCACGCGCCACGGCCGTGTAGGTGGCGGCGGGTCGAGCGCCCTCGGCCGGCGCATCGGCCGGGCTGGAGCAACCGGCCAGCAGCCACGCCAGCGACAGCGCAACGCCGCCGAAGCGGAGCAGCCCCGTTTCGCGTGGACGCCATGAACGGTGGTTGGCGAGCGGCTTCGTGTCGGGCGGCGTCATGGGGCGGGGTCCTTGCGGCTGTCGCTGGGCGGCGCATGAGTACGCCGGTCGCTGAGTATGCGGCCGTCTTCCATCGCCAGTACGCGGTCGGCGTGGACGACCAGGCGCGGATCATGGCTGACGCAAAGCACGGTGGTGCCGTGCGTGTGGGCGATCCGATGCAGGATGTCGATGATCATCTGGCCATTGGCGGCGTCGAGCGCGCTGGTGGGTTCGTCGGCGAACAACAGTTCCGGCTCCTTGGCCAGCGCGCGGGCAATCGCCACCCGCTGCTTCTCGCCGCCGGACAGCTCGGACGGCCGCAAGCGCATGCGATGCGCCAGGCCGACTTCCTCCAGCGAGCGCTGTGCGCGGCGGCGGGCCTCGTCACGCGACAGGCCCATGTGGTTCAGTGGCAGTTCGACCTGTTCGAAGGCGCTCAGCGCGGGAAACAGGTTGAAACCCTGGAACACGAAACCGGTGTGTTGCAGGCGAAAGCGTTCCAGCGCGCGCAGATCGAGTTGGCCCAACTCGCTGCCGAGTGCGCGCACCCGTCCGCTGTCGACCTTCTGCAGACCACTGAGTATGGCCAGCAGGGTGCTCTTGCCACAGCCCGAGGGGCCGGAGATCAGGGTCAGTTCGCCGGCGTCTATGTTCAGCGAGAGGCCGTCCAGCACCTGGGTGCGCTGATGACCGGAGACGAACGCCTTGCTGATACCTTCGGCCTGCAGGGCAGGCACGCGGTTCGCTTCGATGACAGGGGCGGCTTGCATGGCAACTATCTCAACAAGGTGGCGGGATCGGCGCGGCGCAGGCTGCGCATTGCGGCCAGGCCGGAGACGGCAGCCAGACCCATCACCAGCACGATGCAGGCCAGTGCGGCTGGCCAGTTCAACACCACCGGCACGTCCTGGCTGCGCGCCAGCAGCAGCAGCACGATGCCGAGCACGCTGGCGCCCAGCAACCCCAGTGCACCGACCCAGAAAGCCTGCTCCAGCACCACTCGGCGCAAGGCAGCCACGCCCACGCCCAGCGCATTGAGCGTGGCATATTCGCGCACCGAGCCGTTGACCGCGGCGATCAGGGTCTGGCTGGTGATCGCCGCGCCGACAAAAAACACGATGCCAGCCAGGAACAGCACGCCGGCACCGGCGCCGGTATCGAACAGCCAATAGAGCACGGAGCGGCGCGCGAAATCGTCGGCGCTCCATGCCGTATAGGGGCCAAAGGCCTGACCACCACGCAGGCGCAAGGCAACCGCGGCGGCCTGACGGGGGTCGCGCAGCGTGGCCACCAGATAAGTCGGGCCGTCGTCGGTCGGGTCGTTGTCCAGCTGGCGGGCGGTATCCAGCGAACACAATACGTTGATGCCGCCCAATGCCCGCAGTCCGCTGCTGATACCGACAACGTGCACCTGCTGGCCGTTGATGGTGGCGTCATGGCCCAGGCCGACGCCGAGTTCGTCCAGCGCGGAACGATCGACCACGATCGCTCCGGGTTCGGCCAGTCGTGCCCGCAGTTGCGGCGACAGCGCCTTGGAAAACATCAGGCCATCGGCGGAGGGGTCGATGCCGGAAACGAACACCGAGACGCCACCGGTTTCGCCCGGTCCGCGCCAGTCGCCGTCGACCCAGAGGTAGGGTTCGACCCGCAGTACTGCCGGGTCCATCAGAATGCGCGATTCCACGTCGGCGTCGATCGCGCGGCCCTGACCCACGCTCTGGGTGCCGGGATAGCCCACCCAGATGTCCGCCGACGAGCCGGTGATATAGAGGCTGGTGCTGCCGAAGATGCCCAGCACCAGCGCGATCTGCAGCAGTTGCAGCAAACCGGCGAAACCCACCGCGAGCATCGCCGGCAGAAAGCGTCGCCATTCATAGATCAGCGTCTTGCGTGCAAGGGCAACCATCAGCGTTGCCCTCCCTGGGTGGCGGCGTGGCCGGCGGCTGCGGCCGGTGCGGTTTCCCTCGCCACGGTGGATGGCAGCGGCGCCCCGCCCAGGGCTTTGAACAATGCCACGTAGGCCAGGCTGTGCCCGGCGCGCGCATCGGCCAGCTCGATCGCGGCCTGGGCGGCGGCGATCTGGCTTTCGGCGCGATCGAGCGGACTGCTCAGCTGCAGGCCGACGCGGGCCTGCACGGATTGATCCGCGCGTTGCAGCGCCTGCCAGGCCTGCGTGTCGTCCCGTTCTCGCCGTTGTTGCTGCTGCAGGCTGCCAAGCGCGGTTTCCACCTCCGCCACACCCTGCAGCACCGCCTGCCGGTAGGCCAGTACGCTGGCTTTCAGTTCGTGACTCTTCGCGTGGGTAGCGGCAAGGCGCATGCCCCAGTCGAACAACGGCATGTTGATGACCGGGCCTACCGATGCAATGCCATTGGGAGTGTTGGAGAACCGGCGGTTGTTGTTGATGTCGGTGGCCCAGACCATCGACGCGCCCAGCCCGATGCTGGGAAACAGGTCGGCGTGAGTCAGCGCCAGTTCGCCGGCCGTATGCAACACGTCGGCCTCGGCGCGCGCAATTTCCGGGCGCGTACGCAGCAGATCGGCAGGAGCGCCGGCGAGTCGCCACGCACCCAGCTCGGGTGGCGGGCCGGCCTGCAGCCATGCGGGATCGGGATGGTTTTGACCTAGCAGAACGGCCAGCCGTTGCGCACTGGCGTTGATTGCCTGCCGCGGCATGGCCAGCGCGGCTCGCGACTGCGCGAAGGCCGCCTGCGCCTGATCCACCGCGCCGGGCGCGGTCAACTGGAGCCGTTGCCGCACCTGCAGCAACTGCCACTGATGTTGACGGGCCTGGCTGACCTGCAGCAGCAGCTCTTCCTGTTGTTGCGCGGCACGCAGGTTGATCCATTCACGCACCACCTCAGCCACCAGGCTGACCTGCGCGGCACGCAGGTCGGCGACACTGGCGTCCAGGTCGCCTTGCGCCTCGCGCCGGGTACCTTCGGCACGACCGAACAGCCCCAGCTCCCAGCTGGCGTCGAAACCGGTGACAAAGAACGAGGCGCTGGCGTCCGGATCGATCGCGTCATCGGTGCGGGCGCTCAGCGCCGGCAGGTAGCGAGCCCGGGCATGCGCGTGCAGGATGCGCGAGGCACGCAGCCGTTCGACCGCCTGTGCAACATCGAGATTGCCGTCCAGGGCGCGATCGACCATCGCGTCGAGTTCGGGATCGGCAAAGGCATGCCACCAGCCGTGCGGATCCGTCGGCTGGGCTGCAGCCGAGGCCACCGCATGCTGCCACTGCAGCGGCAGGGGCGGCGCCAGCCTGGGCAGCGGTGCGGCGCAGCCGGCCAGGCCGGCGATCAGCATGCCGAACAGGCACGCGCGAAAATGGTTGCCGTGAGTTGCCTGGTTGAATCGAGGTGGCACGGTAGGCATTTTCCATGGCAACGATCGGGTGCTGTTGCACCTGTTGGCAGTCCGTGATGACTCCGGGGCGTCATTGTCGTCCGGGAATCTTTCTTTAGCCTGACGACGGCACGGTCCGGACACGCCAGTCCTGCGGGACGGCGGGGTGGTGCATGCGCGGGTCGCTTTCATGCCGGGCGGGCGGGCGGCCGCGCCACTGGCGGAAAGCGCACTTCCACGCGCAGGCCATGCTCCTCGCCGGCCTGGTAGACCACCTCGGCGTGATGGCGTTTGGCGATGCTCTGGACGATGGCGAGCCCCAGCCCGCTGCCGGCCTCGTTGTTGCCGGCGACGCGAAAGAAACGTTCGCTCAGTCGCGACATCAGTTCGGGCGGCACGCCAGGCCCATTGTCTTCGACGATGAGGCTGGCGCCGCCATCGTCACGTGCGTGCAGGTGAACGGTGATGATGCTGCCACGGCCGGCGTAGCGCACGGCATTGTCGATCAGGTTGTCCAGCACGTCCTGCACGCTGGCGGCCTCGCCCAGGACGAGCAGCGGCTGCGTGTCACCTTCGTAGCCAAGATCGACGCCGGCACGGATCGCCTCAGGGATACGCTGTGCCACCGCTTCGGGAATCAGCTGGCCCAGATCGACGAGCTTTGGCTCCGCAGTATCCCGCGGCGCTGCCTGCGCGCGCATCAGCGCCAGCAATTGCGAGGAGGTGCGCGCCGCGCGCAGAGTCAGCCGCTGGATGTGGGTGAGCGCATCAGCCACGGTTTCCGGTCGCGGATCGGCAAGGGCGCGTTCGACGTGCAGGCTCAAGCCGGTCAATGGGGTACGCAACTGATGCGCGGCATCGGCGATGAAACGATCGTGCAGGGCCAGCGTGCTGCGCAGGCGGCCGAACAGCGCATCGATGGTGCGGGTCAGCGGCTGGATTTCCTGTGGCACATCGGCACCGTCGATCGGCGTGAGCTCGTGCGAACGGGCGGCCAGCCGGGCAGTCAGCGGATCGAGCACGCGCAAGCCGCGAGTGACTCCGAACCAGACCAGTACCAGCACGCAGACAATCAGGAAAGCCTGCATGACGATCGCCAGCAGCAGGATCTCGCGTGCCTGTTCGTGTCGATCGTGCAGGGTTTCGGCGACGGTGACGACCAGGCTGTCGCCGGGATCGTGTCGCGCCGTTGTGCGGACCGTCGCCGCGCGCAAGGTGTGCTTGTCGAACAAGGTGTCGTACAGCGTGGGCGCGGCGCCGAGCACCGGGGCATGGGCCAGTTGCGGCAGCTGCCCATTGCCGGCCAGCAGACCGTGCCTGCTGCTGCTTACGCTGAAGTAGCTGCGGCCGTCCGGATCGTATTCGAGCAGAAAACGTGCCTGCGGGGTCAGCTGGCTGCCGAGCTGATCGTTGCCAAGCATCTTCGCCAGCGCCACCGCATCGTCGCTGAGATCGCGATCGTGGACGCGATTGGCATAGGTCAGCGCCACGCCATAGGAGAGTGCGGCGTCGAGCATCAGCAGTGCGATCACCGGGATCAGCAGGAACACCAGCAGGCGTCGGCGCAGGCTGGGGCGATGGCGCTGTGTGCTCGGCGCGATCATGCAGGATCGTTCCCGGCTCCCGCTGTTTCTTCCAGCAGGTAGCCGAGGCCGCGGATCGTACGCACGCCCGTGCCGCTGCCATGGAGCTTGCGTCGCAGGCGGTGTATGGCAATGTCCAGCCCGTTGTCGGTCAGCTCCTGATCCCAGTCGCATAGCGCCTCGACCAGCTGGACGCGGCTGGTGATCCGGTCGGCGCGCAACGCCAGCGCTTCGAGCAGGCCGAACTCGCGTGCCGTCAGTTCGAGTGGGTTCTGGTCGATCCAGGCGCGATGGCCGGGCAGATCCAGGCGTAACCGACCCAGCAGGAGTTCCGGCTTGCCGCTGCTGCTGGCCCGTCTCAGCAGCGCACGCACGCGCGCCTCGAATTCTGCCAGTGCAAAGGGCTTCACCAGATAATCGTCGGCACCAAGGTCCAGCACGCGAATGCGTTCGGGCAACCCGTCGCGGGCGGTCACCACCAGCACTGGCATACCCGTACCGCGGCTGCGCAGTCGGCGCAAAACCTCGCTGCCATCGATCGAGGGCAGCCCGAGATCCAGCACCAGCAGGTCGTAGGCATGGTCGTGAAGTGCGATATCGGCAAGATTGCCGGCGGCCACATGGTCCACGGCGTGGCCACCATGTCGCAGCGACGCGCAGATGCCCTCGGCGATGGAAGGATCGTCCTCGGCTAGCAGGATGCGCATGGGGACTCCAGGTGGCGCGTGAAGATCACCGGCCCGGCCGGCTATTTCCAAGTCGATTCTAGTTGGCGTTTCGATACAGACAGACGGACAGGCGGATAGCCGGAATATTTGGCGACTGCGCACATCCAGACCGCCTCGGCCCGCCGCAGTTCCCGCACGGTGAGTCAGTCAGGACTCATGCGGCATGACCTCTGGCCTATGCCGCATGAGTTGGTTGAGTGCAATCTGTGTGGATTGCCCGGGGGAGCAGCAAATATGCGGCCAGTTGTACGCAAGTGGGGATATCTGTGTGCCGTGACGTTGTCAGTCGCGGTCTGGCCCTGGATAGCGCCGGCGCAGGTGGCCATGGCGCCCGCTGCAGCGTCCGTGCCGGCCGGAGCGACCTCGGCGCCAGCCAGTTCGGGTACGGCCGCGCTCGCCGATATTCCGTTCGCCGTCGCCCATGCTGCCGCTCCGCTGGAGCCCAGTGCTGCCGGGGCGTGGGGTGGCGAGCGTACGGGCAGCGAGGCGACTTTGTCCGACCGCGTGGTGAGCTACCAGATCGACGCCGAGCTGGATGCCGCCAGGCACGCGGTGACCGGCAGCGAGCGCATGACCTGGCGCAACCGCAGCGATCGCCCGATCGCCCATGTGTATTTTCACCTTTACCTCAACGCCTTCCAGAACGAAGGCAGCACCTGGTTCACTGAGCGCGATGTGCTGACTGCGCACGGTCGTTCGCGCGGGGCGGCAGCTTTGAAGAAGGGCGAGTGGGGCTGGATCGACCTCAAACAGGTCAAGCAGGGCGAGTCCGCCCTGAAATGGCGCTTCGTGCAGCCGGACGGCGGCCCGTCCACCGACCAGACCGTGGTGCGCATCGATCTGGCCGAACCGGTGGCCGCTGGCGCCACGCTCACGCTGGACATCGGCTTTCTGAGCCAGTTGCCGCGCGTGGTCGAGCGCACCGGCTGGTTCGGCGACTTCAACCTCGTCGGGCAGTGGTTTCCGAAGATCGGCGTGCTGGAACTGGCCGGCGAGCGCGGCGCCACGGCGCCGCGCTGGAACGTGCACGAGTTCCATTTCAACAGCGAGTTCTATGCCGACTTCGGCCTGTACGACGTCCGCCTGACCGTGCCCAGCGATTACACCGTCGGCGCCGTCGGGCAGCTGCAGGGTCAGCCGCAGGCGGCGAACGGCAAGACCACGTACCACTTCATGCAGGGCGATGTGCACGACTTCGCCTGGGTCGCGGCCAAGGGTTACAAGACGCTGGACGGGAGCTGGCAGGGGCAGGGCAGTCCGAAGGTCGACGTGCGCGTGATCTATCCATCCGAATACGCCGCCTCGGCGGCGCCAACGCTGAAATCCACGATCGATTCGCTGGCCTATTTCTCGAAGACGCTGGGCGCCTACCCGTACCACACGGTGACCGTGGTGGTGCCGCCGTACAACGCGGATGAGGCGGGCGGCATGGAGTATCCGACGTTCTTCACCGCGGAGGGTTATGCCAAGGTCGAGCCGGGCACGCTGACCCAGTACATGCTCGATT
The DNA here is from genome assembly GCA_002413455.1 of Rhodanobacter sp. UBA5168. GTDB lineage: Bacteria > Pseudomonadota > Gammaproteobacteria > Xanthomonadales > Rhodanobacteraceae > Rhodanobacter. Next base: position 14,432 of record DHXA01000033.1, on the reverse strand, counting down.
TCGTCAACATCCACGAGTTCGGCCACGGCTATTTCTACGGCATCCTGGCGTCGAACGAGTTCGAGGAGCCGATCCTCGATGAGGGCATGAACGAGTACTGGGACAACCGCATGATGCGCGAGCGCGGCGAGAAGCTCACGCTGGCCTCGCGCTGGATGAAGCGCCTCGGCATCACGCCATCCATGTCGGGTTTCGAGTTGGATCGCCTTGGCGCCAGCCTGCGGCAACCGGCCGATCCGCTGGGCGAGAACGCGTGGGACCGCCTTTCCAGCAGCAGCTACGGCACGGTGTATTCGCGAACGTCCACCGCCATGCATGATCTGGAGGAACGCCTCGGCACTTCGGTACTCGAGCGTGCGATGCACGAGTATTACCGCCGCTGGCGCTTCCGCCATCCATCTTCCGCCGACCTGCGCGCCACCTTGATCGATGTCTCCGGCAACGCGAAGGCAGTCAACGGGATCTTTGACCAGTATATGTATGGCACCGACCACATCGACGACCGCATCAGCAGCATCGATACCGACGAGGTCCTACCGCAGGCGGGCAGCTCGCTGAAGGGTGGCAAACGCACCGAAGTGGTTGCCAGCGAGCTGGACAAGCAGATCGACAAGCAGCGCGAAGCCTGGGCCAAGTCGCATCCGAAGGCGGAGCCTGGCAGGGGCCCGTTTCCCTGGCGCAGCACGGTGACCGTGCGTCGCGATGGCGTGCCGGTGCCGCAGCTGTTACGGGTGACGTTTGCCGACGGCAGCAGCGAGGACGTGCACTGGAACGACGATCGGCGCTGGGCCCGTTTCGTGTTCACCAAGCCCGCCAAGGCGGTCTCGGCCACGCTCGATCCGCAGCAGAAGATCTATCTGGATGCGAACAAGCTCAACGACAGTCTGACCACCAAGGCCGACGGCACCGCGTCGCGCCGCTGGAGTGCGGATGTCGCTTCCTTGGTGCAGGCTTTCTATGCCTTGGTGGGGTCGCTGTGATGATGAACAAACGTGCTTCGCGCCGGGTCGATCTTGGCGCCACCATGCGTGCCCCCCTGGCGGCCATGCAATGGCGTCTGTTGCTGCTCTGGGTTCTGTTGCTGCTGTTGCCGACAGCCGTGGTCAGCATGCCGCTGTGGCGCACGCTGAGCGGGTTGCTCGACCATTCGGTGCATGTGCAGGCGTGGGCGACGCAGTTCAGTCCGTTGATGTTCGACGACACCCTTTCCGCGCTGAGAGACAGTACTGACTGGCTGCATGGCGTGGCCATGCTGGGCCTGTTGCTGACGCTGCTGTTGTCGCCGTTCCTCAACGGCATGGTGATCGGCAGTGGACGCGCCGGGCGTGCCGGGCGCGTGCTGGGGTTCAGCCATCTGCTCCAGTGTGGCGTGGTCGAATACGGCCGCATGTTCCGCCTGATGCTATGGTCGATCCTGCCTTACGCAGTGATGGCCGTGCTGATCGGCCTGACATTCAAGGCGGTGGACCGGATCGATCACAAGGCGGTGCTGGAGTCGCAGGTGGACAGTGCGTCGCACATGGCCATGTGGCTGTCCTTGCTGTTGTTCGCGCTGGCGCAGGCGATCGTGGAATCGGGGCGGGCCGCATTCATCGCCGACATAAGCCTGCGATCCGCCACACGCGCGTTCGGCCGTGGCTTCATGCAGCTGTTGCGCCGGCCGTTCAGCACGCTGTCCTGCTATCTGCTGATCAGCCTGATCGGTTATGCGATCGCGCTGGCGCTGGGTGTGGGCCGCGTGCACACCCCGGCCGTTGGCGTGGGTGGCCTGGTACTCGCTTTGTTGCTGGCACAACTGGTGGTACTGGTGCTCGGCTGGGTTCGCGTGGCCCGGCTGTTTGCCTTGGCTGAAGTGGCGCGTTCCCTGTCATCGTCGCAGCGCAGCGGCGGAGTGTCGTCAGCTTTGTAACTGTCTCCCGCCGCCGGCGCACGACCGGCGATTCAAGCGCAAGAATTCAGGCGTAAGCGCGGCGATGTTCGCGGTGCGGCGGGTAGTAGGCGAAGACATGACTGTTGCTGCCGTAGAAGTCCATGTCCTCGATGTGCTCGCCGCCGAGCCGCTCGGCCACCCGGTCGGAGGCTTCGTTGCCGATGCGCACCAGGCTGATCACGCGCGGCGCATGCAATTGGCTCCAGGCGAAATCGAGCACGGCGTTGCCCGCTTCGGTGGCATAGCCGTGATGACGGTGTCCCGGCTTCAGCATCCAGCCCATTTCCAGGTCCGGCCAGCCTTCGGGGTACATCAGCCCGGCCCGGCCGATGAACTCGCCTGTGGACTTCAGTTCCAGCGCCCACATGCCGCAGCCGCGCAATTGCCAGTGCCCAAGCAGCATCGCGAGCGAGCGCCAGGCATTGGTGCGATCCAGCGGCTGGCCGTCACCGATCCAGCGAGTACTGTCCGGATCGGCCAGCATCGCGGCGTAGTCGTTGAAATGCTTTTCGGTCAGCGGGGTAAGGCGCAGGCGCGCCGTTTCAAGAGTAGGAATATCAAACATCATGTTCAGCGGTAGGTGGCGCTCACCAGTTCGGCCAGTGCGCGGGTGCTGCTGGCAAGGCTTTCTTGCCAGGACAAGCCGGTGATTGTCTCACCTGTGAGCGAATCCACAAAATCCTCGGCCTGGCCGGGTGGTAGCAGGTGGCGGTAATCCACGGTGATCTCGGTGCCCACTGGCAAATCGGCCAGCGCAAACACGAACCCCAAGTGCCACAGGCCGTTCGGCGCGAAACTGTGGTTGATGTAACACTCGTCCGGCCAGTCGGGAGACAGGGTGTAGCGATCCTCGAACCAGCGCGCGCTGGCGTGAAACTGCGCGCTGAGCTCGGGCGAGGCGACGATGTCGGCATGCCGGAAGGTTTGCTCGATCCCACCGGGTGCCGTGATGATGCGCCCCGCCGCAACGGTCTCATCGAGAAACAAGCCCTTGCCGGCACCACGGATGGCAGAGGCGGCAATGTGATAGCGCGGCAGGATCATGGCGGTACGGCAGCAGGAAGGGCGCGCGAGTGTAGCGCAAGCGACGCGACCCGCCCTGGGTCGCGTCGCCAGTTCCGTTCTGGCCGGATTACTCGTCAGCGGCGGTTTCCGCAGCCGCGGCCTTCTTGTGCTTGTGCGCGGCCTTGACGGGCGTGTCGACTTTGGCGACAGCGCTAGCGCCGTCGTCGCTGAGCAGGATCGCATCGCGGTTGCGCTCGATCGTGGCCTTGCCGATGCCCTTGACGTGATGGAGGTCGTCGGCCTTCTTGAATGGGCCGTGCGAGGTGCGCCAATCCACGATGGCCTGCGCCCTGGACTGGCCGATGCCATCGAGCGACTTGGCGATAGTTGCGGCGTCGGCCTGGTTGATGTTGACCGGCGTGGCGGCAAGCAACAGCCCCGGCGTGGCGAGGGTCAATGCAAATGCAAGCACGGCGAGTTTGTGGAACATGGTCTTCCTCCTTGAGTAGTGACGAAGCGACGCGATGATGGCGATATTCAGATACCGCGATCGCACTTTGCGCGGCGCCTGCACAACGCGCAGCCGGATGCGCCGCAATAGCGGCGTGCGTCATGCCCGCGGGAGCCTGTGGGTGCTTCCTGACGTGTCGGTGTCGACAGGTCGCACTGCTACAATGAAATCTGTCTGCCGATGGAGCTTGTTCATGGATACTGCCCGCCTTTCCCGCTACGTCAGTAGTTTGTGGGACGACGAAATCGTGCCGCAGTTGGTTGAATACATCCGTATTCCCAACAAATCGCCGATGTTCGATGCGAAATGGGCTGAGCACGGCTACATGGATGCCGCGGTCGAGCTGATGGAGACTTGGGCGCGCTCCAAGCTGAGCCAACTGCCAGGCGCCAAGCTTGAAGTGGTACGGCTGGAAGGGCGCACCCCGCTCATCTATATCGACGTGCCAGGCCAAGGCGACGACACCGTGATGCTTTACGGCCATCTGGACAAACAGCCGGAGATGACCGGCTGGGCCGACGGCCTCGGTCCGTGGACGCCGGTGATCAAGGGCGACAAGTTGTACGGTCGTGGCGGTGCCGATGACGGCTACGCCATTTTCGGCTCGCTGGCGGCGTTGCTGGCCCTGCACGAGCAGGGCATACCGCACGCGCGCTGTGTGGTGATGATCGAGGCCTGTGAAGAATCGGGCAGCTACGACCTGCCGTTCTATGTCGATCACCTGGCCGCACGCATCGGCAGCCCGTCGCTGGTGGTGTGCCTGGATTCGGGCTGCGGCAACTACGACCAGTTGTGGCTCACCACGTCGCTGCGCGGCATGACCGGCGGCAACCTCACCGTGCAGGTGCTGGAAGAGGGCGTGCATTCGGGCGACGCCTCCGGCGTGGTGCCATCGAGCTTCCGCATCCTGCGCGATCTGTTGTCGCGACTGGAGGATCCGGCCACCGGCCAGATCAAGCCGAACGAGCTGTACGTCGAGATCCCGCCACAGCGGATCGCGCAGGCGAAACTTTCAGCCGAGGTGCTCGGCGAGGACATCTACGACAAGTTTCCATGGGTGGACGGCATGCAGCCGGTCACCCACGATCTGGCCGAACTGGTACTCAACCGTACCTGGCGCCCGCAACTGGCGGTGACCGGCATCGGTGGCATCCCGTCACTGGAGAGTGCCGGCAACGTGTTGCGGCCGCAAACATCGGTGAAGCTCAGCCTCCGCGTTCCACCCACGCTCAACGGCGCCAAAGCGGGCGAGTTCCTCAAGCAGCTGCTGGAAAAGGATCCGCCGTACGGCGCCAAGGTCACCTTTGTGCTGGAAAAGGACGGCAGCGGCTGGAACGCGCCGCAGCTGTCGCCATGGCTGGAACAGGCAGTCGCCGATGCTTCGCAACATTACTTCGGTGCCCCGGCTGCCTACATGGGCGAGGGCGGCAGCATTCCGTTCATGGGCATGCTGGGCGAGAAATTCCCGAAGGCTCAGTTCCTGATCACCGGCGTGCTCGGCCCGCATTCCAATGCGCATGGACCGAACGAATTCCTGCACATCCCCACCGGCAAGAAGGTCAGCATGGTGGTGGCCGAGGTAGTGGCGCGCCATCACCAGCAGGCCGGCAAGGCCTGAGCACGATCGTCGGCGCATGAGCAAGGACACCACCTGGCTGGCCGACAACTGGGCACAGATCCGTCGCCGCGTCGACGAGGCTTGCCGCGAGGCCGGCCGCGATCCGGCCGACGTTGGCATCCTGCCGGTCAGCAAAACCTTCGGTCCGGAGCTGATCCGGGCTGCAGTCGCGCTGGGTCTGCGCCGTTTCGGCGAGAACAAAGTGCAGGAGATCCGCGACAAATCCGCGCCGTTGGCCGATTGCGACATCGACTGGGTGATGATCGGCCACCTGCAGACCAACAAGGCCAAGGATGTCGCGCGACTGGCCAGTGAGGTGCAGTCGCTGGATCGGCTGGAACTGGCCGAGGCGCTGGACCGGCGTCTGCAGCAGGAAGGTCGCGCAATTGACGTGCTGGTGCAAGTGAAGACCTCATCCGAGCCCAGCAAATACGGACTGCCGCCCGAACAGCTACCGGGTTTTCTGAATGCCCTGCGTGGCTGCGACAGCTTGCGGGTGCGCGGGCTGATGACCTTGGCGATCCATTCCAGCGAGCCGGCCGAAGTGCGCGGCTGCTTTCGCCTGCTGCGCGAGTTGCGCGATCAGGCCATGGCACAAGGTCATGATCTGACGAGACTTTCCATGGGCATGAGTGGCGATTTTCCGCTCGCCATCGCCGAGGGCGCCACCGAAGTACGCATCGGCACGGCGATCTTTGGAAACCGCTCCTATCCCGACTCCGCTTGCTGGCCCAAAGCGCCAGCCGCGCTCTGAAAGTACGCCCCTTGGCTGGCCTCGGTCCCAGAAAATTATCTTCCAAATCAAATATTTGTATCGTAGTGTGCGCGTCATCGCCATTTTTTGAAACGACAGGGTTCAATTAACCTCAATCCAACATACACACGGCGTCTTCTTGTTAACTTCACTACTTCGTCACGTCGTCAGCTGTTGCAGGCGGCCAATCCTGTGAATGACAAGGGATTTCCCTCCGCATGCCCATCAAGCGATTGACCGTCTGCTCCGTGCTCGCTGCAGCCCTGCTCGTGATGGCCCCGCTGCAGGCAACGACCAGCAAAACCCACGGAAAGTCAGTCACCTCGACGCACGCGCAGCATCACAAGCAGACACACGCCAAAGCGACACATCACGCGTCAACGCATGCGCGGCATGGCAAGCACGTTATCGCCAAACGCAAGGCTGCTCACTCACGACGCACCGCGGCCAAGGTCCATACCTCGGTCGTGGCGACAGGCGGACTGACACCGGGCCTGTCGGGCTTTGACGTCCTCCGGGTCACCCCGATTGCGATGACCGGCCCGCACGCGCCGTTCAGTCTCACGCCAAAACCGCCTCAGCTGCCGGTCTTCAATCCGGCGTCGATGCTGGCCCCGTCCGCTGTTCCGGCAGATGCCCAGTCTGTGCTGCTGGTCGACAGGAAAGTGGCGGCAAATAGTACCGGGGCCGTCAGCACTCCCGCTGATCAGATCGAGAGTGACGAGTTGTCACCCGCCATTGACGGTGCCCAAAGTGTCACCGATCTGCGCAAGGCGCTGATCGCGATGGCCATGAGGCTGCGTGATATCCGCTATGTGCGTGGCGGCCGCGACCCATCCACCGGTTTCGATTGCAGCGGGTTCGTGCGTTATGTGTTCGCGCATGCGGTCGGCATGCAGTTACCGAACAACTCGGCTTCGCAGTTTCTCGCCGGGCTCAAGGTCAAGCGGGCGGACATGAAGCCGGGCGACCTGGTGTTTTTCCATACCCATGGCAAGCGACGCATCTCGCACGTGGGCATCTACATTTCCAATGGCCGCTTCATCCACTCGCCCAATACCGGCAAGTCAGTCGAAATTTCCAGCCTTGACAGCGGTTACTGGGCCAAGCGCTTTGCCGGTGCCAAGCGGCCCGAGGCGATGGCGCAGGTGGCGGACAAGGGTTGAGCTGACCGGATTGAAACATTGTTTGTGTTCAAGAGCCGCCGCAAGGCGGCTCTTGCGTTGGGGCCGGCTTGACGCCCTGCCGTACCGACCGCACGTTGGCTCGGTGAACGATTTCCTGCGCCACGGGTCAGCCTATCCGTGCACCCTTCGGGCGGCGTCAGTTGCGCTCGCCATGCCTGCCCCCGGTTTCTGGAAATCATCTGATGCCATTTGACCTGCCACCCGTCACGCGCAACCTGTTGATCGCGAATGTTGTCGTATTCCTGCTGCAGTTGCTGTTGCACGACCAGACCAGCCTGGCACTGACGCAACACTTCGCGCTATGGCCGCTGGGTCCGGATATCACCGGAACGACGCCGGATGGCAATGTTGCCAACGCAGGATTCCGCGTCTGGCAAGTGGTGACATACGCCTTCATGCATGGCGGGTTCACCCACATCCTGTTCAACATGTTCGGCCTGTACATGTTCGGCGGAACCATCGAACGCAC
>DHXA01000033.1:1138-6591 GCA_002413455.1 Rhodanobacter sp. UBA5168 | reverse complement strand
GTGCTGCTGGCGTTCGGCATGCTGTATCCGCAGGAAAAGATGATGTTGATCTTCCTGCCCGTGCCGTTGCCGGCATGGCTGTTCGTGACCGGCTACGCCGTGGTCGAACTGGTGCAGGGAGTTACCGGCACCCAGGCCGGCATCGCCCATTTCGCCCATCTCGGCGGCATGCTGGGCGGTTATGTGCTGATCCAGTACTGGCGGGGTCGATTGCCTCTGAAGCCAAAGGGACGCCTGCTGCGCTGACAGGTCAGCGCAGCGCGAGGAAGTCGGCGCTGACCACGAAACGAACCGCGTCCAGCCGCAGGCGGGACTGCGGCAGCGCGGCCAGCACCTGGGTGCGCTCGTCGGCCACGGCCGTGATTTCCCTGTCGCTGATCGACGGATTCACGGCGCGCAAGGCGAGCAGGCGCGACAGTTCGGCATCCAGCGTCTCGGTGGCGAGGCCCAGGGCTTCGTCGATGCTGGCTTGTCCGCGAGCACTGGCGAGGGTTTCAGCGCGCGCCAGCATCGGTGGCACCAGTTTGCCGAGAAACTTGCGGTAGCGCGCCACTTCGATATTGCGGTCGCTCGCCTTGCGCAAGGCGATGTCGCTGGGGGCGAAATCGGCGCGTTCGGCCAACCGGGTATCGACCGTGACCACGATCGGCAGGCTTGGCAGGAAGCGCTCGGCATCGAGCCGGCGATCGGCCACGCATTCGAGCACATACACGGCCTGCAGCAGTGCGGTACGCGGTGGCAAAACATCGTCGACCATGAACGCGGCATTGCCTTGTTCGCTGGACAGCGCCAGATCGAGCGCGCCGGCCACCAGCGGGTGATCGAGCCGCAGCAAGGGCAGCTCCTCGCGCGCCAATGCCGTGTCGCGCGCGAACGTCACCGACTGCGGGCCCTCGGCAAAGCCGGGCAGGGCGTCGGTGGACAGGTATTGGGGATCGAGCAGCAACACCCGGCTGCCGAGCTCCTCCGCGTGGATGCCGAACGCCTCCAGCAATCGCTGCACGAACGCGTCGCGGCCCGGGTCGTGATCCTCACGCGAGAATGCCTGCTGCAATTCGTCGGCGTGGAGGTCGCGGCTGGCTGCCAGTTCGAGCAGGTGGTCGCGGCCGCCTCGGATCAGTTCGGCCATCTGCAGGTGGCTGGCGTGGGTGTCGGTGAGCAGCGCGTCCAGTTCCTGATCGCGATTGTCGTCGCCGCGGGCATGTTCGTCGGCCAGCCGGGTCAGCGGCTCGCCGTAGCGGCGCAGCAGTTCGCGGCCATCGGCCGGACTCATGCGGAACGCATCGACGCCCTCGTCGTACCAGCGTGCCAGCACATGCTGTGCGCTGTCGGCGACCACCAGGATATGGATGTTGATGTCGTGCTTCTGGCCGATGCGATCGAGTCGGCCGATGCGCTGTTCGAGCAGGTCCGGATCCAGCGGCAGGTCCCAAAGAATCAACCGGTGTGCGAACTGGAAGTTGCGGCCCTCAGATCCGATCTCCGAGCACAGCAGCAGGCGCGCGCCGTCGGGTTGTGCGAAGTACGCCGCGTTGCGGTCGCGCTGCACGATGCCAAGGCCTTCGTGGAAGCGCGCCACGCCGACGCCACTGCGCGTGCGCAGCGCTTCTTCCAGCGCCAGCACCTTGGCCTGGCTGCGGCAGATCAGCAGGAACTTGTCCTGCGGGTGCCGATCGAGCAGGGCGATCAAAGTGTCGATACGCGGGTCGGCGCTGTAGTCGACTTCAATCAACGCCGGCGGTTGCTGGATGTCGGCGTGGAACTCGGCCAGCAGCGCCTGGCGCGTGCTCTCCTCCAATGCATCCGTGCCCAGCAGGTGCCACTCGGGCAGACGATTGGGAAAGCCGCCGACGCCAGCGCGGTTGTTGCGGAACATCGCGCGGCCGGTGCCGTGGCGGTCGATCAGCGCGGCGAGCAGTTCGCGCGCGTGAGCCGGTTTGGTCGAGTCGGCCAGCTGCGCCGTGAGTGTTTCGTCGCCGTGGAAAGCTTCGGCGAGCGTCGCGCGCTGCGTGTCGTCGAGTGCTTCGCCGTCGAGCAGGCGGTCGGCAATGTTTGACAGCGTCCGATAGGTGTCCGATTCCGCCAGATAGCCGTCCAGATCGTGGTATCGCTGCGGATCGAGCAGGCGCAGGCGGGCAAAGTGACCGCTGCGGCCGAGCTGCTCCGGCGTGGCGGTGAGCAGGATTACGCCGGGAATCACGGCAGCAAGCTGCTCCACCATCGTGTAGCGCGGGCTGGCCGTTTCCGGCGACCACGCCAGATGGTGGGCTTCATCCACCACCAGCAGGTCCCACGGCGCATCCAGCAATTGCTGTGCGTATTTTGGCGAACTCTCGAGAAAGCCGAAATCGGCGATCACCAGTTGTTCGTCCTCGAACGGATTGCCGCCGTCGCCGGATTGCTCCAGCGCCTCGCAGCGCTCCTCGTCATAGATCGCGAAACTGAGGTTGAAGCGGCGCAGCAGCTCGACGAACCACTGGTACACCAAGGTGTCGGGCAACAGCAGGAGCACGCGCGAGGCGCGGCCGGTGGCGAGCTGGCGGGCAATGATCATGCCCGCCTCGATGGTCTTGCCCAGGCCGACTTCGTCGGCGAGCAGCACACGCGGCGGCCTCCGCGCGGAAGCGATGCCGGCTACACGTAATTGGTGCGGGACCAGTCCGATGCGCGCGGCTCCCAGGCCCCACGTAGGCGAACGGCGCGCCTCGGCGCGCCGCTTGAGGCCTTCCAGGCGCAGCTCGAACTGCGCCACGGCATCGGTGCGCCCGCCGATCAGGCGATCGTCAGCCTGGCTCACGCTCTGCTCGTCATCAAGCTGGCCTTCTTCCAGCTCGCGGCCCTCGCCGCGGTAGATCAGCAGCTCGTCGCGGATTTCCACGCGCTCGACCAGAAATGCGATGCCTTTGCCGGCGACGCGCTGGCCTGCGCGGAACTCGGCGCGGATCAACGGCGCCGAGTCGATCGCGTACGGGCGCAGCACGCCGGCCTTGGCGAACAGCACCTGCACCCCGCGCCCTTCGATGCGTAAGACCGTGCCGAGACCAAGCTCGGGTTCGGCGGAGGAAATCCAGCGTTGACCAGGTACGAACATTGTTCAGCCGTGTTGCATCGAGGGCCGCCGATTATCCGCCCCACGGCGCGTGGTGGGAACAGCTGGCGGCGCTCAGGTCTCGGCCCACTGGCGCAGCAGGTTGTGATAGACACCGGTCAGCTGCAGCAGCGCGTCGGCATCGGCACCGGATTGGGTCAGGGTCTGGATCGAAGTATCAAGCTCGAACAGCAGGCGGCGTCGGCTGTCGTCGCGAATCAGGCTCTGGACCCAGAAGAACGCCGCCAGCCGCACACCGCGCGCAACGGGCTGTACGCGATGCAGGCTGCTCGACGGATAGACGATCAGGTCGCCGGCCGGCAGTTTCACTTCGTGCTCGCCATAGGTGTCGCTGACGATCAGCTCGCCGCCGTCGTAGTCGCCCGGTTCGCTGAGGAACAGCGTGCAGGAAATGTCGCTGCGCAGCTGGCCGGCGTCGGCGGAAAGTGCCATCACCGCACCGTCGACGTGGAAACCGTAGTGACCGCCGCCTTCGTAGCGGTTGAAGCGCGGAGGCAGGATGCGCAGCGGCAATGTCGCCGCGTGATAGAGCGGGTGTTTCGCCAACGCCGACAGTACGGTCTGGCCAAGCTGCTGGCGCAGTGGCGACGTATCCGGCAACTGCTGGTTGCGTTTCACCCTGGCGCCTTGCACGCCGACGGTTTCGCGACCGTCGGTCCAGTCGGCGGCGTCGAGCGCGGCGCGCATCTGGATGACCTGTTCGCGGCTGAGGACATCGGGTATGTGCAGCAGCATGTCGGGTTCCTGGAAAGCCCGGCTCCCGCAGGAGAAGGGGCTGCAGCGCAAACGTCAGAAGCGGAAATTGGCGGTGAGCATCGCCGAACGCGGCGCGCCGGGGGTGTAACGGTAACCGCTCTTGTTGATTGCCGCGACGTAATCCTTGTCGAACAGGTTGTACAGATTCAACTGCAGGTCGAGGTGCTTGTTGACCGGGTAGCTGGCCATCGCGTCGAACACCCAGTACGCATCGGTGAAGACCGGTGTGCCGACTGCGCCATCGGTACCGCGCTTCATCTCGCCGGCGTAGCGTGCGCCACCGCCGATGGTGAGGTTGAACGGCAGGTGGTAGGTGGTCCAGGCGGTGAAGGCGCTCTTCGGCGTATAGGCCAGATCGCTGGAACCGTCGTTGGCGACGTGGGTGCCATCGACGACCTTCGCGTCCATGGTGGTGTAGCCGGCAGTGATCGCCCAGTTGTCGGTGAGTTTGCCGACCGCGCTCAGCTCGATGCCCTGCACGCGCTTCTTGCCGATCTGGTAGTACTGCAGATCCGCCGGGTCCTGCACCAGATCGTTGCTGACGGTGGTGCGGTAGACCGCACCGGTCAGCAGCAGCCGCTCGTCGAGCAGGTCCCACTTCGTGCCGAACTCGATAGTTCGGGCCTTCTGCGGGTCGAGGTTGGGGTTGTCCGCACTGTTGGCCGAGCTGCTCAGGGCCAGCGTGTTGCCGCCGGGCGGTTCCTGCGACACAGCGAAATTGGCATAGATGCTGCCGTTGGCCGCCGGCTTGTACAGCACGCCGAGCTTGTAGCTGGGCAGGTTGCCCGAAACAGTGGCATCGACGCCCGGCAGCACGCTGCCGGCCGGAAGGTTGCCGCAGGCCGGGCCATTGCGGGCGCCGCAGACCACCATGCTGCTGAAGTCGGTGCTGTAGTGGTCCAGCCGCGCACCGGCGTTCACCTGCCAGTGATCGCCGAACTTCATCGTGTCGAACAGATAGGCTGCGGCCGTATCGGTCCTGCCGCTGCTGTAGGCACCCGTCTGGCCATAGAGCAGGCCGCCGACATCGGCATCGGGATGGTAGAGATTGGCCGCCGGCCAGGTGCTGCCGTTGAGCGCGGCCAGGCCGAGCGTGGTGGCTTTTTCCTGGGTCAGCTCGATGCCGGCGCTCAGGTTGTGCGTGATCGCTCCGCTCTCGAAACTGGCAGTGAGATTGGTTTGGTTGGTGGCGATGCGGTTGGCCTGGTGCTTGAAGGTCGGATTGCTGCGCGCCACCGTCCAGGTTGAAGGGTCGGCCGGGTCGGGCGTCAGCAGGTTCGCCGCCGAGGCCATGAACGAGGTGAGCAGATAGTCCTGGCGCGTGCGTCCCCAGCGCAGCGTGTCGTGCAGCGTCACGTCCGGCGAAAAGTCGTGTTCGACGATTGCGGTGAACATGTCCGTCGTGACCCGGTCGTGATCCTGCCGCGTGCCATAGAAGTTGTCCTGATCGACCACGGGCGCGTCGGCGACGAACGGACGCGACGGATCGGGACTGCTGTAGCTGGTCAGGCCGATCGTGGAGACGCCGCCGTCGGGCACGTTGTTCTGTTTCACGTGCAGGAAGTCGAGGTAGACGCGCGTCGCCGTC
>DHXA01000033.1:0-1003 GCA_002413455.1 Rhodanobacter sp. UBA5168 | reverse complement strand
ACCACGTTGAGCCGGAATGCCGAGTTGTCGCCGATGCCCTGGTTCCAGTCGGCGCTGGCGCGGCGGTGCTGGCCGCTGCCGTAGCCAATCGAGCCGGACACGCCGCTGCCCAGCTGCGGCTGCTTGGTCACCATGTTGACCGCGCCGGTGGGCGCTGTGCGGCCGTATTCGGTGCCGTCCGGGCCCTTGGTCACTTCCACCTGTTCGATGTTGAACACGTCGCGGCTGATCGAACCCATGTCACGCACGCCGTCGACAAAGATGCTGCCGGAGGTGTCGAAGCCGCGCAGGCTGATGCTGTCGCCGGTATTCGTGCTGCCGTTCTCGCCGACGTAGAACGTGCCCACGCCCGGGCTGTTGCGCAGCGCCTCGGTCAGCGTGGTGGCACCTTGCTGCTGTATCAGTTCCTTGGTGATCACGCTGATGGTCTGCGTGGTGTCCAGCAGCGGCTGGGTGAATTTCGGCGACGACAACCGGTCGACACGATAGTCGTTGCCGGTGGTGGCTTCGACTTTCACGCCAGGCAGATTTTTCGCGTTGGCCACCTGCGGGTCGGACGGCGAAGTCGGTGAGATATCCGCCGCCATGGCGGGCAGGGCCAATGCCAGGCCGGTGAACATGGTGGCCGCCGTCATCATGGTCGCGGATGAGGTGCGCTGGCCGACGGGATGCATGCGGGACTTGATGGGTGCCATGGAAATTCCGTTCATGAATGCTGCGTTGCGAGTCGGCAGGGTCTGGCGGGTCTGGCGAATGCAGATGCTTCGCAATGGCTGGATGCGGTTGTCCGGCCAGCAGGAAGCGCACAGCGGGACGGCTGCGTGCGTCGTGTCGACCGACGTAGGTCAAAATTATGGAAGTTCGTGACGCTCTCCGACCGTAGGTCGCCGTGCGAAACAGCCGGAGCAGGTGCATACGATATTTTTAATGAGAATGATTTGCAATAGCTTTATTCGGTCGCCCGGCACAAGACCGAAAAAAATCAGGGCCGTGACAGCCGATC
>DHXA01000184.1 GCA_002413455.1 Rhodanobacter sp. UBA5168 | reverse complement strand
TTCTGGGCTCCGATCATCACCGGTGGCGTGTTTTTGCTGCTGAACATCATGGGCATCATTACCGCGGAAGTTCTGGGTGCCAGTCACGGCATCCGTTTCGGAGCCAGCGGCGGCCTGCAGCGGGTCATTGCCGACATGGACGCCGGCGACCTGAGCAAGGTCGGCTTCGCGCTGGACCTGGCGATGTACTCGGCGATGGGCCTGCTGGCCGCAGTGCTCGGCTTCGTGGTGTTCTTCTACTGCCTCGGCGCGCTCTACGACGATCGTCGCGACCGCAGCATCCTGTTCTGGAAATCCCTGCCGATTTCCGACAGCAGCACCGTGTTGTCCAAGGTCGTCAGCGCCACCGTGCTCGCTCCCATCATTGCCGTGATCGTAGGCATCATCGTCGGCATGCTGCAGCTGCTGATACTGGCCGTCACTCTGTCCTTCCACGGCGTGAATGTGTGGCAGCTGCTGGTGTTGGCGCATCCGTTCCGGGTCATGTTCAACCTGATCGGCTACATCCCGCTGTATGTGCTGTGGGCCCTGCCTTCGATCGGCTGGCTGCTGCTCTGCTCGGCCTGGGCACGCAACAAGCCCTTCCTGTGGGCAGTTGCCTTGCCGGTGGCCAGCGGTCTGATCATCAGCTGGTTCGGCATCATGGGCTTGTTCGACCTGCCCACGACCTGGTTCTGGAAAAACATCGTGCAGCGCGGCCTGTTCAGCGTCTTCCCCGGCACCGGCAGCATGTTCAATGCCCATGGCGGTTCCATCTCCAACAGTGTCGACGGCTATCCGAGCATGGGCTTCATGGACCTGGCCAACACCTATCACCTGCTGGCTTCGCCTGACTTGTGGATCGGCGTGGTGGTCGGCCTGGGATTGCTCGCTGGTGCCGTCTGGTTCCGCCGCTGGCGCGACGACAGCTGAGTGATACGACGGATGGGCCGACCGGCCCATCCGTCCAGCCGCAACGGAAGCCACCATTCCCGCTACGGCTCATCGCAAACCGTTCTGCTTCACCCTCCTTCGCCCCGAAGCCGCCCCGGCTTCGTCGGCCCCTTGCTGCCCAAAGGAATAACCATGCGCCTCCTGTCATCTCTCTTGCTTGCCATGGTATCGATCGTCTCGCTGGCGCATGCGTCTCCACTTCCGGCAACAGGCAACTCCGGCCGGCCAAAGACGGTCCTGCTGGTTGGCGACAGCCTGAGTTCGGCGCACCGTATCCCGCCCGAAGCGGGTTGGGTCAATTTGCTGCAGCAACGCGTCGACCGTGCCACGACCACGCCGCCTTCCATCGTCAATGCCAGCCGCGGCGGCAAGACCCTGACGGATGCATTGAAGGAGTTGCCTGACCTGATCGCCGCCCATCACCCGCAGTTGATCATCCTCGAGTTGGGTGCCAACGATGCGATTCTCGGAGCAGGCCAGCAAACGCTGGAGCAGGACATGACCCGGCTGATCGATATGGCCCAGGCGTCGGGAGCAAAAGTCGCCCTGCTCGGGTTCGAGATTCCCGCCAAGCTGGACAAAGGCCATTGCGCCGACATGCTGCGGCAGGTCTACACCCGGGTTACGCAGGAGAAACACGTCGTGCTGCTGCCTTCACTGATGGCGGGCATCTCGAACAAACCCGCTCTGTTGCTGGATGATGGCGTGCATCCCACCACCGGAGCCCAGATGCGCATGCTCGACAACGCGTGGCCCACTCTTCGCCCGCTACTGATCAATTGATTCCGTTCCGATCGAATCCCAGAAAGGAGAACACTGCATGAAGCTCACCACTTTCAGCACACTCGCACTGATCCTGCTTCTGCCACTGGCCGCTTGCGGCCAGCCCGACTCCCAGTCGGGTGTCACCGACAACGTGGCAAAGGCCATGAAGGATGCCGGCGAGAAGGCCTCCCCGGCAGGGCTTTCCGGAGAAATCCACAAGGCGATGCAGGAGGCCAAGCAGGAGTTGGCCACCAAGAACATCGAGGTGAACAGCGTTCACGTCGGCGATAACCAACACCACGACAACGACTCGCGCCCCAAGGCCGAGATCACCCCGCAGGGCGACTTGCTGATCGCAGGCAAGAAGGTGCCGGCCACGCCGGCGCAGCAGACGCTGCTGATGGACTACCGCCAGCAGATCGTCGGTATCGCGGAAACCGGCATGGACATCGGCGCACAAGGTGCCGACCTGGGCCTCAATGCCGCCAAGGAAGGGGTATGGGGCGCACTCACCGGCAAAAGCGACAAGGACATCGAAGCGGCGATCAAGCCACAAACCGACAAGATCGAGGCCGCCGCCGCCAGGTTGTGCCAGCGGATGCCCGAGCTGCTGTCCACGCAGCAGAAGCTGGCCGCGGCGATGCCGGAGTTCAGGCCCTACGCGACCATGCAGCAGAAGGACGTCGATGATTGTGGCAAGGACATGAAGGACAAGGATGGCAAGAAAGGCTCCGCCATATTCTCCGATTGATCTCGCCACCGAACAGGGACATCCGCCGCATCGCGACGTCGATCAATACCACCTGGTTGCGCCGCTGACATCACGACGACTGAACTCCGCCTTCTTGTGCTTCAGATAGGAAACCACCCATGAGAGCTCCGATGCGTCTGCTTTTTCTTGCCGTGACGGCGTGCATCCTAACCGCCTGCAATGCGCCCGATACCGTCATGGAGAATGGCGCGATCACCCTTGATGGAAACCAGGTGACCTTGCGCGTTGCCGGGTCGCCGAAAGCCACCATCTATGCCGATGGTGCGTTTGCGATCGATGGCAACACTGTCGCCACGACTCCCGCCGAACGCAGCTTGCTGGCTCGATACAACCAAAGCGTGCGTTCTGTGCACGATACCGGCCTGGTCATGGGCAAGGCAGGCGTCCGCATGGCAACCAGGGCGGTCGTGGCCGGCACATCCTCCACGCCGGACAGCGCAGACAAGGTGGCGGAGGCCGGCGTGGGGCAGATGGAGAAGCTGAACCTCGACATCTGCCGAGCCACGGCCTCCATCAAGACGACGCAGGACCAGCTTGCCACGCAGCTGGCGACCTTCAAGCCCTACGCCTCGATCGTCGACGCATCCGACGTCACCGATTGCGAGAGCGATGCCAAGAGCTGACCGTGGATCAACCGGTACGCACGTCCCGCACGTGCCGGTTGCCCCGTTGGTGTCATTCCTCGCGAATGCCGCCACGCGTCAACGACAATGGATCGAGTAGTTTTTGCAGTTCCGCGCGGGTCAGGCCGTTGGTCTCAAGCCCCACGTCGATGATCGGACGTTTGTCCTTGCAGGCCTGCTTCGTCGTGGCAACGCCCTTGTCGTAGCCGATCACCGGATTCAGTGCGGGCACCAGGATCGGATCAGCTCACCGATGCAATGATCATCATCGGGACATCGCAATCGCCGTCTCGGTTTGTTGTTGCGTGGGCTGACCTGGCTGCGCGAACGGATTTCCAGCCTGCTGTTGCGCCTGTTCCTGAGAATGAAGCAGCGTTTGCGTCGGCTGAGTGGCTGCCTTTGTCCATTCTGTACTGCTCTGTTCAAGCGATGTATGGACGGCCTGCGCTGTCTCGACATGCGCATTGACGGCAAGCGCCCGTGGAATCACGTGCTGTACGGCAAAGGTCCGCGAACCATCCTCGCTCAAAGCCACGACGTCGATGCGGTTCAGGCCGGCAGCCCTGGCTGCCACCGTCAAGGCACCGGCCAGATTCTCGCTGTGCTGATCGGACGGACGGCTCATGTCCGTGTCGAGTTTGTGCACGCCGCCGCGTGCCTGCTGAAACATCGCATGTCCGGGATGCGCAGGATCCTCCAGACTCGACGAAACGGCAGATTTGTCCTGAAGTGCCGGAGCTCTCGCTCGCGCGAGTATCTGCATAGCATGCTGCTCGGCGCTTTCGATCAGGCCGTCCATGCTGGGCAGCACCGTCGCCCGCATCAGATGGCGCTCGAAAGCTTCAGCGCCAGCCTGCTTGCCCTGAGCTAACCCTGTAGCTGCCGCAAACAGTCGGGGGTAATTGGCCGCATTGAGCTCCAGAGCGGACGCCACACTCAAGCCTGATAT
>DHXA01000006.1 GCA_002413455.1 Rhodanobacter sp. UBA5168 | reverse complement strand
CTGAGCGCGTCCAGACGCCGCCCCTGTTCGGAGACCGCCATGTATTGCGTATGCACGACCCGACCGAAATCGTAGATGAGGACGCCCGCCAGCAAGACCTCCCCGATACGCGCCTCATGCAGCACGATGTGCTGCGGAAACCGGGCCTGCAGCAGACGCAACTCCGCCAGGCTGTGGGTGGGCACGGCGTCGTGCTTGCGCAGCACATCGCAAAGCAGGACGTGAAAATCTTCCAGGCCGGCGCCAGCCTGCACGCGGATGCCGGCCTTCTTCGCCTTGTCGATGGCGTGCCGGCGCCCCGGCGTGAAGTGAAATGCTTCCTGCAGCGGAATCACCGAAGAAAGATCGCGGCGCTTCAATTGAGCTCCCAGCCGATGCAGCGCGTACAGATCCTCTTCCGCGGGATAGGCGTGAAAGACATGCGGCACCGCCTTGTAGACGACGCGTTCCACGCCAAGCGCGCGATAGTGGTCGCCGATCTGTTCGAACACCGCCAGCGTCGATTCGGCGCGCAGGGCGTCGCCCGCTATGAGGCCGGCATAGGTAAGGCCGGCGTGGCTTGTCACCGTGCGGTCCCGGATATTCGCGGGGAAAACCGCCACCGCTTCGCCGTTGCGCTCGATCACCAGCGACCGGTCGACGAAGCGGTCGGCGTGGTAGTCCATATAGCCGCGCCGGTGCAGCAGGTTGCCGTTGCGGGAACGCTCGACCATTGCATCCCAGGCGGCCGCATCGGCCTGGGCATAGGGCCTAACCGTGAACATCCGCATCACCGTCGAAGCGATCGCAGTCGGCCTCGGCCACGCCGAATCCATCCAGCCCCATGTCGTTGCCGTTGTAGAACATCAGCAGCTTGTCGCGCTGGCGGATCAGCGCGGGATAGCAGATGACCAGCGAATCCCAGCCGTCGGCGGACAGCGTCATCCCCAGCGCCTCGTCGCGGCGCTCCCAGCGGATGCCGTCGTCGCTGTACGCCACGCCGGGAAAGTATTCCCTGCCGCGATTGCCGCGCGTGAAGTACATGACGTACCTGCCGCCGACCCGGTACACGCGCGGCCGGCCGATCCGATACTCGCTGCCGCGCGGCAGCAGGCAAACATGGTCTTCGCGCGGTATCGCACCCAGATCGGCCGTCTCCGCATAGCGAATGTGATAGCGCGGAAACGGTTGGCCGCCGATGGTTTCCCAGTCGTCGCCAACGGCATACCAGATGCGCCAGCGACCGTTTTCGTGGATGACCGAATGCACCGCGCCGATGGTGCTGCGGCCAGGCGCGCGATCCAGGATCGGTGTTTCCTGCACGCGTCGGAAATGTTCGCCACCATCGGTCGAAACGGCGAGGCCGGTGAAGGCCAGGAACTTGGCCTTGGCCACGTGCTGAAAGCCGACGTAGAACAGGTGCAGGCCACCCGGCGCTTCGACGACATCGCCGAGGATCACGCCGTTGTCGTCGAAGCAGCCGTCCCGGCCGATGTCGAGCGCCGGCTCGGCGCTGACGCGCACGATGGACGTCGGATCGTCGGCCCGCACGTCGACGTAGCCGATCCGGCTGACGCCTTCGGCATCGCGAAAACCCGCATAGACGCGGATGGTGTCGTCGTCGATGCGCCAGGGCGTTGGCGTCAGTGCCGAGTGAAGCATCCAGTCGCCCACGCCATGGCGCACGGTCTCGAACACCAATCCCTTCTTGGTCCATTCCAACATGCGTTCTTCAAAGCCTCACGTCGAGGCTGGATTTGCCGGGCACCGCGCGGGCCGGAGAGCCGACGTAGATCCGCCCCGGCTCGGTGTCGCGCGTCACCAGCGCCCCGGCGCCGATCACGTTGTCCGGCGCGATCTTCACGTGGTCGTTGAAGGTGGAGTTCACGCCGATGAAGCTGCTCTCGCCGATCTCGCAGTAGCCCGAAATGACCGCGTGCGAGGCGACGAACACGTTGTCGTGCACGACCGTGCGATGACCTACGTGATTGCCGCTCCAGAGAATGCAGTTGTTGCCGATGCGCACGAAAGGCTGGATGACATTGCCCTCGAAGATGAAGCTGTTCTCGCCCACCTCGGCATTGCGCCACACGAAGGCGCGCGTACTGACGTACGTGGCGAACCGGTAACCCTTGCGCTTGGCGTCCTGGTACAAGCGCGTGCGCACGCGGTTGAGCTGGCTGGCCGGGATCGCGACGAAGACATCGACATCCGCCGGCGGATAGTGCGTCTCCAGTGTCTCGTAGGCCACCACGGGGCGGTCGGCCAGCACCGGCTGCACGAGATAGTCGCGCTCGACGCTGAAAGCGACCACGTCACGGTCGCTGTCGTGTTCGAAGTATTCGCAGGCAATCTGCGCGAATTCGCCCGCTCCGACAAGGACTAGCGGCCTAGACATGCTGCCATGTCCTGCGGGTACAGGGTCCCGTTGACCTCACGCAGGAAGTCGGCGTAGTCGGTGATGTAGTCGTTCTGGTCGTACAACTGGTCGGCCAGCACCATCAGCACGCAGTCCTCGCTGAAGTCGTACAGCTCGCGCCATACCATGCGGCCGAGCAACAATCCCTGCGAAGGATCGTTGAGCACGACCGCCACCGGACCGCTGCCGTCGTCCAGCAGAAAAGTGACGGAGCCGCGCACCGTCACCGCCAGCTGATTGAGCTGGCGGTGTGCGTGGCGGCCTCGATGCACATCGCTCTTCGTGGCGAACAGGTAGTACACGCGCCGGATCTCGAAGGGCACGTTTCTATCCTGCTCCAAGGCGATGAGCATGCCGCGGCTATCGCCATGCTTCTGCAACTGGATTCGCTCGATTTCCATGTTCCAGGCCACGCTGTGAATTTCGAAGATGATCACCCTACCTAGCTGAGTGCCGTGCGCCCGGCGAAAGGTTGCGTCGTTGCAATGCGGCGGGCTTGCGCTGGATGACGACCTTGGCTGGCCGAAGCAGGAGAGTGATCCGGGTGAAGGCAACCTTTCATTGCGCAATCGGCACTCATGCGTACCAAGTCACTCTCGGGCTGCACATGAGTCTCTCTTTCGGCGGCCGGGTTGGCCGTGGGACATGCGCGGGTATCGGTTCGACGACGACAACGCGCAGAGGCATCACCAGGTATGGGATTGGGAAACAAAACTCCGCCAGATCGTGGCGGCAATGTCGTGCTCATGTCTCACCTCGGCGATTTGCGTCGCCCGCCAGATCGGTCGGGTGAAAAAGCAGCGCCACCACGCTCCAGGAAGTTGACGATCCTGCATTGGCTCACCGCGCTTTGCCTGGTGCTGGCGGCGGCGTTGATCCTGACCCGCGACCAGGTCGCCGGGCGAGCGCTGCGCCTGTGGTTGCTCGAGGGACATCGCTATGTCGGGTTGCTCGTGCTCGTGCTTTTCTTCGCTCGCGTGGCCCTGCGCGTGCGACTGGGCAGGCTGCCGGCCGACAACGATTCGTCGCGCTTCATTCGACTGCTGGCGATACTGACCCACGTCGCCCTGTACGCGTTGCTGCTCGCGCAGCCGCTGCTCGGCTGGGCGCTCAGTGATGCGCAAGGCAAGCCGGTGCATCTGCTGGGTGCGACCCTGCCTGCGCTGGTGGGCGCCGACGAGGATCTCGCCGATGCCCTGCAGTTGTGGCACCAGGATGCCGCCTGGCTATTGCTCGGACTGATTTTGCTGCACATCGCGGCAGCGCTCTGGCATCACTTCGTCCGGCGCGACGGCGTGCTGCGGACGATGTTGCCGCGACGCCGTCGCTGACCTGCGCACGGCCCTTACTTCACTGCCGCACCTGTCCCAACAAGGAGACTTCATGTCGTCTTTTCCGCACCGATGGGCGAATCTCCGTTCCGGAATCGTGACGCTGTACTGCAGCCTTGCGGCGCTGCTGCTGTTCGCCAGCACCGCCGCTCACGCCATTCCGGTGTATGCCCGACAAACCGGATCCGCCTGTGCCGACTGTCACGCCGGTGCGTACGGCGGCGGCGGCAACGGACCGAACCTGACGCCCTACGGGATGCGCTTCAAGTTGAACGGCTACACCGATACGGACGGCAACGGCGGCAAGATTCCACTGGCCGCCCAGCTGATCGAAACGCATACCGCACCGGCCCGTGGCGAGAGCACCATGAACCTCACCGAGGCCGACCTCTACCTGGCCGGCCGCCTGACCGATCAGGTCGGCGGTTACGTCAAGGTCGAGGCCGATCATGTCGGACACAACACCTACAACACCAAACTCCGCAATGTCGATCTGCGCTTTGTCGCCAGGGAACTCAAGCTCGGCGGCAAGGACCTGACGCTGGGCGTAAGCGTCAACAACAGTCCGAGCTTCGATGATCCGATCGCCGTGCTGCCCGCCGCGACAAACCTCGGGCCACCCGGGGGCCAAGGACCCACTGGCACCTTCCTCAAACAGTCCAGCGCCAACGCACCCGCCTACCGTGTCATTGGCGCCACTGTCTACGGCCTGTATGACTCGGACTGGTATGGCGAAGTGGGCACCTACAACTCGCTGCCGACTTCCACGCAGGAGCGCCTCGGTTATTCCATCTCGGGCGACCCGGGCACACTCAGCGACACCGGCTATTTCCGCTTCGCGTACATGAAGGATCTCAAGCGCCAGTTCTTCTCGGTGGGCGTGGTGGGACTGACGACCAGGCGCCAGCTTCAGCGCAGTGGACCGGCGGACAAACTCACTGACTTGGGCTACGACCTGACTTACCAGTTTCTCGGTAACCGGGAAAACATCGTGCAGCTCAGCTATGTGAATATCCTCGAAAAGCGCCGGTACGGCAGCACACCGCCGGACCCTGGCACTCCGGGCTTCACCGCCCTGCCGCGCGGCGCGCTGCACGATGAAACCCTGAGCGTCACCTACACCTTCAGGCAGAGCTATGGCCTGCAGCTTGCGCACCTGGAGAGCAACGGCACACGCGATGCGGTCCGCTTCGGCCCGTACGGCAACCCCGACACCACCGCCAATCTCCTCAGCGTGTTCTGGGCGCCGTTCGGCAAGGATGACTCGGTCACTGCCATGGCAAATCTGAAGATCGCCGCCACGTGGTTCCGCTTCACCCGGTTCAACGGCGCGACGAACAACATCTTCGGCGCTGCGCCGGGCGTTTCGACAACCCGGCCGGCCGACCTCAATGCATTTCTGGTTTCAGCGAGCCTGGCGTTCTAAAAATGACGAAATTACCGTTGGGTCTGTCCGCCGCAGCACTTGTCCTGGGCTGGGCGCTGGCTGCTCTTCCTGCCCATGCCACCGACGCCGCTGCAGGGTCGGATGTCTTCAAGTCGGAATGCGCCGAGTGTCACAGCAACCGGGAGGGGCGCAATAAAAAGGGCCCCAGCCTTTTTGGCATCGTGGGGCGCAAGGCGGCCACATTGCCGGATTACCAGTATTCGGATGCCCTGCGCGGACGAAGCGACTGGGTCTGGACGCCGGAAAAGCTGCGCAGTTATTTGTCGCAACCGGCAAATCAAGCCAATCCAGGCACCAAAATGAAATACGATGGCCTTACCGACGCCAAGGATCTGGACGATCTCATTTCGTACCTTGGCACGCTGCACTGATGATCTTCCTTGGCCTGCGCCGAATCGATCGGGAGTGGCATGGGCACTGGCCGCGTCAGCATGGATCGTTCAAGTAATGAACCGATGATTGGCTCATGACGGACTATCGCTTCCCGCGCGCGGCGATGTGTTTGCGCGATCGTCCCGTTGATTCCCGCCACCCCGATGGCGCGACCCGGGGCGAATCCATTATTCGCAAGGGCTTTGGTTTCACCTTATTGGCCGTTGGCATCGGCCTTTCCCCGGCACTGGATGCCCAATCGACCACCTTCAATGGCACCGTGGCACTCAGCTCGCAGCTGGTTGACCGGGGTCAGGCGATCACCGGCAATACGCCCATCGTGCAGGGGGCGGCGTCCTGGACGTTTCCGGCGGGCTGGTCGCTGGGCCTGTCCGGAGGTGCTGCCGTGCGCTCGCCCGGCCGGCTGGCCGAAGCCCTCGTCCAGGGGTCCCGCCATTGGACGCTGTCCAATGACTGGCAGATGCAGGCGAGCCTGCTCTATTACCGGTATTCCAGCGGCAACCGTGGAGGGACCTCCGATCGCGCCGAAACCGGGCTCAACTGGACCTATCGGGACGTGCTGACCCTGGGCGTCTCGGCCATCTACGTCCTGGGTGCGGAGGGCCACCGGCCCCGTGGTGCCGCCGACCTCAGTCTCCATTGGCCATTGGCGGAGCATCTCTCCCTTTCCGCCGGGGCCGGCGTCGCCCAGTCCCTGGCCGCGTCCTACCGGCCTTATCGTTACGATCAGGCCAGGTCTTACCGCCCCGACCGCGCTGGCCTGAGCAACTACGGCCATGTGGGATTACTATGGACCCAGGGACCCTGGCGGATCGAGCTCGATCGCATCATGGCCGATCCGGAAACACGCCGACAACGGTACTATCTGGGCGCCTCCCCCTGGGTCGCCACGATTTCGCGCTCCTTTTGAATGCAGAGGCAACCTTCTTGCGCTGATCCGGTACTTACGTAGCGGACCAACCACGATCCGACGACCTGTCCGAACCCATGAACGACACCGATATCGATGCGGATGCCCCCGACCGCATGCTGCTCCAGCGCATGTCGGCGGGCGATCGCGTAGCGCTGGGTGTGCTGTACCGCAGCTATCACGGCAGGCTTTGCCGCTTCCTGTCGCGCCTGACGCGGCGCCCCGACGTCATCGAAGAAGTCATCAACGACTGCTTCTGGATCGCCTGGCAGAAGGCGGGCACCTTCCACGGGGATTCGCGCGTTTCCACCTGGCTCATGGGCATTGCCTATCGCTGTGGGCTGAAGGCGCTGCGGCAGCACGGCGACGAGCCGGTCGAGGACGACACCCTGCCCGAACAGCGCACTCCCGCCCATGACCTGGATGAAGATCGCGAGTTGCGCGACTGGCTGGGCAAGGGGCTCGATCGCCTGTCGGCGGATCAACGGACCGTGATCGAACTGGTCTATGGCGTCGGTCATACCCTGGATGAAGTCGCTGTCATCATGCAGTGCCCCGTGGGCACCGTGAAGGCGCGTCTGTTCCATGCGCGGGTCAAGCTGCGCAATGTGCTCCCCGGCCTCGCGGGAGAGACGCCCATCCACAGGGAGAACGCGCCATGACGTTCCCGTCGAATTCCGAGCGGGACTGCGTCCGCGCCTGGGAGGCGATGCCGTGGGTGTTGCAGGGCAGCGCCACGCACGAGCAAGGCGAATGGCTGGAAGGTCATCTGGCGCAATGCGAGGCCTGCCGCAGGGAGTATGACCAGCAAAGTCGCCTGCGGCTGGCCATGTCGCTGCCTTCGGACATTCCGGTCGACGCGAACATCGGATTGGGCCGCCTGCTCGCCCGTCTCGATACGCCGGAGCCCCAGGAGGTGCGCCTGCGCTCGCGCTCGGGAAACTGGTTGAACCGGGCACTGGTCGCCGTGGTGCTGCTCCAGGCGCTCGGTATCGGTGCCCTGGGCATGAAGTTGTGGTCGGCGGACGGAAGCCCGCTGTATCGCACGCTCAGCCAGGAGGCTCCGCCGGCGGCGCCGGGCGCGATCCGTGTCGTGCCTGACACGGCCATGACATTGGCCGATTGGAATGCCTTGCTGCATGCCCTTCGCTTGAAGGTGGTGGGTGGCCCCAACGATGTGGGTGCCTACACCGTCGCGCCAACGGATTCCGCTTCAGCACCGCGGACCACCTTGCAGCAGTTGCGCGCGACACGGGGCATCCGCCTGGCGGAGCCCGTCATCAGCGCGCCATGAAACACGGCCTCATCCTTCTCGCAGCCGTCATGGCTTTGAGCGCGTGCGCCTCTATGCGTCCCAAGGCGCCGCAGGATGATCACGCCAGTCCCGGCCATGCGCCGGTCGTCAACGCGTCCGCCATGGACAGTCAGCGCGACATCGTGCTGGCTGTCGCCAATCCGATCGATCCCCCCGCCACGCACGCGGGCTCCAGCCTGCTGGGTTATGCCCCGCCGAAGCATTACGGCGCCGGACAGCGCGCAGCTGCCACCCTGGCTGCGCTGAAGCGACATTACGGTTTGCGCGAGATCACCGGCTGGCCGATCAAGGCCCTCGACGTGTACTGCGTGGTGGTGAAGACGCCGCCGGGCATGGCCCGGGACGCCTTGATCAAGGCGCTCGCCAAGGACGACCGGGTGCAGCTTGCACAGCCGCTGCACGACTACGCCGTTTACACAACCGAACCGCCGCAGCCGCGCCAGGACAACGATCCCTACGCCAGCCTCCAACGCGGCTTCGTCGAAACCGATGCCGCCCTCGCACATGACTTCAGCGAAGGCAGTGGGGTTCATGTTGCGGTCGTCGATACGGGCGTCGACACGACGCATCCCGATCTTCAGGGGCGTATCCACGACATGCACAACATGGTCGATGACGATGCGGCGGCGTTCAACCGCGATGGCCATGGCACGGAAGTGGCGGGCGTGATCGCCGCCGATGGCGACAATCATCGCGGCATCGTGGGAATGGCGCCCAAGGCCATGCTCAGCATCTACAAGGCATGCTGGTATCCGGCCGCGTCTCATGCCGGCGCACGCTGCAATTCCTTTACGCTCGCCAAGGCGCTGGCGGCGATCATCGATACGGATGCCCGCATCATCAATCTGAGCCTGGGCGGCCCCGCCGATCCGCTACTGGACAAGCTGCTCGTCCGCATACTGGAAGACGGCCGCATCGTGGTCGCCGCCATGCCACCCGATGGCAACGTCGACGGATTCCCGGCCGATGCGCCTGGAGTCATCGTGGTGCGCGTCAGCGGCACATCGGCAGCATCGCCCGGCGTGGTCAGCGCTCCCGGAAACGACATCCTGACCACCCAGCCCGGTGGCGGATATGACTTCACGTCCGGATCATCCATGGCTGCTCCGCATGTCAGCGGCATCGTTGCCCTGTTGCTGGCTCTCTCGCCCCGACTGGATGCACGCACGGTCCATGATCTCCTGCTACGCAGCAGCAAAGTCTCCCACGGAAGGTTCCAGGTCAACGCAGCGGCAGCAGTGGCGGCACTGCGCGAAACGCAGAAAGGCGCTCATTAGATCTGGCTTCCGCGGCACCGGCCAGCTAGATAGAAAAACTATCTTTTGAACATGCCGGGTCCGCTCGATTCGCGGGAGTCCTTGCCGCACACTGCCGCTCATGACGAGGCGGGCGATCGGCGGACCATCCCATGCGTAGCAAGTTGTTCGTGCCTGGTGCGCGGCCGGAACTGTTCGCCAAGGCGCTGGCCGGCGAGGCCGATGCGCTGTCCTTCGACCTGGAGGACGCGGTGGCCGAGGAGCGCAAGGCCGTGGCACGCCAGGCCGTGGCGGACTTTGTCGCCAGCGCGGCCGTGGCACAGGCGGCCAAGGTCGTCATCGTGCGAACCAATGCCCCGGATTCACCGCATTTCGCGCCCGACCTTGCCGCGATCGTCCATCCGGCCGTCGCCCTGATCAACCTGCCCAAGATCGAATCGCCGGAGGCCTTGCTGGCCGCCGTCGCGATGATCGAGCACGCCGAACGCGCGAACGGACTGGACCGTCC
The DNA here is from genome assembly GCA_002413455.1 of Rhodanobacter sp. UBA5168. Taxonomy (GTDB): domain Bacteria; phylum Pseudomonadota; class Gammaproteobacteria; order Xanthomonadales; family Rhodanobacteraceae; genus Rhodanobacter. The sequence goes on along the minus strand of DHXA01000006.1, from coordinate 602 downwards.
GATCGGACTGTTGGTGAACATCGAGACGCCGCGGGCGCTGGCTGATGCCGCGCGCATCGCCGGCGCCCATCCGCGCGTCGCCGGGCTGCAGCTCGGCCTGGGCGACCTGTTCGAACCGCATGGCATCGACCGCACCGATCCGCGCAATGTGCACGCGGCGATGTTCGCCCTGCGCATGGCCGCGGCCCAGGCCGGCGTGTTCGCGATGGACGGCGCCTTTGCCGCATTCGATGATGACGCCGGCTACACCGGGGAGGCATGCATGGCGCGACGACTGGGTTTCGTGGGCAAGTCCTGCGTGCATCCGCGGCAGGTGCCCCTGGCGAACGCCGCGTTCGCTGCCTCGGAGGCGGAACTCGCGGCGGCACGTCGCATCGTCGCGGCGGCCGAGGTGGCCAGGACGCAATCGCGCGGTGCCTTCGTGGTCGATGGCAGGATGATCGACCTGCCCTTCCTGAAGCGCGCCGAAGCCCTGCTCGCTGCCGCACGTCGTCCCGGCTGATGCGCATGCGCCCGTGCATGCGCACGCTGCTTTGCATGATCCTGCTTGCGTTCGTGGCACCGCTGCACGCCGGCAGCAGCCTCGCCCCCGTGCACAACGG
>DHXA01000249.1:11346-34271 GCA_002413455.1 Rhodanobacter sp. UBA5168 | reverse complement strand
CTGCCGGCCGAGGCGTGGATGATCTACGGCCTGTCCGACGTGGTCACCATGAGCCAGATGATCGCTCAGTCCGAATCCGCCGACGAACGCAAGCGGGTCGAGCGGCAGAAACTGGAATCGCTGCTGGCCTATGCCGAGGCCACCGGTTGCCGTCGCCAACTGCTGCTCGGCACGTTCGGCGAAACCTATCCCGGTCCCTGCGGCCACTGCGACAACTGCATCGCGCCGCCGAAAACCTGGGACGCCACCGTGCCGGCGCAGAAGGCGCTGTCGGCGGTGTACCGCACCGGCCAGCGCTTCGGCTCCGGCCATGTGATCGACGTGCTCCGCGGCGAGGAAACCGAGCGTGTGCTCAGCCTCGACCATCACCGGCTCAGCACGTTCGGCATCGGCGCCGAGATGGACGAGAAGCAGTGGCGCTCGGTATTCCGCCAGCTGCTTGCGGCCGGCCTGCTGGAAGCCGATGCCGAGGGCTACGGCACCTTGCGCCTGACCGCCGGCAGTCGCGCCGTGCTCAGCGGCGGCAAGCCGGTGAAACTGCGCGAGGATGCCAGGCCGGAGCGCGGCAGCCGCCGTCGCCGCGACAGCAAGATGGGCGCATCCGATAAAAGCAGCGGCGGCAGTCTCGGCATCGAGGCCTACGAGCAGGGAATGTGGGACGAATTGCGCGCCCTGCGCACGCAGTTGGCCAAGCAACAGGGGGTGCCGCCGTACGTGGTGTTCCACGACGCCACCTTGCTGGCGATGCTGCGCGCGCTGCCGGCGAACGAGGACGAGCTGGCCACCATCAGCGGTGTCGGCGAGGCCAAGCTGAAGCGTTACGGCCGCGATTTCCTCGCCGTGATCAACGCGATTGCCTAAGCTGCCGGTACTCGCGTTCGACGCATCGCCTCGCTCTCCGTGCTGCCCGGATCGGGTTCGGGGCAGGCTCTGAGCGTAGCAAAGCGAAGTGGAAGGGCCGGTCCGTCGAAGGGCCGGCGGTCCCTCGCATCCCCTTCGACTTAGACCCTGCGGGCCTATGCTCGGGGCGAACGGTGGAAGATGGACGGATTCTGCGATGGAAGACCCTGCCAGGCGCGCTACCATCGACTGCATACGTATTCAGCCGGACAGTGCAAAGGCCACAGTGCAGACTCGGATGAATAATCTTTGATGCCATGACGTGGGGAGACGCAATGAGCACAGTGAACGCGACAGGGGACGGACTCGGCCAGCGCGCCACCGCGCGGGTGGTGCTGATTTCGGCGGCGGCGGCGCTGGGCGGCTTCCTGTTCGGTTTCGATACGGCGGTGATCAACGGCGCGGTCGACGCCATCCGCGGCACCTTCGCACTGGATGCCGCACAGACCGGTTTCGCGGTGTCCTGCGCCTTGCTCGGTTCGGCGCTGGGCGCGTGGTACGCCGGCATGCTGGCGAACCGCTTCGGTCGCGTGCGCACGATGCAGGTGGCGGCGGTGTTGCTGGTGGCTGCCGCGCTGGGTTCGGGCCTGGCCTACAGCGTGTGGAGCCTGATCGCGTGGCGGCTGGTCGGCGGCATTGGCGTCGGCGTGGCTTCGGTGATCGCGCCAACCTACATCGCCGAGGTATCGCCCGCGTATATCCGCGGCCGGCTTGGTTCGATGCAGCAGCTGGCGATCGTGCTGGGCATCTTCGCCGCGCTGCTCAGTGATGCGTGGCTGGCCGGTGCGGCTGGTGGCGCGTCGACGCCGCTGTGGTTCGGGCTGGCGGCGTGGCGCTGGATGTTCCTCGCGGCCGTGTTGCCGGCGCTGATCTACGGCACCCTGGTGCTGGGCGTACCCGAATCGCCGCGGCACCTGGTGGCCAAGGGGCGTCTGGCCGAAGCCCGGGTAGTGCTGCGCAACGTGCTGAACATGCACAGCGAGGCGGCACTGGATACCAAGTTGAGCGACATCGAAGTCAGCCTGCGTTCGGAACACAAGCCGCGGCTGAGCGACCTGCGCGGCAAGGCGGCCGGCCTGCTGCCGGTGGTGTGGATCGGCATCTTGCTGTCGGTGTTCCAGCAGTTCGTCGGCATCAACGTGATCTTCTATTATTCGTCCACGTTGTGGCATTCGGTCGGCTTCAGCGAAGCCGACTCGTTCACCATCACCGTGGCCACCTCGGTCGTCAATGTGCTGGTCACGCTGGTGGCGATCGCGCTGGTCGACCGGATCGGTCGCAAGCCGCTGCTGGTGATCGGTTCGGCCGGCATGGCGATCACCCTGGGGCTGATGGCATGGTGCTTCTCGCAGGCCACCGGCAGCGGCGCCACGCTGAGCCTGCCCGGCGCTACCGGCATCGTCGCGCTGGTGGCGGCGAATGCCTACGTGGTGTTCTTCGGCGTGAGCTGGGGCCCGGTGGTATGGGTGCTGCTGGGCGAGATGTTTCCGAACCGGATCCGCGCCACCGCGCTGGCGGTGGCCGCCGCGGCGCAGTGGCTGGCGAACTTCGCGATCACCAGCACGTTCCCGGCGCTGGCCGAACTCGGCCTCACCTTCGCCTACGGCCTGTACGCGGCGTTCGCGCTGGTTTCGCTGCTGTTCGTGCTGTTCGGCGTGCGCGAGACCAAGGGCATCGAGCTGGAGGACATGCGCGCGTGAGGAGCGTGGAGCATTCCTTCTCCGCCGGGGCGGAGATCGGCATGGCGGCGTTCAACGGCTGCCGCGCCATCGGCGAACGGCGTGCGCTTTACGACAGGCGGCGCGCAAAGCGGTTAGGATTCGGAACGACCGGCGGCCAGTTCATGGCCGGCGTCACGCTGTCTGGCCAGAAGATTCCGGATCACGCCGCGGATGAAGGTAAAAGCCACATCGATCGACATCGCCCACCTGACCGGGGTCTCCCAGGCCACGGTGTCGCGCGCGCTGCGCGGCAGCCCGCTGGTCAATGAGGAAACCCGGCGACGCATCCAGGCTGCCGCCGAGCAACTCAACTACAAGGTCGACAAGAACGCCTCGAACCTGCGCCGGATGCACACCGGCACGCTGGCGCTGCTGTTCTTCGAGGACCCCACCGCCGACGAGTCGCACATCAATCCGTTCTTCCTGTCGATGCTCGGCTCGATCACCCGCGCCTGCGCGCTGCAGAGCTATGACCTGCTGATCTCGTTCCAGCAGTTCTCCCACGACTGGCACGCCGACTTCGCCGACAGCAAGAAGGCCGACGGCATCATTCTGCTCGGTTACGGCGATTACCTGGCCTATCGCGACAAGCTGGAGAAACTGGTCGCCCAGGGCACCCGTTTCGTGCGCTGGGGTGCAGTGCTGCCGGACCAGCCGGGCGTCTCGATCGGCTGCGACAATTTCCGTGGCGGCCAGGCCGTGGCCGGACACCTGCTGGAACGCGGTTGCCGCCGCATCGCCTTCCTGGGCGATGCCTCCAGCCACTATCCGGAATTCTTCGGACGCTATCGCGGCTACGTCGATGCCCTGCAACAGGCCGGCGTGGAGATCGACCCCGCATTGCAGGAGAACGCGGAGAGCACGGAAAGCTCAGGCTACGAGGCGATGCGTACCTTGATCACCCGCGACGTGGGCTTCGACGCGGTGTTCGCCGCCAGCGACCTGATCGCGATCGGCGCCATGCGCGCGCTCAGCGACCACGGGCTGCGCGTGCCGCAGGATATCGCGCTGGCCGGCTTCGACGACATCGCCATGGCCAGCTTCGTCAACCCGCCGCTGACCACGATCCTGCAGGACACCAAGCAGGCTGGTGAGGTCCTCGTCGACAGCCTGCTCGGCCTGATCCGCGGCGAGCCGGTCGAAAGCGAAGTGCTGCCGGTAAAGCTGATGGTGCGCCGCTCCAGCCTGCGCTGAATACGAAGGCGTCGTCGCCGCGCTGGCGTGGCCACCGCCAAGCCGGCTCATGCGGGTACTTCCAGGCCCTGGATCAATCGTTTCGCCAGGCGTGGCTGGCGGAACTGCTGCAGCCACCATTCCAGCGCGCGGCCTTCGTGATCGCTGCGCCAGGCGACGTAGAGCGTGTTGGGTTCGCGCGGTTCGGTCATGCGCTTCTCCACCAGCAGGCCCTGCTTCAGCAACGCGCCCACCCGTTGCCGCGGCAGCCAGCCCACGCCCAGGCCATCGCGCTGGGCCAGGATCTTGGCGTGCATGCTCGGTAGCGCCAGCGTGGCTTGCCCGCCGAGTACTCCATAGGCACGGCCGGTGTTGCGCGATGAGTCAGCCACCACCACCGAGCGATGCTGGCTGACCATGTCCTGCGACACCGGCTCGGCCGCCTTCGCCAGCGGATGACGCGCGGCGACGGCGAACACCCATTCCATCGCACCGAGCTCGAACCAGCGCAGCCTGGGCATCGCCGGCGGCTCATTGGTGGCACCAACCACCAGGTCCGCGCGGCCTTCGCGCAAGGCTTCCCAGGTACCGCCGAGCACTTCGTGGGTGATACGCAGGCGCACACCCGACTGCAGCGCATCGAATGCGCGGATTACCGGCAGCAGCGTCTCGATCTCCAGGATCTCGTCGGTGACGATGTGCAGCCGGTCCTCCCAGCCGCTGGCGACCTGCTTCACGCGCTGGCCCAGCCGCGCCACGTCCTGGATCAGTCGCGCGGCTTCCCGCGTGAGCAGCTCGCCGGCCGGGGTGAGCTGCAGCCGATAGCGGCGGCGGTCGAACAGCAACGCATCGAAACGTGTTTCCAGCTGGCGCGCCGCGTGCGAGATCGTCGAGGGCGCCTTGCCCAGCCGGGCCGCCGCGCGCGACAGGCTGCCGCTGTCGCGGATCGCCTCCAGCAGGGCCAGTTCGTCGTCGGACAACATGTGCCATTCCTTCGAACGAGTTCGTCGAAACGATCGTACGGCAAACGGTGCGGTGGCGCTCATGCTGGCGCCACTGAAACACACCCACCATCCATTGGAGCACCTCATGAATCGTTTCGAAGGCAAGTCCGTACTCGTCACCGGCGGCAGCAGCGGCATCGGCCTGGCCGCCGCCCAGGCGTTCGCCGCCGAAGGCGCGCGCGTCATCATCACCGGCCGCGATGCCGCCGCACTGGAGCAGGCGAAGGTCGGCCTGGGCGTTCGTTCCATCGCGATCCGCAACGACGCCGGCGCGCTCGCCGACGCGAAGGAGCTGGCCGCCGCACTGGCCAGCCAGGACATCCTGCTCGACGCCGTCTTCATCAATGCCGGCAGTGCCAGGTTCGCGCCGTTCGCCGAGGTCGACGAGGCGATGTGGGACCAGGGTTTTGGCACCAACGTCAAGGGCGCCTATTTCCAGCTGCAGGCGCTGCTGCCGCGGCTCAATGCCGGTGCCTCGATCGTGCTCAACGGTTCGATCAACGCGCATATCGGCATGCCGAACTCGTCCGTCTACGCCGCCAGCAAGGCCGCGCTGATCTCGCTGGCGAAGACACTGTCGGCCGAGCTGCTGCCGCGCGGCGTGCGTGTCAACGTGGTCAGTCCGGGGCCGATCAGCACGCCGCTGTACGGCAAGCTCGGCATGGACGCGGCCGCCCTCGAAGCCATCGCCGCGCAGATCCAGTCGCAGGTGCCGCTGGGCCGTTTCGGAGAAGCGCGCGAGGTCGCCGCCACGGTGTTGCATCTGGCGGCACCCGAGTCGGCCTTCATCGTCGGCACCGAGATCGTCATCGACGGCGGCATGAGCCAGCTCTGATCGATGCCGCCATGCCGGGCCGGCAGGTTTGAACAAGGCCCGGCGTGTTCGTGACAGACCTGCGGCGAAGTCGGCGCGATCGTCGGCTTCGCCGCCACTGAACTCCCGCGGCAACGCACGGCGCTGCCGCAAACACTCAAGGAGTATCCCCATGCAACGTTTCCGGAAATCCCTGCAGCGCCTGCTGCTCGCCTGCACCACTTTGTTTCCGCTGGCGTCGCTGCACGCGACAGCCGCGCCGTCGCCGATCCGACCCATCGAAAGCCACGACGCCATGGCCAACGGCCTGCGCCTGCATTACCTCAAGGCCGGGCAGGGCGGCGCGACACCGGTGATCCTGCTGCACGGCTACACCGATACCAGTCACATGTGGCTGCCGCTGATTTCGCATCTGGACGAGGGCCGCGTGGTGATCGCACCCGATCTGCCCGGTGCCGGCGACTCGGCGATACCGCCGAGCGGCTACGACAAGAAGACCATGGCGCAGGACATCCACGCACTGGTGCAGCAACTCGGCTATCACAAGGTCAAGATCGTCGGCCACGATATCGGCCTGATGGTGGCCTACGCGTACGCGGCGCAGTACCCGGATGAAGTGGAGAGCATCGTGCTGATGGACGCGTTCCTGCCCGGCGTCGGCGACTGGCAGAAGGTCTGGCTGCTGCGCGACAAGTGGCATTTCAATTTCTACGGCGCTACGCCCGAGGCGCTGGTCAAGGGACGCGAGCGGATCTACTTCGAGCACTTCTGGAACGACTTCGCCGCCGATCCGAAACATTCGGTGCCCGAGGCTGATCGCGAGTTCTACACCGCGGCCTACGCCAAGCCGGGGCGCATGCGTGCCGGCTTCGAATACTTCCACGCCTTCACCCAGGACGCGCAGGACTTCGTCGTCTTCGCCAGGACGCCGTTGCACATGCCGATGCTGGTGCTGGCGGGCGAGAAGGCCTCCGGCCAGTTCCTGATCACCCAGGCGCGCCAGGTGGATACCGACGTGCGGGGTGTCATCGTGAAGAACGCCGGCCACTGGCTGATCGAAGAGGCACCGGAGCAGACCATTCCAGCCCTGGTGCAGTTCCTCGACACACCGGCCGTCGCCTTGCCTTGATCTCCATGCGCGTCGGCGTCGTCGCCGTCGCGCCCACTCACTTCAAGAAACACCATCATGAACGACATACTGAAGGGCAAGATCGCCCTGGTCACCGGCGGCACCGCCGGTATCGGTCTGGCCGCGGCCAGTGCCCTCATTGCGGCCGGCGCGTTTGTCTACGTCACCGGTCGGCGTCAGCCGGAACTGGATGCGGCGGTAGCCACGCTGGGCCCACAAGCGGCCGGCGTGCGCACCGATGCGGCGTGCCTCGACGACATCCGTGGCCTGTTCGCGCGCATCGCCCAGAACCATGGCCGGCTCGACATTCTCTACGCCAATGCCGGCTTCTACGAGTTCGGCCGACTCGGCGAAATCACCGAGGAACACATCGACCGCAGTTTCGATACCAACGTGCGCGGACTGGTCTTCGCCATGCAGGGTGCGTTGCCGCTGATGCCCAGCGGCAGCTCCGTGATCCTCACCGGTTCCATCGTGGCCGCCAAGGGCGCAGAAGCGTTCAGCATCTACGCGGCGAGCAAGGCGGCGGTGCGCTCGCTGGCGCGCAGCTGGGCCGCCGAACTGAAGGATCGCGGCATCCGCGTCAACGTGGTCAGCCCCGGGCCGATCGACACGCCCGGATTGGGCGGTCTGGCCGGCGACGCCGCATCGCTGGATCAGCTGAAGCAGCACCTGGTCTCGACCGTGCCGATGGCGCGGCTGGGGCGGCCCGACGAAGTGGCCCGGGCCGTGGTGTTTCTCGCCTCGGACGAGGCGAGTTTCATCACCGGCAGCGAGCTTGCCGTCGACGGCGGTGCCGGTCAGGTCTAAGCTGCTGCCGCAGCTTATTTGCACGCTTTAGCGAATGCGCGGCCGCCGCGATGAAGGCGCCGCTGGAGAAGGTCCTGCAGAGCGCCGCAAGAGCTGCCCTGCGTCTTTGGCGCGCCCGGATAGCGGCCGAGTCCTATTCGTGAGTGAGACATCGAGGGTTGCCCTTATGTCGCCGTTTGCCCACCCCTTGCCGAAGCTGACCACCCTGCTGCTCGCGCTATCGCTGGCCGGCTGCGCCAGCATGCGCGGCCTGCATACCCAGGCCAGCGCGCTGGACCCCGATCAGCTCGATGCCCGCCAGAGCGTGGCGGACGTTGCGTTCTCGCAGGCAGCGTGGCCGAAAGATGCGTGGTGGACGGATTTCGGCGATGCCCAGCTGGATCGGATCATCACCGACGCACTGAATGGCCAGCCCGGCCTGCGCGTGGCCGAGGCGCGCGTGCGCCAGGCGCAGGCAGTGGCGGGCGTGGTCGGTGCTTCGCTCTACCCGCAGGTCAATGCCAGTCTGAAGAGCACGCGCCAGCGTTTCAGCGAGGACGGCACCGTGCCGCCGCCGATCGCCGGTAGCTGGCAGACCATCAACGATCTTTCGCTCGGGCTCAACTACGAGCTGGATTTCTGGGGCAAGAACCGCGCGGCGGTGAATGCCGAACTTGGCCGCGCCCATGCGGCCGAGGTCGATCTGCAGGCTGCGCGGCTGATCCTCACTACCGCGCTGGCACGCACCTATCTGCGGCTCGACCTGGCCTATGCCCAGCGCGATCTGGCGCAGAACACACTGAAGCAGCGCGAACAGATTTTCGAACTCACGCGCCGGCGTGTCACCGCGCAGATCGACTCCCAACTGGAGCTGACCCAGGCCGAGGCCGCGTTGCCGGCCACGCGCGAGCGCATCGCGGCACTCGACGAATCGATCGCGCTGCTCGGCAACCAGCTCGCCGCACTGCAAGGCAAGGGTCCGGACGCGGGGCTGGCGATCAGGCGCCCGCTGCTGGCGGCGGTTGGCGCGGTGAATCTGCCCTCCAACCTTCCCGCCCAACTGATCGGCCGGCGCCCCGACGTGGTGGCCGACCGCTGGCGCGTCGAGGCGGCAAGCCAGGACATCACCGTGGCCAAGGTGCAGTTCTATCCCAACATCAGTCTCAACGGACTGGTCGGCCTGCAGAGCCTGGGCTTCGACCAGTTCCTCGACGCCGGCAGCCGCGTACTCGGCATCGGTCCGGCGATCTCGCTGCCGATCTTCGACGGCGGCCGCTTGCGCGGCAATCTCGGCGTACGCCAGGCCGGCTATGACGCGGCGGTCGAACACTACAACGCCACCGTGATCACGGCCGTGCACGACGTGGTCGACCAGCTGGTGTCGCTGCACTGGCTGCAGGAACAGGTGCAGCAGCAGGATCAGGCGCTGCAGCTCAGCCAGCGCGCCTACGCACTTGCGCAGGCGCGCTATCGCAGCGGGCTGGCCAACTACCTGCAGGTGCTCAGCGCCGAGACCCAGGTGCTGGCACAGAAGCAGTTGGTGATCGCATCGCAGTCACGTCAGCGTGAGCTGCGCCTGAACCTGATCCGCGCCCTCGGTGGCGGCTATCAACCCGATGCCGTGCCGCCGCCGGGCAGCGTTGTCCAAGCCCGCACGCCAGGGAGCAGACCATGAACACCGATAACTCCGTACCGTCGGCGCCATCGCCGTCTGCCGTGCCGGCGCCGGCGCGCTCACGCCTCACCCCGTGGCTGGGCATGGCAGTCGTGTTGCTCGCGGTGATCGGCGTGGCGCTGTGGTGGCTGATCGCGGGCCAGTATCGCGAGACCACCGAAGATGCTTTCGTCGACGGCAACGTGGTGGCGGTGACCGCGCAGGTCACCGGCGTGGTCACCGCGATCGGCGCGGACGATACCGACTACGTCAGCGCCGGCAGCCCATTGGTCAAGCTCGACGACACCGACGCCCGACTCGCCCTGTCACGCGCCGAGGCGCAGCTGGCGCGCACCGTACGCCAGGTGCGCGCGCAGTACGCCAATGTCGGCCAGACCCGCGCCAATGTGCAGTTGCGTGAGATCGAGCTGGCCAAGGCGAGGGCGGATCTCGCGCGCCGGCGCGAGCTGGTCGCCGGCGGGGCGATCTCCGGCGAGGAAGTGAAGCACGCCGAGGATGCCGTCCGCGCCGCCACCGCCGCGCTCGGCGTGGCCACTCAGCAGCTGGCCGGCAGCAGTGCCTTGATCGATCGCACCTCGGTCGCCAACAACCCCGACGTACTGGCCGCCGCCTCGCAGGTGCGCGATGCCTGGATCGCGGTCTACCGCACCGACGTGCCCGCGCCGGTCGCTGGCATGGTGACCAAACGCAATGTGCAATTGGGGCAGAAGATCAATCCGGGCATCGCCCTGATGTCGGTGGTGCCGTTGGACCATCTGTGGGTCGATGCGAACTTCAAGGAATCCCAGCTGCGGCATATCCGCATTGGCCAGAAAGTGGAGCTGGTCGCCGATGTATACGGCGATGGCGTGGTCTACACCGGCACCGTGGTCGGGCAGGAGGCCGGCACCGGCAGCGCGTTCTCGCTGCTGCCGGCGCAGAACGCCACCGGCAACTGGATCAAGGTAGTGCAGCGCGTGCCGGTGCGCATCGCGCTGGACCAGCAACAGGTGGCGCGACATCCGTTGCAGCTGGGTCTGTCGATGAAAGTCCGCGTGGCCACCCGCCAGCGCGATGGCAGCCGACTGGTCACGCCGGGTTCGCAGGAACACGGCTACCGCACCGACGTGTTCGCGAACGAGTTGGCCAAGGCGGATGACGTGGTCGACAAGATCATCGCGGCCAACCAGTAATCGTTGGAGCCACAGGAGGTCATCGCCTTGAACACGCGCACGCCCGGTGTCCTGCTTTACGCCACGATCTTCGTGCTGACCGCGATCGAGTTCCTGCAGCTGAGCATGGTCGCGTTCGGCGCCGGCCCGATCATGGGTGAGGTCAGCATCACGCCGGAGGATTTCAGCCTGATCGCCGCGGCGTACGCCAGCGTGGCGATCCTGGCGATCTCGATGCAGCGCTGGTTCGTGACCCGGCTCGGCGGGCGGCTGTTCATCCAGTGCGCCACGGCGGTATCGCTGCTAGGCGCCGTGCTGTGCGCCACCAGTCACGACTTCGCCTCGTTCCTGATCGGCCGCCTGGTGATGGCGATCGGCGGCGGCGCGCTGTTTACCTCGGCACGCATGATCATCCACCACGTGCTGGCCGGGCCGCGAAGGTTCATGGGCATCAAGTCGCTGGCCTACGGCGTGGCGCTGTGCATCGCCGCCGGACCCTGGCTGGCGGCGCAGGCGGTTTCCAACGACACCTGGTCGGCGATCTTCTGGCTGTTGGCGATCCTGGACCTGGTGGCCTTCGTGCTCGCCAGCATCACTCTCAACAATGACTTGCGCGGCTACGAGGAAGGGCGCAGCGACTGGAATCCCTGGCAGCAGGTGCTGCTGGTGGGCGGCAGTTTCGGGTTGCTGTATGCGCTGCAGCGCTTCTACTACGACTTCTATGGCGACGTGCTGTTCGTCGCCGGCGTGCTGGTGGCTGCACTGCTGGCGTTGATCGTCTACGCGCATCATCAGCGTCGCCACCAGCAGCCACTGCTGCACATCCGCTCGATGCTGCATCTGCGCTACATCGCCGGCATCACGCTATTCCTGTTTGCCTATCTGATGCTGGGTGCGAACAACTACGTGGTACCGGTGATGCTGCAGCGAACGCTGGGCTACTCATGGGAGACGGTGGGCCACTTCGAGGCGCTCGGCGCGCTGGCGGCGGTGGCGACGTTCGCGGTGGTGTCGACGCTGGTGCCGAGGCATCCGGCGCCGCGCAAGTTCTGGATCACCGGCTTCCTCGCGCTGGCGCTGTTCGGCCTGCTGCTCGCGAGGCTCGATCCGGCGGCCAACCCGTGGCTGCACATTCTGCCGGCACTGGCCTGCTACAACATTTTCCTGCTGACCGTGCTGCCGATCGCCGCGATACAGACGTTCCGCCAGATGGAGAACGACGAAACCCTGTTCTCCAATGCGCAGCAAGTGAAGAACATGCTGGCGCAGGCCGGCATCGCGCTGGGCATCTCGGTCGCCACGCTGGGCCAGCAGTGGCGCACCACCGTGCATTACAACGTGCTCAACGCGCAGGTGACGCCTGACAATCCGGTGTACCTCGCCACGATCCAGCATCTGCAGGATGCGCTGGCCAGCGACGTTGGCCCGGTGCGGGCCGGCCAGATCGCGGTGGCCAGCGTGGCCCAACTGCTGGCGCAGCAGTCGGCCATGCTGGCGAACATCGACCACTTTATGCTGATCGCCGCTCTCGGCGTGCTCGGCGTCGTTGTCACGCTGGTGCAGAAGGTGTTCCGCTGAACCCGGATTGCTTCCAGCCGGGTTGCCGGAAACTACTGACGGCCGCGGAACGAGATCGGGTAAGCCTTGTTGCGCAGGAGCAGCATCGGATCGGCCGCTTCGATGCCGGCATGCGGTTGCCCCGGCAACACCATGTACTGCCGGTCGGCGGCAGCGGCGTCCCTGGGAAGCCGGGTGAACGTGAAGGTACCGAGCTTGACCCGCCTGCGGCTGTCCGGCCAGGCGATCGAGGGATCCTCGATCTTGTCGCCCTTCTCGGCGATCTGGGCGTACCAGTCGAACGCGACCGGCTCCCTGGCGACGCGCGCCACGATATCGTCCTGCAGGTAGCTCGGGCGGCGCGCCTTCCATTCGGCCGGCTTCAGGTAGTGCTCGCCGGCGCGCGGCAGGTACTGGTAGCGGACGTAGGTCGGGTGGCCTTTGGCATTGGTCCACTTGAACGAATTGATGCCGAAGTAGGTGGCGGTTGCATAGGAAGCCGGCACGGTCAGGCTGGCGAGGAACGTCTTGGCGATCGGATGCGTGGCGAGGAACTGCTCGACCGCCGTCGGATGCGGCGCGTTCGGCCCGCTGGCACCGACGTCGCGCAGGAACTCGGCAAACTCGTCGCTGGTCGCCACGATGAAACCGTTGTGCTGGTCGCTGGCCAGGTCGTAGTCGCTGCCGTCTTTCGCCTTGATCTTCAGCGCCAGGCCCGTCGGCGGCGCGCCGGCGTCGGTATCAGGAATGTCCGGTATGCCGGCGAACAGGGAGAAGCGCGCGATGACCGGCAGACTGCCGCCGGCGAAGATCGGCGCCTTGGTGAGTGCGCGAGCTGCGGCGTCCGGCGTGAACGCGCCTTCCAGCATCACCCCCTTGGTATGTACGGCGCGCGCATGGTGGGCGCCGAAGGCCGTACGCAGCGCGTCGACCAGATCCTGCGGCGTCTGCTTCGGTGGCGTCTGGGCCGCCGCTTGCTGGGTCAGGGCCAGCAGCATGGTGGCAAGCATGGCGCCGCCCAGGCGCCGCGGAGCTTGAATTTTCTTGCCTCAATTTGTCCGATGTCGCCACCATATGGATGGGAGGCGCGGCCGGCCTCAGCCGTTGCGAAACTACGCGGCGAGAGGCAGGCACCGGAGCTGGATGTCGCCCCGATGTCAGACGGGCATCTTGCGGAACGCGATCGAGAAACGGTTCCAGCCGTTGATCGCCACCACCAGCAAGGTCAGGTCGGTCATCTCTTCCGGCGTGAATTCCGGCTGCACTGATTCCCACACGTCGTCGGGCACATGCGTGATGCTGACCAGGGTGACCGCTTCGGTCCACGCCAGTGCGGCGCGTTCGCGAGCAGTGAAGAACGGCGTCTCGCGCCACGCGCCCAGGGTGGCCAGCCGCCGCTCGTTCTCACCGGCCTTGCGCGCGTCGGCCGAATGCAGGTCCATGCAGTAGGCGCAGCCGTTGATCTGCGAAGCGCGCAGGCGCACCAGCTCGATCAGGGGTTTCTCCAGCGCGCTTTTGCCGATGCGCTGCTCCAGCGCGATCATTGCCTTGATTGTTTCCGGGCTGGCCTTGCAGAAATCGAGTCGGGTGTTCATGGCGGGCTCCTTCTCTGCGATCGTGGGACAGGCGCCACGCTAACTACGTGCGCTGCCGCTGGCTTGAACGTTCCTGATCGGGCTGGATCGTTCCACTCGTTGCGGCAGCGCGAACAAAAGCGCGAGGAAGGATCAATGCTGCGCAAGAACGGACAAGCGCGGGGCGTCGATCGGCAAGGCGGCGGTGTAACGTTACGGGTCAGTCGCCGTCCCTCCGGAGAAGCCCATGCATATCGACCTCAGCAAGCGCCACGCGATCGTCACCGGTTCCACCGCCGGCATCGGCCTGGCGATCGCCCGCGGTCTGGCCGCCGCAGGCGCGCACGTCGTGGTTACCGGGCGCACGCAGGCGCGCGTGGACGAGGCGCTCGCCGCCATCACGAAGGATGTCCAGGGCGCGCGCGTGAGCGGCGTGGCCGGCGATCTCGGCACGCGCGAAGGCGCGGAGCAGCTGATCGTGGCGGTGCCGCAGACCGACATCCTGGTCAACAACCTGGGCATCTTCGAACCGAAGGCGTTCTTCGACATTCCCGACGAGGACTGGCTGCATTTCTTCGAGGTCAACGTGATGAGCGGCGTGCGGCTCGCTCGCCATTACGCGCAGGGCATGGCGCAGCGCGGCTGGGGTCGCGTGCAGTTCGTGTCCAGCGAGTCGGCGGTGCAGATTCCGGCCGAGATGGTCCACTACGGCGTGACCAAGACCGCGCAGCTGGCGGTGTCGCGCGGGCTGGCCGAGTCGCTGGCCGGCAGCGGCGTCACCGTCAATGCGATCCTGCCGGGGCCGACGCGCTCGGAGGGCGTCGGCGATTTCTTCGGCAAGATCGCGGCCGAGCAGGGCGTACCGTTGGCGCAGGTCGAGCGCGATTTCATCGCCACGCATCGGCCGTCATCGCTGATCAGGCGGCTGGCCACCGTCGACGAAGTAGCTAATCTTTCGGTGTACCTCGCCTCGGAGCAGGCCTCGGCGACCACCGGTGCGGCGATGCGTGTGGATGGTGGAGTGGTGCGTTCGGTGATCTGATTTTCGCGGGAAGGCGTCAGGTGGTCGGTGGGTCGACGGAAGCACGGTAGCCGCTGGCATTGCGCCAGACGCCAGGGCTCATCCCCATCTTGCGGGTGAACATGCGGGTGAAGTGGCTCTGGTCGGCAAAGCCCGCGGCGTAGGCGATGTCGGTCAGTGGCAGGCCGCGGTCGCGCATCAGCTGCATGGCCAGGTCGAGGCGGCGCAGGATCAACCACTGATGCGGCGACTCCCCGGTGCTCTGCTTGAACGCACGCACGAAGGCGCTGCACGACAGGTCACAGGCCTTGGCCACCAGCGCCAGCGGAATGCCGTCGACGAGATGCTCGCGCATCAACTCCATCGCCTGGCGCTGTTGCCACGGGGCAAGTCCGCCATGTGGCATCGAGCTGGCGCTGCGTACGCCGCCATAGGTCGTCAGCAGATGCGTGCGCAGGGCGAGCAGGATGTGGTCGACGTACAACTGGTGGTTGTGCTGCGCCGCATGCAGGGCCGGCAGCAGGCAGCGGCCGAGATGGTTGATGACCGGGTCATCGATGAACTGGCCAGGCTGATTGCGCAAGTCGTTGACCCGCGGCGTGCCGAGCTCTTCGGACAACTCGGCCAGTGCGCTGCGCGGGACATAGAAGAACAGCGGATGAAACGGTTCGGGCAGATAGGCGACCGGGTCGCGCTCGAGGTCGTAGATATGCGTCGTGCCAGGCGTGATCGCACGCACCGCGACCGGCCGCCCGTCCAGCCACAGTTCGTGATGCTGCAAGGCACGCAGTTGCAAGCCCAGCAGATAGGCCGGCTCGCGTGCTATCGGTGCGGTGAAACCGTAGTCGGGGGTGTCGCGCTGCAACTCGGTCACGGCCAACCGAGTCCCGTCGGATGTCTGCGAGGACAGCGTGGGCGGGTGCTCCAGGTCGAACGAGACGGCCAACCGGTGGCCGTAGGCTCCTGCGTGCATGACGCATCTCCGGCGGCTGCTGGGCGCTTTCCCCCTCGCAACGCGGTCGTGCCCGAAATGTACGTCCAATGGATGCCGGATGCCAGCGTTGACCGGCTGCAGGTGCGCGATCAGTGCGCCGGCTCGGCCGTGCTGGCGGGGCACGCGGGCGGTGTTGATCCCGCCATGCGATACGTATTCATGTTGCGTCGGATCGATTGCGCCGGAGTCATCCACAACAGGCCACGCATCGCGCAATCGGCGGCGTAGTCGAACAATGCCTGCATGTGCTGCTGGCCGAAGTCGATGAAACTGGTCTGCGGGTAATCCACCGGAATGTCGGTGAGATTGAATGTCATGCCCAGCCGTTGGGCTGCGGCGATGTTGTCCACGATGGCCTCGCGGGTCTTGTAGGTCAGCTCGGCGGCAAAGGCATTCGAGAGGATGTCGACGGTGTTGTAGCGCGTGGTCTGCGGTGCGCGGGCGAGCTGGCCGTTGACGATCATGTACAAGTGCGCACCGCGCAGCAGCGGCAGCTCGGTCGACTGGATGCCGGCAATCAGCGGCGTGCTGAACACCGAAGTGGTGACGCCGCCGTCCACGTGCATCTCGTCGTATTCGCGGTTGCCATCGCGCACATGGATCAGCACCGGCGGAAACACACCCGGCACGCTGGCCGAGGCGACCAGCACGTCGCGAAACAGCGTGCGCGCCTCGGTGCCGCCGTGTTGTGCGATCTCGCCCAGGTTCCACAGCACGGTCTCGTGCTTGTCGAGGTCGGTGGTCGCCACGACCAGCCGGCGGCCCTTGTCGGCCTCACGCGCCACGGCATGGATCATCTGCGCCGTGACGAAGTGATCGACCAACTGGAACAGCGCGTTGTGATGCGGCAGGCTACGCGGCGACAACAACCGGGCGAGGAGGGTGCGTGTAGGCGAGCGCAACAGCCGCACGCTGCGCTCGCCGGTAAAAGCTTCCTGCATGCGCGTATCCCACTGCGGCCCCAGGAATGCGAACGGCGCCAGCAGCGCGCCGGCGCTCACCCCGGTCACCATCTCGAATTGCGGGCGCGTATGCGCGCGGCTCATCCCGGCCAGCGCACCGGCGCCGTAGGCGCCGCCCGAGCCACCGCCGGACAGCGCCAGGATGTCGACCGTGCCGTCGGTTGCCGCGGCGCGAATGCCGCCGAAGAAGTCCGGCGCCAGCGCGGTGAACGTGCGCAGATCGGTAGTGACCAGCCGTACGCTGGGCGGAAAGCCGACCGGCGTCGCCGCACTGATCAGGTCGGGCGGCGCAGGGCGACGCGGCGCGGTCCGGCAACCGGCCAGCGCCAGCAATCCAAGCATCAGCAAAACCGGCTTGCTTCGCATCGTGACGCTCCCGACGGCGACGATCGGTCTGGCCGTAGACAACAGGAAAACCCATTCGCCGTGAGCCCTTCGACGAACTCGGAACAGACAGACGTGACGCAGTGAAGTCGAGGGGCGACGCTGCGCGCCACCAGAGACCGGATCCATCGTGCCGGGCGAAGTATGCGACGCGACGGCGCACCGCATCAAACGCCTTTGCGACGCTGCACGACGAAGTGACCGGTGCGGCCGCGAGAGCCCGCCGATGCTGTTCAACCCGCACCGCCTGCCGTCACCGTCTCCCGGAGCAGGCTGGCCGGCGCCAGCCCGATCATCCGGCGACAGGTGCGGCCGAGGTGGGCGGAATCGGCAAAGCCGGCTTCCTGCGCCGTTTCCTGTGATGACGATTGCGCCTGCAAGCCCGACCCATGCGGCCGTGGCTGTCAGGCCTGAGCGACGCGGTCGATCCGGCTTGCAGCGTCGTCTTGAGCCGTGGACTTACCATCTTCGAGCCTGAGGGCGCGCCAGCGGATGCCTTTCCGTTCTTCGTCGGTGTGCAAACGCATCGCCCGGTCGCTCAGGCGTGCTTGTCGACCAGTCGCACCACCGTGTTCCATGCGCGGGTGGTGGCGGGCAGGGCGAGCGCTTTTTCCAGAAACGCATTCGGGCTGCCCGGGCTCTTGCCGCGCTTGCGCACGATGCACAGAGCCTCCGAGCCGGTGATGGCGATCACCTCGACATCACCGCGTGGCGTCGCCGAGGGCGGCTTGTCGGCGCCCGCGGCATCGGGGTGCAGGAAGGTGACGCAGCAGGCGTAGACCCCGATGGGGTCGATCGCCTTGAACGGCGTGCTTTCGACCAGCGCCGCAAGATGGTCGATCCCGCGCAGGAACGCCGGTTCGCGCAAACCGCAACGGGCCGCCATGGAAACCGATGCATCGATGAGGATCTTCTCCGCAGCGCGCTGATTGCGCGCCGCGAATGCGATCGTGCCGTTGCTCAGGAACGACGCGGCCGCGGCCGCGCCTGCGCCAAGGAATGCATGTTCGAACTGCGCCCGGTCGGGACAGTTGCGACGGCCAAGATTGAGATTGCGGAAGAAAGCGACGTAGCGCATGAGTGACGTCCGGATCAGGTCGCGCCGGGATTCGGGCCGGTCTGTTCCTGCAACGTGCGCAGAACGGCGATCGCCTGGCCGGCCGACTCGACGGGAACGAAGAGATGGTCGTGATACGCGGCCGCGACGACGTTGCAACTGATGCCCGCCTCGGCCAGTGCGTTCGCGACGGCAGCGGTAAGGCCGACCGCCTGCAGGTCGGAGTGCACGGTCAGAGTGATCCAGGCGGCGCGAAACAGCACCCTGAGCCGCGCGTCACTGGCTTGCTGCTCCTCGACGATGAGGGTCAGCCCCTCGCTCTCGCGGAATGTCGCGATCGGCTCGATCGCGTCCGGCACGTTGCCAGCGGATAGCGAGACGAACGCATACACGCCGCGGTTCAGTACGGGGCGCATCGATCGCAGCAACGCGGCGAGGTCGACGATGGCTCCCGTCATGACGCCCCACCGCCGGCCTGGCGCGGTGCGACTTCGATATGCACGGTGTCACCCGCACGGACATCCGCCTGCGCCTCGACCGCGGCCGGCAGCAGCAGCCAGAACCTGCGTGAGCGGGCGACGATGAAACTGTCGAACCCGCAGGCATTGAGCCTGCCGCTGACTGCGTGCCCGCGCCGGCCGGACCAGAGCGGTCTTGCCGTCTTCGACCAGCGTTCCGCAGGGTCGAATGGCACTTCCACTGCATCCTGCTTGTGGCCTGAAAGGATCACTCCATCGAACGATTCGATCTTCATGCATGGCGCTCCCAGGGCTCGACCGGACCCTTGCGCAGCCGAAATAGCGGATGGCATTCCTGCCTGGCGAGTGCATGCCATTGCGCGTGCAGGGCGGGGTTGCGGGATGCCAGCTTTTGCAGCAGGTGTTGCCATTCATGGGCCAATTGTCCGGTGGTGGCATCGATCGCGGCGATGCGGCGCACCGGCCCGATCTTGCTGTGATCGAACGAATATCCACGCACCACGGATTCAGCATGTACGGCGGAAAGATAGGCGTTGATGGCGAGCAATGGCGTTGCATGCTGCCGGAATCGCTGCAGCTGCGGATGTTGCCGATAGCCCCGTGTTTCGCCGCGCAGCACGGCGCGGGCCAGCAGGGACTCCCGCCACAGCGCCACCAGGCCAGGCGGGTCCAGATACTTCGGGTGCAACGTCCATAAACGCATGGGTGAGTTATCCGGAACTGGGTCGTACGGTGGAGGATACCTTCGGCGGCGCCGGTCCGAATGAAGCGAGCGAATCGGCATTTGGTACGCGACTCAGCCGCCGGCTATCCGCCGCGGCGATCCTTCCCCTCGATGAGCAGCCCTGCGCATATCGCGCTGATCAGCGCGAGGCCGGCGGACAGCAGCGTGACCCAGCGGAAACCCGCCACGAACGATGTGCCGATCGCATGCCGCAGTGCCGCCGTCGCGGCGGCGGAGGCGTCGTGCGGAATGACGATGCCGGCCAGCTTCTGGCGTTGCGCCAGCACCGGGGACAGCAGTTCGGGCGGCAACTGCAGGTGCGCGAGTTCACTGGCCAGACGGGCATCGAATGCCCAGGTCAGCACGATGCCGAAGGCCGCGATCGCCAGCAGTCCGGCCGTGCGCGATACCGCATTGTTCACGCCCGACGCCGTGCCCGCGAGTTCCGCACCGACCGCGTTCATTACCGTGGTGGTCAGCGGTGCCACCGTGATGGTCATGCCAAGGCCGAGCACGCAGGTGGCCGGGAAGAACGTCGTCCAGTAATCGGCGCCGATCGAGGGCAGCGCCAACAAGGCGAATCCCAGTGCCGCGATCGCAGGTCCCACCACCAGCGGCAGCTTCGAGCCGAACACGTCGACCAGGGTACCGGCCCAGCGCGACAGCACGAACATGATCGCGATGAACGGCAGCAGCGCCGCGCCAGCCGCCGTAGCGCCGTAGCCCTGCACCTGGATCAGGTCGAGCGGCAGGAAGAACAGCGCGCCGCCGAGCGCGGCGTACAACAACAGGGTCAGCAGATTGGCGCCCGCGAAATTGCGCTGACGGAACAGCGCCAGCGGTAGCATCGGTGCGTTGCCGCGGGCCTCCGCGCGCACGAACAGCGCGAGCGCCAGCATGCCAACCGCGGCGGCGAGCAGGACCGGCACGGCCGTCCAGCCACGTGCCGGCGCTTCGATCAACGCAAACACCACGCCGGCCAAACCCAGCGTGGCCAGCGCAGCCCCGGTGACATCCACCGGCTGGCGACCGGCGGCCCCGATGCTTTCCGGCACCTTCATGACGCAGACCACCAGCAGCACGCCGCCGATCGGCACATTCACCAGGAAGGCCCAGGTCCACGCGTAGTGTTCGACCAGGAAACCTCCGATCAACGGGCCGATGGCGGCCATGATGCCGCTGCATGCCGACCATGTGCCGATCGCCGCGCCGCGTCCGGTTTCCGGATAGGCCGCGCTGATCAGCGCGAGGCTGCCCGGCACCAGCAACGCGGCGCCGATGCCCTGCACTGCACGCGTGGCGATCAACTGGTTCACGCTGGCGGACAGCGCGCAGCCGATCGAAGCCAGCGTGAACAACGCCACGCCGATCGTGAAGATACGTCGTCGCCCGAAACGATCGCCCAGCGCGCCGCCCGTCAGCAGCAGCGAGGCGAGGAACAGCGCATACGATTCCATCACCCACTGCGCATTGGCCGTGCTGGCATTGAAGTTCTGCTGGATGGATGGCAATGCGATATTGACCACAGTGCCATCGATGAACGCCAGGCTCGACCCGATGATCGCCGCCAGCAGCGTCCAGCGCCGCGATGACGCGGAGCAGGGCATCGCCAGCGTGCCACTCAGGATGACACCGGGATCACAAGGCGGCTTTCCGATATGGCTCATGACGACCACCGATGCGGATTCCACCAAAGCTTACATCGACGGGGCGCCGCACTTCCGCAGGAGCGACGTCAGCGTGACAAGCGGTCGCGAGGACGTCGCAGCCGATGCCCGCTTCGGCACGCGGGGTGCGATGGCGGCGACAAGATCGCTCGATTGGCTGGAAGTGGCGAGCCATGCCGGCCACTGCCGTGGCGCAAAGGCGGTGGGCATGAAAATTACAACGCTTGAATTAAACCGGCCCGCGAAGCGGGTCCGGCCTGGATGAATTGTCGGACGGTGGCTCCACAAAAACAGTCTGCGCACCGCGCTTTTCATAGGTGACGTTGACCGTGCGTCCTATCGCACGTGTGCGGTGCACGGTGCCCGCCGGTACGACCATGCTTTGCCACTCGGTGAGCGTCGCCTGGGTGCCAGCCCCAAACTCGATCTGGAGTTCGCCCGCCACAACGAGAAAGAGTTCGTCGGAATCCGGATGGTGATGCCATCGATACTCTCCCTCGAATACCGAAAGCCGCATGCACTCCTTGTTGATATCGAACAGCACCTGGTTCTTGTACGAACCGGTGATATCGGCTTGCTCAGCGCGAATGTCGACGACAGTCATTGCCGGGTGCTGTGCCTTCTGGGACGAGTACTCCTGGGCCGTTGGAAATTCGGATTTCATAATGAGGTTCCAGTTGCAGGGAGACTTGCACAGCCAGCGCCTGAATTGAGCCACGCTGTGAAGCGGCTTGGGCCTGACTGAATGGTCAGGCGACGCTTTCGATGGCCGCCACGACGAAATGTTGAACCAGCGGCTCAAACCCCAGCAGGTAGTCCTGATCTTCGGGGTAGTACTTGGCCTTAAGCAGATCATCTCCAGCGAAAGCACGAATGCTCTCCTCCGACTCCCAATACGTCACGGTCAGGAAGTGGGTGATCTCCGCCTCGTCTCGCCGCAGCACGGCAACACTCAGGTTGCCAGGAACCGAGCGATAGTCTGGAACAGCCCGCTGCTCAAGGAAGCTCGTATAGGCGTCGGCCTTTGAGCGTGGTGTGACCCCGTGCCACATGCGGCAAATCATTGAATCCAACCCCCCGATGCCTCAACGGCCGAGTTAAGCGGCACGCGGCACGCGCATCCGCATGCGTGAACTGTTAGCTGTCGCACGCGCACTCCATGGGCACGAACAGCGGATGAAGAAAGTCATTGAGTGTGGCTGACGCTTGAATCCAGTGGCGCCCGTAGTGCGTCCGCTGGAATGATAGGTCAGGCGTTCTTCAGCTTCCAGCCGCCATCGCAGTCAAGAATGGTGCCCGTGACAAACGTGTTTGTCGTTAGAAACATGATTGCACTGGCGAGGTCTTCAGGTTTGCCGACGCGACCGACGGCTACTTCAGTCGCGAGTTGCTCGAATAGTTCTTTGCGCGCCGCCTCTGGTACACGGGACCACCACGGAGTATCGACTACTCCAGGTACGACGGCGTTCACGCGCGTCGGACGAAGCTCCGAGGCCAGAATTGGAACCATCGCCTCCAGCGCGGCATTGATGGCAGCCAGGCCGGCTGTGCCGGGCTTCATTGCTCGTGACGAAATTGCACCCACGAATGTAATGGAACCCTGTGCGTTGAGCGAGGCCAGCGCCGCTTTTGCACACGTTATTTGTGGCCAGAACTTGCCTTCAAATCCTTTCCGGAGATCCTCCAGTGTCAGGTCGCGAAAGCTGCCGGAACCCGCGGAGCCGGAGACGCAAAGCACCAGGTGATCGAAGGCGGGTTGCGACGCAAAGAAGCGGTGGCTCTCCACGAAGTTGGCGGCATCGACCTGAGCGGTAGTGGCGCCTACCGATTGGGCGGCCGGGAACTTCGCGGGATCGCGACCAATAGCGATGACTTCGTGCCCGGCATCAACCGCCATCTTGGCTGCGGCCAGTCCAATTCCCGACGTTCCACCGACGATGACGTACTTCACGTTGAGTGCCTCATGGAATGCCTGACGCTGGAGTCAAGCCGCGCCGCGGGGCGGTGTCGGCGTGGCTGAATTGTCAGGCACCATTGTACGCACGAGGCAAGTTGAAGGCATGCATTTGCCTCCAGAGGCCAGAGGAGTTTTCCAGCAGCGCTACCGATGCACAACGGCTCGCGATGCGGCCATGTAGTGGGCGCCTGAA
>DHXA01000249.1:5204-11087 GCA_002413455.1 Rhodanobacter sp. UBA5168 | reverse complement strand
TGGAGGGGGCAGGTGGCGCTTTCGGCCTCATGCCATGTGCTCGATGTTGCTGGGCATGCGGACCCAGAAGTGCATGCGCTCTTCATACACCGAGAAGCTTGGTCCTGGAAAGGATGGGTCTGCAAACGCACCCACAGGTATTGCGACCGCCTCGGAGCAGCCCTCCAGCGTGTAGTACACGGTGGCACCGCACTTCGGGCAGAACCCGAATGTGCTTTTCGTCCCTTCGTCTCCGGTGCGGACGTACTCGGTGCTCGCGCCAACGACCGTGACCGCCTCGCGTGGAAAACGCGCTTGCGCACCGAACGCGCTCCCAGTGCGGCGCTGACACGCCAGGCAGTGGCACACAGACACGCGCACGGGCTCGCCGACGACATGCGCTTGCAACTGCCCACAGCTGCAGGCGGCAACTCGAGAAGACCGGGGAGATACGGGTTGCATTTTTGCGTCACCCAAGGATGCCCCGATCTATTGAATATGGAACGGCCATCCAGACGGCTATGTAAATATGCCGACACGCCCGCTCCCGGATACGTCGCAGCTGCATGCCGGCGTCCGTGCGCCGGCCAGCAGGACGGTCGGCCTGGTCATGGCGGGCTTACGGCGGCGATGGCGGCAGGCGTCGCGTAGACCGGCTCGCGCACGCGCAGGGTGAGCAGGCCGGCGACGAGCAGGCAGGCGCCACCCAGTGCCAGCGCCCAGATCGGCTGGTTGTGGAAGCACAGCCGCAGCAGCAGCCCGAGCACGCTGGCGGCCAGCAGCTGCGGGATCACGATGAAGAAATTGAAGATGCCCATATAGACGCCCATCTTCGCCGCCGGCAGGTTGTCCGACAGCAGCGCGTACGGCAGCGACAGGATCGACGCCCACGCAAAACCCACGCCGACCATCGAGGCCAGCAGCCACTGCGGATCGCGGATATACAGGAACGACAGCAGCCCGGCGCCACCCAGGCACAGGTTCACCAGGTGGCTGATCCGCAGGCCCCAGCGGCGCACCATCAGCGGGATCACCACCGCGGCCAGAGCGGCGAAACCGTTGTACGCGGCGAACAGCACACCGACCCAGTTCGCGCCCTCGTTATAGGCGGCCGAGCCGGTATCGGTGGCGCCGTACAGCGTCTGCGTCACGCCCGGCGTGGTGTAGATCCACATCGCGAACAGCGCGAACCACGAGAACAGCTGCACCCAGGCGAGCCGGCGCATCGGCCCCGGCATGCTGTACAGATCGCCCATCACTTCACGCAGCATGCCGCGGCTGCGGGTGAAGGTGAGCCAGGCGAACAGCAGGCCGAACACGACCAGGCCACCGGCCAGCAGGTACAACTCCTTCTCCAGTGCGAAGTGGCGAATCGCGAACAGCACCAGCACGCCGGCCGCCAGCAGCAACAGGCCCAGCGTCCAGGCGCGCGAGGCATCCACTGCCGGCTGCTCGGCCACGCTGTCGGTGAACGACTGCAATTGCGCGGGCGGGTACTCACGCGTACGCAGGATCGTCCACAGCACCGCGCCCAGCAGCACCGCGCCGCCGGCGTAGAACGCGTACTTCACCGTGTCGGGAATGCCGCCGCCCGCCGCCACGTTGGCCACGCCCAGTTGCGCCAGCATCCACGGCAACGCCGAGGCCACCACCGCGCCCACGGCGATGAAGAAACTCTGCATCGCATAGCCCAATGGTCGCTGGCGCGTGGGCAGCTGGTCGCCGACGAAGGCGCGGAACGGCTCCATCGACACGTTGATCGACGCATCCAGAATCCACAGCAGACCGGCGGCCATCCACAGCGCCGGCGCATTCGGCATCCACAGCAGCGCC
Organism: Rhodanobacter sp. UBA5168; assembly: GCA_002413455.1. GTDB lineage: Bacteria > Pseudomonadota > Gammaproteobacteria > Xanthomonadales > Rhodanobacteraceae > Rhodanobacter. The sequence continues at coordinate 9,275 of DHXA01000249.1, read as the reverse complement.
AGCGAGGCGAACACCGCGCCGACCAGAAAGTAGGGGCGGCGCCGGCCCAGCCGGGTCCAGGTGCGGTCGGAGAAGTGGCCGATGATCGGTTGCACGATCAACCCGGTCAGCGGCGCGGCGATCCACAGCGCCGGGATGTCGTTCACGTTGGCGCCCAGGGTCTGGAAGATTCGGCTGACATTCGCGTTCTGCAACGCGAAGCCGAACTGCAGGCCAAGGAAGCCGAAGCACATGTTCCATATCTGCCAGAACGACAGCGCCGGTTTGGTATGCAAGACGATGCCGTCCTTCATGGTGTGCCGTGACCGGTGGCGAGCGGGGCGATCAGCAGAGCATGCACATCGGCCTGGTTCAACGGGCCGTCGCTGCCGCCGCTGCCGCCGGTGTAGTGGGCGAAGTGGGCGAGATAGCTCATGTTGAAACCGTCGTCGAGGTCGAACTGGCAGGCAGCGCCTGCTTTTGCCGTGAAGCGGCCCCATGTGGATGGCTGCGCGCGCACGCTGTGCGGCATCACGATCGGCAGGCGCTGCTCGCCCGTGCCATCGCAACGGACGATCAGCATCTTCACCGCGGCGGTGATGCCGGTATTGATCGGGCCGTGGTCGTTGGCGTAGTCGAGCGACACGCGATAGTCGCCGGTGGCCGGTGCGGTCCAGCGGCGCGGCCAATGGCCGGCGACCTTCGTCACCGCGCCCACGCATGTGGCGGGACTGTGCAGCGATTCGAGGCCGTGCGCATCGACGCGCGTGGTGCTGATGCAAACGAGACCTGGCTGCCGGGCGAGGTGACTGCTGCCGTCGATGCTGCCGTGGACCTGGCCGTTGAGGTAGAGCTGCACCTTGCCATCCACCGTGATCTGCCAGCCGTCGCCGTCGGCGCGCAACAGCGGCGCGGCGGGTGCGAGCGGTGCGTACAGCGGCGCGTCGGTGCGCAGCGGCACGTCCTTCACCTGCACCGCCTTGAGCGTCACCGTGGTGGCGGTGCCACGCGTGGTGCTGCGATCGGCGACCAGCAGATTGCCAGCGTACTTCTTCGGAAGCTGCAGAGTGATGCTGCGGTCGCGAAGCTTCAGCGTGATCGACGTGCGCTGCCCGAACAGCATCGGCACCAGCGAGGTCGGCAGTTTCGGTTCCACCCGGCCGTCTTCGCCGAGGCCAAACACGCCCTCGGTGACGACCGCGAGATAGGCCGCCACTGACCACAGCTGCCGCGGCGAATTCACCACCGGGCCGCTGAGCTTGTCTTCGTCGACATGCTGGCCCTGGGTCAGCAGCTCGTAGTTCTCCATGTTGGAACCGTACAGCGCGGCGCCACGCATCACCGACTCGATCTCGTGCGCGATGCGCGCGGGTTGCTCCGTCATGCGCGCGGCGCGCAGCGCGTAGGCGCTGACGAACGGCCAGATCGCGCGGTTGTGGTAGATCGGCTGGTCGGAACGCTCGGGCCAGATCACCGGGCTGCCGGCCGGCCAGGTCGGGTAGTTCGCCAATGCCTGTCGCGCGCGTTCGCCTTCGGCCACGCCGCTGGTGATCGCCAGCGAGATGCCGAGCAGATCGTAGCTGTCGTAAGGCGTGCCGTCGCCGCCGAGGTAACTCATGTACATGCCGCGGTCGGCTCGCCAGAAGTGCGCGTTGATCGCCGCCTTCAGCGCGTCCGCCTGGTCGCGGTAGCCGGCGGATGCCTTCGGGTCGTGCCGACGATCGGCCAGCCTCGCAGCCAGTTCCAGTGCCTGGTAGTGCAGCACGTTGGTGGACAGCGCGTAGGACTGCGCGATGAACGTCACTTCGTCCGCCGTCCACGCCGGGTAGCTCTGTTCGCGCCAGTCGAGGAACGAGGTCTCGCCGCGATACAGGCCGAACGTGGCGTCGAACGCGTACTGCCGATCCTGCGCCAGGGTAGTGCCGAGCGCCTTGTCGACGTCACCGGCGAACGCCGGGTCGTCGAGCAAGTGTTGCGCGCCGAGAAACCACACCACGCGATCGGTGCTGATCGGCCAGCTGCCGCCGGAGCCGGTGTCCTGCATCGGGGACAGGCTCTGCGGCGCGGTGGGAACGCGTACTTCGGACAGCTTGAACGTCAGCCCGTTGCGCGAGCGCGCGGGGTCGTAGCGCCACAGGCCGAGGTCGATCGCATAGGACAGGTCGCGCGTCCACACGTACGGCCACTTCAGGCCGGTCACGAAACACTGGCAGGGAATCGGCTGCCCGTGGTCGAACGCACCGTCGCGGATCGCACCGACCGAATCCAGTGCCAGGTCGTCCTGGGCCATCGCGAACAAACCATCGAACAGCGCGCTGGCGGTATCCGTGCGCAGCGGTTGCGCCGCGATCACGCGCTGGCCGTACGGCCATGCCAGCGTGTAACTGCCTTGTGCGTCGCGGCTGATGCTGGCGTGCACGCCGTGCCAGTCCAGCCCGTCTTGCCAGGCGGGCGCCGCCGTGGCGGCGGCCATCGCCGCGGTCAGCAGCAGGCTCAGCACGGGCGGGCCGGCTGCGGTGAAGTGTGGATCGTGCTGGTCATCGACATGAGCCCTCCGGCGGCTGTTATGTCACGGCGTGGCATATCCCGCATGTTGCGGCTGCAGCATCGACGACAGGCTGGTGTCGGGATGGGTCCTGCATGGTAGGTAGCGTCGCACTGCAGCAACCAGTGGTTGCATACGTATTCATGCGTGACGGAACGCCACCGGCCAACGCCGGCAGCCCACGCTTGCTGCGCGCCAGGGGCGATCGGGCACGCGTCGGGCTGCCGCAATGGGTTCTTGTAAAGCGGACGGCGATGACGGCATAGTCGATCGACACCAGTGGCCATTGCGGGAGATTCCCTGCGGGTACGCCTCGAAGATGTGGCGCGCGCAGCGAGCGTATCGCCCAAGACGGTGTCCCGTGTACTCAACGACGAGGCCAACGTAAGCGACGCCACGCGCAAGCGCGTGCTCGCCTCGATGGAGGCGATGGATTATCGCCCGCATCCGTCGGCACGCAGCCTGGCGGGCAATCGCTCGTTCCTGGTGGCGATGCTGTACGACAACAACGACAACCCCGCCTCGACCTACCTGGCCGAAATCCAGGATGGCGTGCTGGAAGCCTGCGACGAGCATCGCTACAGCATGATGGTGCGCCCGCTGCGGATGCGCGGCGACGACTTCATCCGCCGCCTCGACGCGCTGATCTCCGATCACCACCCCGATGGCGTCGTGCTGACGCCGCCGATCACTGACTACGCGCCGCTGCTGAAGCGCCTGCGCGAGCGCAACGTGCCATATGCGAGCGTGTCGCCGATGCTGCGCAACGGCGTCATCGGCGTGACCATGGACGAACAGGCCGCCGCGCGGGCGATCGTGGAGCATCTGCTGGCACTGGGGCATCGGCGGATCGCCCACGTCATCGGCATTGCCGATCACGGTGCCAGCCGCTGGCGCCTGGCCGGTTACCGCGAGGCGATGGCCGCGGCGGGCCTGCCCGAGGATTCCGAGCTGGTGGTGCAGGGCGGTTTACGTTCGGCTCCGGTGTCGCCGCCGCGCGCGAACTCTTTGCGCTGGAGCAGCGGCCCACTGCCGTGTTCGCCGCCAACGACGACATGGCCACCGGTGTCATGGAACGCACGGCGCGCCAGTTCAACCAGATGATGGTGGCGCGCTACGAGCGCATCATCGACTTCATCAAGATGCACTACTGCCTGTCGCAGCGCCGCGACACCGCGTTCTGGATCGACAACACCGATCCCGCCAGCATTCCGCAGACCCTGCAGGACCGCCTCGCGCTATGGCGCCATCGCCCGCCGCACCGGCTGGATTTCGTCACCGACCTGGAGATGTTCCTGCCGGCGAGCTGGCAATACGTGCTGTACGGCATGGAGTTCAGGACCGACCTCGAACCGATGCGCAGCGCCTACCCGCAGATGGAAGCGGCGCAGCGCGAGTTCGCGATGATCCGGCAGATGGCCGGCTGCGCATTGGATGACCTGCCCGACCATCGCGCACTGGTCGAGCAATTGTGCCGCGAGCAAGTGCAGCGGAAGATGGACAGGCTTGTCGGGGCGGATGGCTGATCGGGTGGCAGCCCCGCCGCA
>DHXA01000249.1:0-5008 GCA_002413455.1 Rhodanobacter sp. UBA5168 | reverse complement strand
GTGCTGCTGGCGCTCCCGGCGCTCGATGGCTGTTCGAAAGCCCCCGCCGATGCGGCACCGACGGCGGTTGCTGTGTCGCCGCCATCCGTGTCGGTCCCGGGAAAACCATCCAGGGAAGACGCCCGGGCATGCGATCTGGTCACGTCGCAGGAAATGTCCGCGATTCTCGGCAGCGTCGTGGTCGGTGGCGAGCCAGGCCACAAATCGTCCGGCAAGACCGAATGCATCTACAAGCCGGCCGATGGGGTCAGCCCCTACGTCGAGTTCTCGGTCGAATGGGGTGAAGCCGAGACGGCGATGAGGGCGGCGGGCGCGATGGGCCAGGGCAAACCGGGCCCGGATGACCCTTACGCAGGCATCGGCGATCAGGCGATATCCGTCGGAACGACGCTGTGGATTCGCAGCGGCGAGGACTTTGTGCAGATCGTATTCTCGGGTGTGAACGACGCGCCGGCGAAAGCGAGGAAAATTTTCGACACCGCGAAGGCGAGGATGTGACATGCCGTTCGCGTGGGTTTCGCGTTGAGCCGGCGGGCCCGATTCAATGCAACTCCACCACCACCAACCCTTGCACCGGCACGGTGACGTCGAACTTGCCGTTGCTCACTTTCATCGACTCCGGTGCAGCCAGTTTTCCGGCTTCGCGCAGCCGGGCGATCTGCTCGCGGCTGGGGAAGTCGGGCCGGCCCATTTGGTCGAACGTGGCGACGGCGTTGCCGTGGGTGGCATCCAGCCGCCAGACGGTGGCGTGGGCGCCGGCGGGCAGATGCCGCACGTCGACGCTGAAGTGTTTCGGTGTGCCGGCGGGTTCGCCCGGTGTATAGCTGGCGGTGTTGCCGACGGGCGGGGCGTAGTTCCATAGCGCGATGACCACGCTGCCATCGTCGCGTCGGGTGACCAGGGCCGAATCGGAATCCAGCGCGAGACGTTTGTCGCCCAGCTTGTGCAACATCGCGAACGCGTTGAACGCCGGCTTGGGAATGCGGTCGGCCGCGATCAAGCCGAAGCCGCCGTAAAACGGGTTGCGCACGACGCCCTGTTCCTCGAACACGTCGGAGAACGACCAGTAGCTCATCACCGCGACTTTGCCGGCGCACTCGCGGATCGTGTTGGCGATCCACGGCCCCATGAACACGGTGTCGGTGACGTTGGGCAGGTTCGCGTAGCTGGCGTTGTACTCGCTGAAGATGAGCGGCATGTGCGGGTAGGGCGACGCGGCAATTTCCTTGTGCACCTTGTCGACCGAGCGGCATACCATGTCGGCGCGGGGGATGTTCTCGCGGGTATGGAATACGTTGTCGGCGGTGTCGTCGCCGTAGACGTGGCTGCTGACGAAATCCACCGGCACCTTCGTGTCGTGCGCGTGCCGAAGGAAGTCGGGAATCCACGCCGCCTGCGCCGTGCTGGGGCCGCCCACGCGCAGGCGCGGGCTGACCGCCTTGAGCGCGCGCGCGGTGTGGTCGTACAGGGTGAAATAGCTAGACTGCGCCGGCGTGCCGGTCCAGAAGCCGATGTTCGGCTCGTTCCATACCTCGAAGTACCAGCTGGCCACTTCGTCGATGCCGTAGCGCTCGACCAGATGTTTTGCCAGCGCGCCGATCATCGCGTCCCACTCGGCGTAGTTCTTCGGCGGCGCGATGTTCGGGTGGTACCAGAACGGATGCAGCGCGGCCGCGTCGGAAGTCAGTTCCGGCGGCATGAAGCCGAGTTCGACGAACGGTTTGAAACCGTGCTCGAGCAGACCGTCGTAGATCTGGTCGACGTAGGAGAAGTTGTAGGAAATCTTTCCCTGCGCGTCGCGTTGCACCAGGCCCACGTCGTGATCGAGGATGCCGTGAAAGCGGATGTAGCCGACGCCGGTGGCCTGGTGCACGGCGTCCAGATCCTTGCGGTAGTCGTCGCGCAGCGCCAGCGAGGCGCGGCCGGAGCCGAGCATCTGCTCCCAGAAATGCGGGAAGGACGCGCCAGCGGCAGTGGCGTCGATGTGCAATGAGCTGGTGGTGACTGTCGCGGGTGTCGCAGCGCTGGCCGTGCCGGTGATCAGCAGGGCGGAGCAGACAGTCAGGGCCAGGTTTCGTAGCAAGGCGGAAATAGCCATGGCGGGTCCTGTTCGACACGTAGGGATGGCGCGGATCGAGCGGGCCGGAGCCAGCAACCGTCAAGATGTAAACGTTTACATCGAAGCGGAGTTTCCTACATGCAGGTGATGGCGTCCAGCCACCCCCAGCGCGGCCTGCAGATTCGAACTGGCCATGCGGCGGCGTGGCGAGCCAGGCCGCCGCATCTAAAGGCCGGGCTTACTGCGCCAGGATCGCGCCGTAATGGCCGTTCACCGTCACGCTCACCGCACCGTTCTGCACGGTGTACTGCGTGCCCGAGATCAGTTCGGTGAGGTGGCTGCCGTTGGTCACGCTCATCTGGCCCACCGGGATAGTCACCGTATGCGCGACGGTATCGTTGTTGAGCGCCACCGCGATGCGGTTGGTGCTGTCGAAGCGGCCGTAGGCATACAGCTTGTTGCTGTCGTCGGTGAGCAGGGTCATGAACGAGCCGGTGCGCAGCGCCGGGTAGGCATTGCGGATAGTGGTGAGTTTCTGCGTCAACGCCACCGCGCTGTTGGTGATGCTGCCGACGGTCCAGTCGAAGGTGCGGCGGTTGTCAGGATCGGCGCCGCCCTGCATGCCGTATTCGTCGCCGTAGTAGATCGTCGGCGTGCCGACGTAGGTCATCTGGAAGAACAGCGCGAGGTAGGTCTTCCAGATGTCGCCGCCGGCGCGATTGCCGAAGCGGGTGATGTCGTGGCTGCTGAGGAAGTTGCTCATGCTCTGCTGCACGTCGGTGGCGTAGTTCGCGCGCGTGCCATGCAGCCAGCTGTCGAACTGCGAGACCGGTATCGACGCGGCATTGCCGCTGTAATCCTGGCCGGTGATCCACTCCGACACCGGCTGGGTGAAGCCGTCGTAGTTCATGGCGCCGTCCCACTGGTCGCTGCTGTTCGTCCACGGTCCGGCGTTGCCCCAGAATTCGCCGAGGATGTCGGCATTGGCGTTGACCGATTTCACCGCCGTGCGCAGCTCGGCCATGACCTGGTGGTTGGTGGCGTCGCTGCCGTTGTTGCCGCTGGCGTCCAGATACTGCGCCGCGTCGAGTCGCCAGCCGTCGATCGAATAGGGCGACTTCAGGTAGGTCTTCACCACCGAGCTGGTGCTGCCGTAGATGGCGTTGCGCACCACCGAGCCGCTGGCGCCGTAGTCCAGCTTGGGCATGCTGGAGAAGCCGAAGAAGGCCGAGTAGGTGTTGGGCCAGCTCTGGAAGGTGTAGTAGCCGTAGGTCGGACTGGACTGCGACTCGTAGGCGCCGGTGATGCTGGTCCACCAGTTGTAGCGGTCGAACCACTTGTGGGTGTCGCCGGTGTGGTTGAACACGCCGTCGAGCATCAGATAGCCCTTCGGTCCGTTGCTGGTGCTGTGGATGTCGGCGCTCAGCGTCTGCAGCGTACTGTTGCTGCCGAACGCCGGGTCCACCGTCATGTAGTCCTCGGTGTCGTACTTGTGGTTGCTCGGCGAGAGGAAGACCGGGTTGAGGTAGATGATGTTGGCGCCGACGGTGTTCTTGATGTAGCCCAGCTTCTGGTCGATGCCGGCCAGGTCGCCGCCGAAGAATACGGCGGTGTTGCAGCCGCTGACATTGGCCACCACGCTCGATCCCCAGGCATGTTTTTCGGTGGCGCAACCGGCGTAGGTGTACTGGCCGTTGGTCACGTCGTTGGCGGTGCTGCCGTTGTAGAAACGGTCCGGGAAGATCTGGTACATCACGCCGTTCTTCATCCACGCCGGCGTGGTGAAGCCGGGCAGGATGTAGAAGTCGCCCGACGAGGGCTCCGCCGCGGTGATGCCGGCGGCGTTGTACCAGGCGGTCGAGCTGCCGTCGTTGATCTGGAAGCGGTAGTACTTCTGCGAGGCGCTGGCCGGCACGGCGCCCTTCCAGTAGTCGTAGACGCCGGTGGCATCGTTCGCCGACCAGCTCATCGCGATCCAGTGGAAAGCGCCGTCGGCGTTGTCGTAGTACTTGATGTTGGCGCTGCTGATATCGCCCTTGAACGTGCGCAGGGTCAGCGTCACCGCCTGGCTCGCGGTGGGTTCTACGTGGTTGTCGAACATCGGGCCCTGGTCGTGGAACAGGCCGTTCCACTCCACGTTGTTGTCATTGCTGGACGCCTGCGCGGGGGTGGGCAATGCGCCCGTCGCCAGGGCTGCGCACAGTGCAAGCCACAGTGCGGTCTTCGTTCCGCGAGCTGCTTTTCCAGGATGGAACATCCGGTGATCGAGCATCGACTTTCTCCTTCAGTGATTGATCCATGCGGGGCATGGATGCATCGGAAACAGTCGATGCCATCGCGGATCCCGGCGCGGGCCGGGATGGCGACATGATCGGTGTTTCCCTGCGGGGCGACGGAAGCGGGTTACATGCTTCAGTGCCCCAGTGTGAGCGCGACGTGTCGCGCGCCTGTCGCGGCCACCCGGACATAGGTGACCGCACCGAACCGATCCCTGCCACTGGCCCAGCCTTCGCCGTCGCCATGCTGCAGGGCATCCAGGCTGTCGAAGGGCTTCAGCGTGCTGCCACTGGAGACCTTGGTGGCCGCGCCGCCGTGGATCTTCAGCAGGTAGAACTTCAGCGCGGGCGTGAAGCTGCCAGCCGCGGCGCCGATGTCGAACCGCACACTGTCGCCGCTGCGCTGCACCGCCAGGGTCTGGCGGAAGTCCTGGCCGTGCTCGTAGTCGTAGGTGCTGCCGTCGTCGTCGTAGTAATCGAATGCGCTGCGTTGCGCGGCAGGAAACACGTCGACCTCGAGCTGGGTCAGCGGATGCTGCCCGACGTAGTCCTGTACCGGCTGGGTCGGGATGATGGCGCCGTCACGGATGAACAACGGGATGTCGCTCCAGCCTTTCGCATCGGTCGCCACGTGGATGGTCTGGCCGCCGGAATACACCTTGCCATCGAACCA
>DHXA01000097.1 GCA_002413455.1 Rhodanobacter sp. UBA5168 | reverse complement strand
AACGTGTCAACGACTTTGATACACCGAGGTTCGGCATTTAGGCTTGATTCTGTGACGGCTGCCAGCGGGCTTTGGGTTATGCCTTGCCTGTCAGCGTCCGCTTGGGCAACTTTACCGTTTGGCCGCTCCAGGGCAGGATAGCTGACGAATACCGTCGCGCGAGATTGGTAGCATGCCCAGGGTGCTGATCGTCGGCAGTGGCCCGGTGGGGTTGACGCTAGCCATGGATCTGGCGTGGCGAGGCATCGATGTCGTCGTCGCCGAGCGCCGCCCTCGCAATGACCCACCGAACGTGAAGTGTGGTCAGATCGGCGCCCGCTCCATGGAGATATTCCGGCGGCTCGGCGTGGCCGATAAGCTACGCGGCATCGGGCTACCTGCGGACTATCCCAACGACATCGTCTCCGCGACCAGCGTTACCGGCCTCGAGTTCTCCCGCGTACTCATTCCGGCGTCCGGCGTCCGCGGCACCCCTGCCGCAGCCGGTCCAGACACTGGCTGGCCGACGCCCGAGCACACGCATCGCTGCAATCAGATGTTTTTTGAGCCGGTGCTGTTCGCTCACGCCGCGGAGCAGCCGCGCATCCGTATCCTGCATCGCACCGAGATCACGGACCTGACCCAGGGCAAGCAAGGCGTGACCGCGAGCGCCGTTGACCTCGATGCCGGCACGCGCTCATCGATTGAGTGCGACTACCTTGTCGGATGCGACGGGGCGAGTTCCTTTGTGCGCAAGTCGATCGGCTCCGAGTTCGTCGGCATCCCAGTGCTGCAGTACGCGCAATCGTTCCACGTCCGGGCACTGCAACTCAGGAGTTTGCTGCCTGGCAAGCCTGCCTGGGCCTACTTCTCGCTCAATCCGCGCCGCTGCGGCATGACGATGGCTGTCGATGGGCGGGAGACCTGGAACATACAGAATTACTCCTATCCTGGAGAAGCCGGGCTGGATCACCTTGACCGCGACTGGGTGATCCGTTCGATACTCGGCGTCGGGCCTGACTTTGAGTACGAGCTCTTGTCCCGCGAGGATTGGATCGCTCGCCGGCTCGTCGCGAGCAAGTTTCGCGACCGGCGCGTGTTCATCTGCGGCGACGCCGCGCACGTTTGGATGCCGCTCGGGGGCTTCGGCATGAGTGCCGGTATCGCGGACGCGGCCAACCTCGCCTGGAAGCTCGCCGGCGTCCTCCACGGCTGGGCCACGCCCGAGATTCTCGATAGCTACGAAGCAGAGCGCCAGCCGATCACGGACCAGGCCTCGCGCATCATCTCCGACATCGGATACCAGGTGATGATACAGCGCAACGAGTTGTCGCCGGAAGTCGAGCGGCTAGATACAATCGGCGAGGCCGCGCGCGCCGCTGCCGGACAACTCGCCTACGCGCTCGACGTGGAGCAGCAATGCTGCGGCGGCCTCAACTTCGGCTACTTCTACGATCGATCGCCGATCATCGCTTACGATGGGGAGCAGGCGCCCACCTATACGATGGGCACATTCACCTCGACCACGGTGCCCGGCTGCCGCGTGCCGCACGTCTGGGTCAAAGGGCGGCGCTCGCTCTACGACGCGATGGCACCGGATTACACGTTACTGCGCCTCGACCCCACGGCGCATGTCGCCGGCATCGTGGCGGCGGCTGCACAGCGCGGCCTTCCGCTTGCCGTTCTCGACGTGAGATCGCGTGAGGCATCGGAGCTCTATCACCACAAACTCGTGCTGGTGCGCCCGGACCAGCATGTCGCCTGGCGCTGCGACGCGGAGCCGGCCGATCCGCTTGATCTCGTCGATCTCGTACGGGGCGCCGCGCGGACGTCGATGGCAAAATCGGCGTGAGCGAAGGAGCACATTCTTCGACGAGGCTGCCCGCAGGGGACACGCGTCAGCATCAAGCCACCCCCACCTTGATCGAGGCAACGCTGGAACACGCGTGTCCGATAACCCTTAACGAGGGCGGTCCTCCGGCATCTATCGCGTGGACAGGCCCGCCCGCCGGATCGAACGTCAGTTCAGTTGTCCCCACCCGCTATGACTGAGATCGGCATTCAGGACGGCTTTCGGCGTAGGCCGGTTGATCCAAGCGGCGGTAGGTTTGGCGAAGGGCACGGGTGCCTGGTTAACGAACCGCGCGGGGTGCGCTGCAAACGCGCGGTCAAGCGCGACCTGCCGGGCCGCGTGAACAGCGTCCACCTGTCCGAAATGCACCTGATCCGGCGTCATTAGGCCAATCCCGGCATGGTGGTGGTCCTGGTTGTACCAATCGAAGAACCGGCGGCAGAAGTTCCTGGCGTCATCAATGCTCCCGAACCGTTGAGGAAACCTCGGCTGGTATTTCAAGGTTTTGAAGTGGCTCTCGGAGAACGGGTTGTCGTTGGACGTGTGAGGCCGGTTGTGCGAACGGGTGACACCAAGATCGGCCAACAGAAACGCGGTCGCCTTGGCCTTCATTGGGGCGCCGCGATCGGCGTGAAGCGTGAGTTGACCTCGCGGCACGTTGTGTTTGGCGATGGCGTCCTCGAACAGCGGCCGAAACAGCGTGGCGCTTTCTGCATCGGCGACACGCCAGCCGACCACCCGGCGGCTGAAAATATCCAAGATAACGTAGAGGTAGAAATAGGACCACTTCGCCGGCCCCATCAGTTTGGTGATATCCCACGACCAGACCTCGTTGGGCATTTCGGCCAGCAATTCGGGTTTCTGGTGAACGGGATGACGCAACTGCCGACGCCGTTCGCGAACTTCGCCGTGCTGGCTCAGCAGCCGATACATCGTACGGATCGAGCAATGATAGACGCCGTCATCCAGCAGCGTGGCGTAGATTTCCGCGGGGGCCTGATCCGCGAAACGTGGCGCGTGAAGCAGGTCCAACACCACCCGTTGCTGCGCACCAGTCAGCGCACGGGCCGGCCTCGACCATACGCGACCGACAGGTAGTGGCGCGATCAACCGGATGCGCCGCCGGTGCACGCTGGCACGCGATACCCCAAGCGCGGCGCAGACACCGGTGGTCAGACCGGGAGGCGGCGCCAGTAACACCACGGCGTCCGTCAGGGCGCGTCGTCTTTGGATGTCAGCGGCATGCCCAGCAACGCTGCCACTTTTTTTTGAATGTCGATGATCGCCTCGGCTCGAGCCAGACGCTGGGTGAGGCGGGCGTTGGTACGCTGTAACAGGATGACCTCGGTGGTCAGTGGGTTGGGCGTGGCGGCCTTCGGACCGCGCTTGCCGGGAGACAATGCGCCCAAAGCACCGGTGTCGCGCTGACGGCGCCAATCCGACAAGGTCGAGGAGTAGAGTCCTTCGCGGCGCAGAATGGCCCCGGTCGCACCCGTACCAGTGGCGCGGTCAATATCGGCCAGAATGCGCAGCTTGTCTTTCGCGGTGAATGTTCGGCGGCGGGGGCGTGCTGACAACTCAGGCGAAGTCGAAACCGGTGCCGCCACGACCGTCGGCCTACGGCCTCCGTTCATCGCGGCACCGTCATCAGTATCGCCGTTCGGCGTCTGAACCATGGGCATGAGCGAGATCATCCTTCCGCCCCATAGGGTCTAAACTCCAAGGGGGTCTGTGTCTCACTGTCATTGGCACGGACGGCGGCGTACAGCCTCTTCCCCAGCCAATGAACGACAGCGCCTTCGATATTATCCGGACCGGTACTAAGCTCGGCTTTCCGCATTTCAGGCGGCGAGACATAGAGTCTCGACGAATCGATTTAGAGCCGGGATCGCCCCTGTTCTTAATCGAAGAGGGGGATGACACCGATGAAAATCATCGCCGAGCGGGAGCATTACCTGCTTGTATCGGACGGAAAGCGCTACACCGTCGTGGAGCGGCGTGCCGGTAAGTTCTATCCGCTATGCAATGGCATCCGGTATGGTTGCGATCTCGACGATGAGGGCGTGGCGGAGCTTGTGCGTGAGTCGGGCTCGTTTTCCGAAAGGGAAGGACGCAGACGTCTCGCCGACGTGGCCGGGCGATGGCGCGACCTATTCGAACACGTCAGATGAGCCCGAACAGCGTGGCTAGCCGCAACACGGGGCTGTGCGGAAGATAACTCTCATAGCAGAGTATTGTCGGGGCGGTGGCCTTCCGGTTCGGTGCAGAGCCCCAGCACGCAGTGACGCTGGTGAAGAGGTGTATCCGATGGCGACCCGAAAAGTATCGCTGCCATTGCAAACAGCCGCCACCGTCGAGGCGACGGTTTCAACCGCGCCACGTGCTTGAGCACCCCCGCTATCCCTTTGATGACGCACAGATAGGGACGAACAAGTGGCATGAAGTTTCAAATGGGTGATGCGTCGCCCACGCAAGCGGGCGAAGGCCGGTTTGGGGAAGCGGGCGGCCAGGGAGTGGGAACCGGCCGCTGGGCCTCGCCTTCACCGCTGGCCTCTGGACGTCATGGGTTGGGTGGGCAGCGCGGCAGGCGACCTCTATGGGCGCTAGCGCAGAGAACTGGAACTGGTGGCAGGTGTTGCTCGATCGAATTGCTAGCGACCCGCTTCAGGGCGGTATAGGGCAACTCTCCGAAGCACTGAGCAAGGACCCGACCCTGCGCGCCGCCGAGGATGCGCTCAACGCGAACCCGCTGCGTCAGATCATACCGCTGGACTGGGCCGAGATCGTCCGCGCGCTGCGAACCGCCTGGCTTCAAGTGATGAGTCGGCCCGAGCAGGCAATTGCGAGCACAATCGAGTTCAACCTCCGGGCGTCGCAGTCCGTTCTCGACATATGGAACAAGGCCGGTCAGCGCTGGTTAGGTGTGGAGCATTCGGCCGCGTCGCAGGGGGCGGGCGAAGACAAACGCTTCGCAGCACCGGAATGGCAGGGCAACCCAGTCTTTCATATGCTGAAGGAGCTATACTCGCTGGCGTCTGAAATGCTTCTGCGTATTCCGACCGAGGCCGAGGACATGCCACCCGCCGACCGGCTGTGGCTTGCCTTCCACCTGCGGCAGTTCGTGGCCGCAATGAGCCCTACCCTCAATCTCGCCTCGAACCCCGTCGCGCTGCGTCGCGCGCTGGAGACGGGCGGCACGAGCATAGCTGACGGAATGCGCAATCTGATGCGGGATCTGCAGCAGGGCAAGCTTAGTATGGTCGATACCACGGCCTTCGCGCCAGGGCGCAACCTCGCACTTTCGGCGGGCAAGGTGGTCTACCGCAATCAACTGGTCGAACTAATCCAGTACGAGCCACAGAGCAGCTCGGTCCACCAGGTCCCGCTGCTGATCATCCCGCCCTGGATCAACAAGTTCTATATCCTCGATCTGCAGCCAAAGA
>DHXA01000088.1 GCA_002413455.1 Rhodanobacter sp. UBA5168 | reverse complement strand
CTGATGGACATCATGATGCCGGGCATGGACGGCTACGAGACCATCCGCGCCATCCGCACACAACCACAGTTCGCCACCTTGCCGATCATCGCACTGACCGCCAAAGCCATGCTCGGCGACCGCGAGTTGTGCCTGGAGATGGGTGCCAGCGACTACCTGTCCAAACCGATCGACATCGACCAGCTCGCGTCGATGATGCGCGTCTGGCTGCGGCGTTGAGCACGATACCGGCGTCGACCGCTGCCGCCGAGCTGGAGCGGATCGAACTGGATCTCTTCGTGCAGGCGCTCCGACGCCGCCACGGCCACGACTTCAGTCAGTACGCACCGGCCTCGCTGACACGGCGCGTACGCCAGCTGGTGCAAGATCACCGTTGCAGCAGCATCAGCGCACTCACCGACCGTCTGCTGCACGAACCGGGTTTCGTGACGCAGGTGATGCAGGGCATCTCTGTGCCGGTGTCGGAAATGTTCCGCGACCCAGCGGTATTTCGCGCGCTGCGCGAACAGGTGTTGCCGATGCTGGCCTCATACCCGCAGATCACCATCTGGCAGGCCGGCTGTGCGCATGGGCAGGAAGCCTATTCGCTGGCTATCCTGCTGGAGGAGGCCGGGCTGTATGAGCGCAGCCATATCTTCGCCACCGACATCAACCCCGACGCCCTGTGCCGCGCGCATGAGGCCATCTATCCGGCCAGCGATGCGCAGCTGTGGTCGCGCAACTACCTGGAAGCCGGCGGCGATCGATCGCTGTCGGACTACTACAGCGCGCGCTACGACTTCATCAAGCTGGACCGGCGATTGCGCCGCCACATCACTTTCGCCAACCACAACCTGGCGACCGACAAGGCATTCTGCGAGGCCCACCTGGTGCTGTGTCGCAATGTGCTGATCTATTTTTCCGAACCGTTGCAAAACCGCACGCTGATGCTGTTCCACGGCAGCCTGGTACGCGGCGGCCACCTGTGCCTGGGACTGCGCGAGAAACTGGATTTTGCGCCGGCAGCCATCGGCTTCAGCGCGCTGGATGCTGCCCTGCGGCTGTACCGGCGCGGTAAGCGGCTCGCCTCGATCGAGACCGAAGGGATGGTGCGGTCGTTCACACCGGCTATGGCCGGTAGCGACTAAGGTCCGTCATGGAACATGATCGCTCCGCCATCGACACGAATGCGATGTTGCCGAAAATTCTGGTCGTCGACGATACCGTTGCCAATCTGGTCGCGATGCGCCGGCTGCTCGCCCATAGCGGCGCGCAGATTCTCGAGGCGCGCAGCGGCAACGAGGCGCTGGCATTGTGTCTGGACCATCAATTTGCCTTGATCCTGCTCGACGTCAACATGCCCGACATGGACGGTTTCGAGGTGGCCGCCCTGCTGGGCGAGGCCGAACAGCTGCGTGAGACGCCGATCATCTTCGTCACCGCCGCGCATGCCGATGATCTGAACCGGCTCAAGGGCTATCGCTCCGGTGCGGTGGACTACATTGCCAAACCGATCAACGCGATGATCCTGCAGTCGAAGGTTCGCGTGTTCCTGGAGCTGTATGCGGTGCGCGCCGAACTGCAGCAGACCATGGCCGAACTGGCCGAACGCAATCAGCAGCTCGTCAGGGAAGTTGCCGAGCGTGAACTGGTCGAAGCGACGGTCCGCCACCAGGCCAGCCACGACCTATTGACCGGACTGCCCAATCGCATGCTGTTTCGCGATCGCCTGCATGTAGCGATCCAGCGCGCACACCGCCATCATGGCCACTTCGCGCTGGCCTTCATCGACATCGACGGCTTCAAGGGCGTCAACGACGAGCACGGCCACCTGGCCGGCGACGCGCTGTTGCAGGAGATCGCGGCGCGGCTGGCGACGCACCTGCGTGGCAACGACACCGTGGCGCGACTGGGGGGCGACGAATTCGCGCTGGTCCTGGAAGACATCGAGAATCCGCAGCAGGCGCTGCAGCTTTGCCAGAAATTGTGCGCGGCACTGGGCGAGCCTTACACACTGCGCATCGATGACGCCGCGGTCGAAGTGCGCATCAGCGCCAGCATCGGTATTGCGCCATACGTTCCCGACGATCGCTCTGACGCCGACGAGCGGTTGATCCAGGCGGCCGACCGCGCCATGTACGCAGCCAAGCGCAGCGGCAAGAACCGTTGCGTGCTTTCCGGCTGAATATCCACCACCGCGCCGCTCCGGCGGACAGCGCGTTCAGGCCTGTTTGCGTGGTGAGATCCACATCATGACGCGGGCGCGGAAGACCACTGCGCCCGCCGCGTCGGTGACTTGCACCTCGACCGGCCATTCATAACCGTCGACAGCAGAGCGTACCGGTGTCTCGGGTGTAGCAACTCCCTGCAGGGTACCCACCGCCTTTTTCAGGTATTCGACGGTCATGCCCTTGGGAATCCAGCGCATGTCGGCCGGAATGGTCGCATCGGTCATCACCCCGGCGCCGAGTTCAGCCAGATTGCACAACGCAATCGCATGCACGGTGCCGATGTGGTTGTGCACGCGCCGGCGGTCGCGGATACGCACTTCGCAACGTCCCGGCTCCAGCGCCACGAACCGCGGCGCGATCGTGGCGAAGTAAGGCGCCTTGAAACAGACCAGCCGCGAAAAGATCCAGTGGCCGGCCGGCCAGCGCGCGATGCGGCGGTACAGCGACAGCACGGACACAGTCATCGGCGATCTCCGGGAAAAAAAAGTCGGCCCGCGCCTGGTGTCGTAGTAGCGACATCAAACGCGGGCCGGTGGCTACATGTTGCCGTCTGCTTACTTGTCCGCGCGGGTCTTGAACGCGCGCAGCTC
>DHXA01000113.1:33745-34250 GCA_002413455.1 Rhodanobacter sp. UBA5168 | reverse complement strand
CGGATCACCTGTGGCTGGATGGCGCTGAGCTGAAGGTGTCGAAGGTGACCATCACCGACGCCGCCGGCAAGGTGCATGTCGGCAAGTACGTCAGCGTGGAGCCGAAGGCCGGCGTGGTGCGGGTGGATTTCGGCAGCACGCTGAAGCCGCAGGAACTGACCCTGAAATTCGAGTACACCGCGCCGCTCAACGCGCAGTTGCAGGGCCTGTACAAGGTCACCGCCAAGGGCAAACCGTACGCGATGACGCAGATGGAACCGATCAGCGCGCGCTTCGCGTTCCCCGGTTTCGACGAGCCCGGCTTCAAGACACCGTTCGACATCAGCCTGACCATCCCGAGCGACGAGGTAGGCGTGGCGAACACCAAGCAGGTGAAAGAGGTTGCTGCCGGCAAAGGCTGGAAGACGCTGACCTTCGCGCAGACGCTGCCGCTGCCGACTTATCTGGTCGCGTTCGGCGTCGGTCCGTGGGACATCGCCACCGCGCCGGACATCACGCCCGATGC
>DHXA01000113.1:28102-33452 GCA_002413455.1 Rhodanobacter sp. UBA5168 | reverse complement strand
TTCGAGGCCGGCGCGATGGAGAACGCCGGTCTGGTGACCTTCCGCGACTGGCTGCTGCTGCTCGACAAGGATTCACCGGCGCGCAACGTGCAGGGGTCGTTCAACGTCACCGCGCATGAGCTGGCGCACCAGTGGACCGGCGACACGGTGACCACCGAATGGTGGAACGACATCTGGCTCAACGAGGCGTTCGCGACCTGGATGCAGCAGAAGGTCACCATGGAAGTGCATCCGGAATACCGCGCCGACCTCGATCGCGTGGACGGTGCGCAGGGCGCCATGAGCAACGACAGCCTGGTCAGCGCGCGCAGCATCCGCCAGCCGATCACCGGCAACGGCGACATCATGACCGCGTTCGACGGCATCACCTACCAGAAGGGCGCCAGCGTCATCGCCATGTTCGAGAACTACGTGGGCGAGAAGACGTACCAGAAGGGCATGCGTGCGTATATCCAGAAGCAGAAGTTCGGCAACGCCACTGCCGACGATCTGGTTTCGTCGATCGCCACCGCAGCCGACAAGGGCGATGCGTTCAAGCATGCGTTCAAGAGCTTCCTCGACCAGTCCGGCGTGCCGTACATCACAACCAAGCTGGAGCAGAAGGACGGCAAGACCGTGCTGCACCTGAGCCAGAGCCGCTACCTGCCGATCGGCAGCACCGGCGACGCGCAGCGCATCTGGGGCGTGCCGGTATGCGTGCGCTACGGCACTACCGATGGCAGCAAGGTCAGCTGCGAAATGCTCGACCAGGCCACGGGCTCGATGGAACTGGCCGGTGCCAGCAATCCGACCTGGATCATGCCGAACGCGAATGCCAGCGGTTACTACCGTTTCAGTCTCGGCAAGGATGGCCTGGCTAGCCTGGTCAAGCAGGTCGGCAAGCTCAGCGATGCCGAGCAGCTGGCCTATGCGGACGCGGTCGATGCCAGCTTCCGTCACGGCGACCTGGATGCGGGCGATGTGCTCACCGCCTTGCAGCCGCTGACCGGTTCGAAGATCCGCGAAGTGGCCACCGCGCCGCTGGGTCAGATTGCCTGGATCTACCGCAACGAAGCCACCACCGATGCCCAGCGCGCCCGCGTTGCAGCATGGGCGAAAGACGCTTATCTGCCGCGTCTGGAACAATTGGGTTACCAGCGCAAGGCGGGCGAGCCCGAGGACGCTGCGTTGATGCGTAGCGAGCTGGCCGGCGCGCTTGCCTTCGCATTCAAGATTCCCGAAGTGCGTGCGGCCCTGCTCAAGCAGGGTGACGCAGCGCTCAAGCCGACGGCGGATGGCCATCTGAATCTGGCAGCGGCCGACCCGGACCTGCTTGGCGATGCGCTGGGCATGGCGGTGCAGGAACACGGCAAGAGCGCAGTCGATGCGTTGATTGCCGAACTGCCCAAGACCAGCGACCCGGCACTGCGCAATGGCATCCTCGCCGGCCTCGCCAGCGTGGAAGATCCGGCGCTGACCGAGCAGGTGCGCAACTTCGCGCTGACCAAGCCGGTCAAGGTGGGCGAGATGGCCATGCTGCTGCGCGCCAGTCGCGTCACGCTGGCCCAGCGCGATGCGATGTGGACGTGGTTCACCGCGCACTACCCGCAGATCCTCGATCGCACCGGCAGCTTCTCCGGTGGCCGTCTGCCGTCGCTGGCCGCTGGCGGCGGCTGCAGCAAGACCGAGGGCGATCGTCTGCAGGCGTTCCTCAAGCCGCGCCTGAATGACGCTGCCGGCATCGGTCGTGGGCTGGCGCAGACCAGCGAATCGATCCAGCTGTGCAGTGCGCTCAAGGCCAAGCAGGATTCGGCCACGATCCTGCGGTAAGCGCGAAGAAGGGACGCATGTACGCCGGCACGTGGAACGTGCCGGCGTCGTGCTGATAGGACCTGTCAATTCGATCCTCGGTTTTTTCAGAACGCCGACACGCTTCGCCGATCCGAGGTTGCCATCGCTGCCTCGAACAGCCGAAGCCTCAGCTCGCGACGACGATGTCCTTCGGCACGTTGGCATCGATCCAGCTGATGATGAACACCTCGAGTGCCACACGTTGCGGCACGTCAATACCGGCCTCCCGGACGAATGCAGCGGCGGCTTTGATCAACGACTGTTTCGACTGACTGGAAGCCTGCCGCGCGGCAGCCTGCTGCTGCCTCAGCTGGACGATATGCGGCGATGGCTGGCCCGGTTTGGCGAACTTCTGGTATCGGCGCAGCTCATCGGCTACCACGGCCGTGTCGAACGATGCCTGCAGCATGGCTCTGCGGCCCTTCAGCAGTTGGATCAGCTGAGCGACGGCTGGCGTCGGCTGGCCTGCTCCGTCTGCGGCCGGAAGCATGCGTGCGAGCACCGGCGACATCGCTGTGCCCGCTGTCGGTGGAACGGACGCAACGACTTGCTCCAGGTGGCTCAGGAAGCCGGCGTGCGGGAAAGGCTTCGGCGTTGCCATGGGGAGTCTGATCTGGAGGAACGCGGACGATACGTCTTTTGAAGGTGGGGTGCCTGGGTTTTCTCTCCCGCGGCATGTGGGAGCGACGTCAATCGCGCTGGCTTTGCGTTGATGGTTGCCACTTCACTGCCCGGGAGGGCTCCCTCACGCGTGCCCGGATACCACGTGCGGTACGTAGTGTTCTTCCAGCGCGTTGATTTCCGCCGGCGTCAACGACAACGAAAGCGCCGCCATCGCATCGTCCAGGTGCTGCGCTTTCGAGGCGCCCACGATCGGCGCGGTGACCCACGGCTTGCTCAGCACCCACGCCAGCGCCACCTGCGCCATCGGCACGCCGCGCGCGGCAGCGACGCCCGCCACCGCATCCCCCACGGGATGGTCGGCATCGGGCGCCCGATACAGCGTCTTGCCGAACTCGTCGGTCTGCAGGCGTTCACTGTCTTCGCCCCAGGCACGGGTGAGGCGGCCGCGGGCCAGCGGGCTCCAGGGAATCACCGCCACGCCGGCGTCCTCGCACAGCGGCATCATCTCGCGCTCCTCCTCGCGGTAGAGCAGGTTGTAGTGGTTCTGCATGCTGACGAAGCGCGTCCAGCCGTTGCGCTCGGCCACGTGCTGCGCCTTGGCGAATTGCCAGGCGTACATCGACGAGGCGCCGATATAACGCGCCTTGCCGGCCTTCACCACGTCGTGCAGCGCCTCCATGGTTTCCTCGATCGGCGTGCGCCGGTCCCAGCGGTGGATCTGGTACAGATCCACGTAGTCCGTGCCGAGGCGACGCAGGCTATGGTCGATCTCGCTCATGATCGACTTGCGCGACAGACCGATCGCGTTCGGCCCGGCGTGCATGCGCCCATGCAGCTTGGTCGCCAGCACGATGGCATCGCGCTGGCCGTGCTCCTTCAGCACGCGGCCGACGAACTCCTCCGAGGTGCCATCGGAATAGATATTGGCGGTATCGAGAAAGTTGATGCCCAGGTCCAGCGCACGACGGATCAACGGCCGGCTGGCTTCCTCGTCCAGCGACCACGGATGCGCGCCGCGGTCGGGCACGCCATAGGTCATGCAGCCCAGGCACAGGCGTGACACCTCCAGACCGGTATGACCAAGTTTCACGTATCTCATGGGGTGACTCCCGCGGGGAATGGGTTCTCCAGAATAAACTTCTGGACGTGACGAGGCACCCCCGCTTGAGCGCGCCCTTGCCTGTCGTCACGAGAGCAGTTGCAGCAGCCCTTCCAGATCGCGCACCGCATGCGTCGCCGCGCCGCTTCGCGAGTGCGGCCGCTGCACGAAGACGGTGGTCAGGCCGAGTTCGTTGGCCATGGCCAGGTCGTAATCGGCGTAGGCGGACACATGCCACCACGCCCGGCCCGGTTCGATGTCCCGACGCTGCGCCATCAGCCGCCAGAACTGCGGATCCGGCTTGTAGATTCGCGTCTCCTCGGCACACAACCAGTCGCTGAGCGGAAACCCGAGTTGCTGTCGGATATCCTCGCCGTGGGCACGATCGCTGCGCGTACTTTTCAGAAGAGCCAGATCAAAAGCAACGCAAAACGATGCTTCGTTCTTGCTGTTGCTTCTAAGCTTTTCACCGAGTGCGGGCCACGATGGCCCGCTGCTCTACCCGGGGCCCCTGTGCGGCGGTGAGGTGTGGACGACAAGGCCCGGAGGGGAATCGGCAGGGATGCCGATTCCTTTTCGTCAGGGCAGGAAGCCCTGTCGAAAAGCCCGGCCGCACCTCACGGACTTGCCGCCCATGGATGGGCGGCAAGCGCCAAGCGGGGTGGCTTTTCTCTTTGGTTATCTTTCTCTTTGGCCACGCAAAGAGAAAGTAACTCGGGCGCCGAAGGCGCACGAAAGCTTTTGCTTCGCTCCCGCTTCTACAGCGATCAGATGTAGTCAAGGAAGAGCTTTACTGAGCCAACCCCATACATGAAAACTTCAAGCCGCGAGAACATCGTCACGGCGGTCAACGAAATCGCCTAAAAGCCTTTTCAATCCTTGATACGTGCGGCTCCACAGCGAGCGAAATAGCTCTACGCTCCGATGGTGCCAAGGAATCAACTCGAAGTGCTACAGGTGGATTTGTTGACCCGAGACTTGCATAGGCGATGCTTTTCTCCCATGGACGCTTATCCACCTTTACGAGCGCCGTGAGATGCGGCATGTAGATGCGGTACGTGTGCGCCCCTCCAAGCATTGCCCGCATACAATTCAGCACAATTCTTCCATCCTTTCCGGTGACGTGTCGGAGGGCAACGCTGAACACTGATGACACGTCTCCGCTTCTCTCGACCAGATAGCGCCGTAACTCGTCTTCGTACGGACCAAGATTGACATCTCGAAACAGCTCATGATCGCTCAAGTTCGCACGGAAAAGTATGCTGAGAACAGCTCGCTTGAGCTGGCTTCCATCAAATCCATCGAGGATGGTCGCGACCCCCTCATCGAAAACGGGTGCTTGGTTGAGAAATCTGAAGGCGGCAATGAAAAGTTCATCTTCCGCATGGAAGCTCGCTTCGCATTTTTCGCAAACGATCCGCGAATACGCTCCGATCTGCATCCGCTTGGGATAATTTTTCGGACCTACCAAAAGGGAAAATTGCCCATTCAGAAGGCCTGCCGTAGCTATCGCTTCCGGCACAATATGCGAGTTGACCAGATTAGGTTCTTCAGCCAAACAAAGCCCGCACCGCATATCATTATTCCCTTGCAGCGATTCCAAAAAATCCAAGTTCTATCTGACCACCACAACATCCGCTTTGAGTTGCCCCGAGGAACTCCAATGACGGAGCCTCGTCAATACTACGCATTCACCCGCAACACCAACTTCCCCCGATGACTCCCATCAAACAACCGATTGAGCACCATCGGCGCATTCTCCAACCCCTCCGCCACCGTCTCCTCCGCCTTCAACTT
>DHXA01000113.1:20833-27852 GCA_002413455.1 Rhodanobacter sp. UBA5168 | reverse complement strand
CGCATGCTCAACCGCTTCATCACGAACACACCGAAGTCATCGCTGGGCCGCTCGCCGCTGTTGTAACCGGAGATCAGCCCGCACAACGCGACGCGTCCGCCGATCACCATGCGTGAGAGCACCGCGCGCATCACCTCGCCGCCCACGTTCTCGAAGTTCACGTGCACGCCGTCGGGCGTGGCGACCTTGAGCTGTTGCTTGAAGTCCGCGGCCTTGTAGTCGACGGCGGCATCGAAGCCGAGCTCGTCAATGAGGTAGCGGCATTTGTCGGCGCCGCCGGTGATGCCGACCACGCGGGCGCCCATGATCTTGCCGATCTGCCCGGCGATGGAACCGACCGAGCCTGCCGCTGCAGAAACCACCAGGGTCTCGCTGGGTTGTACCGGGGCGATTCAGTCAGGCCGTAGTAGGCAGTGACGCCGCTCATGCCGGCGGCGCCGAGCAGGGTGGGCAGCGGAATGCCGGGGTCGGCGGGCAGGCGGACATAGCCCTTGGCACTGTCGTGAAATACCAGATAGTCCTGCCAGCCCGTGACGCCCTGCACCAGGTCGCCCTCGCGGTACTGCATCGAACGCGACTGCACCACGCGACCGAGACCGAGCGCGCGCATCACTTCGCCGATCGCCACCGGTGGCAGGTATTGGGGAATGTCGCGCATCCACACGCGGTTGGTCGGGTCCATCGAGAGGTACAGCACGCGCACCAGCACTTCGCCGTCTTTCAGTTCGGGCACGGCTTGTTCGACCAGGTCGAAATCCTCGCGGGTGACCAGGCCTTCGGGGCGGGTCTTGAGGCGCAACTGGCGATTGATGAGGGACATGCGGTTCACCGTGTGGGAAAAGAAGGCGGTTGGCCTGCGACTATACGGCGTGGCGAAACCGGTCACCGAATGCAGCGTCAGCGCAAAACCGACCTTCACCTCTTTTGGCTTCAACCCCTTTGGTCGGCCAGCTGCGTTGAACTGTCATCGGTGTGCTGCGGCCCGCCGGTCTGTCACCACTGACGCAGGTGTCGCTACGCGCCGGCATGTTCCACTTACACTGTGCCGGCCACACGGCACACAGGGAGAAACGCATGTTTCGTCGATTGGCCGGATTGCTGAGTCTGGGGCTGCTGCTCGCCGCACCGTTGCTGGCACAGGACGTACCGCCGCCGTTGCGCGACTGGCAGGGCTGGGTGCTGCACGACGTGCCGCAGCACGACTGTCCGTTCCTCGCCAACCAGATGCCGGGCGAGGGCAGCTATCAGTGCGCGTGGCCCGGTCGCCTGACCCTCGATGCCAGCAAGGACGGCGGCCGTTTCAGCCTGGACGTCCACGTGGACGCACCGGGGTGGGTAGCGCTGCCGGGCGACGAAAGAAACTGGCCACAGCAGGTCAACGCGAACAAGCAGATGGCCACGGTGCTGCAGCGCGCTGGCGTGCCGATGCTTTGGCTGACGCCAGGCGATTATCAGTTGAGCGGTACGTTGCCGTGGACTTCGCGCCCCGCACGAGTGCGCGTGCCGGGCACGATCGGACTGGTTGCATTGAGCGTCGACGGTGCGGCCGTTGCGCGTATCGAACGCAACGGCGACCAGCTCACTCTGGGCGAAGCTGCCGCGGCACAGCGGGCGGCCGATGCCTTGTCGCTGCGCGTTTATCGCCGCCTCGAAGACGGCCTGCCGGCGACGCTGCATACGCTGCTGCAGCTCAACGTCACCGGCAGCGCGCGCGAGCAGTTGCTGGGGCCGGCATTGCCGGACGGCTTCGTCGCCACCGCGCTGACCGGCGATCTGCCGGCACGGCTGGAGAACGATGGCCGCCTGCGCGTGCAGCTGCGGCCGGGACACTGGACGATCACGCTCGCCGCCCGCAGCGTCGCGCCGCTGGGCAAGGTCGCGCTGAAGTTGCCGGCCACGCCATGGCCGCAGCAGGAAATCTGGAGCTACGCCGACGACACCGGCCTGCGCAGCACGCGCGTGGAAGGCCATGCCACCGATGCGGCCCAGGCTGGCGTGCCGTCCGTGTGGAGCGACCTGCCGGCCTATGCGCTGGACGACAGCGCCGGTCTGGCGATCGAGCAGGGCACGCGTGGCGACGAAGGCGGCCAGGGCGACCAGCTGCACCTGCAGCGCGAGTTGTGGCTGGACTTCGACGGCGCAGGCCTCGGCGTGGCCGATCATCTCACCGGCGAGCTGCGTCATCACCAGCGGCTGGACGTGGCGGCGCCGTGGCAGCTGCAGCGTGCAGCACAGGCCGGCGAACCGCTGCTGATCACCAGGGGCGCCAACGATCGCAGCGGCGTGGAGCTGCGCGAGCAGCAGCTCGACCTCAATGCCGGCCTGCGCCTCGCCAGCTATGGCGGCGCGATCCCGAGTGCGGGTTGGCAGCTGCCGCTGGAAGGCATCCAGGCCACCTTGCACTTGCCTGCGGGTTACCGCCTGCTCGGCGCGGTCGGAGCCGATCGTTCGCCCGATTCATGGGTCGGGCAATGGAGCCTGCTCGACCTGTTCGTGGTGGCGTTGATCGCGCTGCTGGCCGGCCGTCTGCTCGGCTGGCCGTGGGCGCTGCTGGCGGCCGGCTATCTCGCGCTGGCGCAGCATGAGAGCCATGCGCCGCTGTGGACGCTGGCCCTGACGCTGGCGTTGACGCTGTTGCTGCGCGCGCTGCCGGAAGGTCGCCTGCGGTTCTCGGCGCGCATCGGCGCGTTGACGGTTTTTGCACTGGCCGTGCTGTGGACGCTGCCGTTCGCCGCCACGCAATTGCAGTACGCGCTGCATCCGCAATTGGAGAGCGGCAGCCAGGGTCGCATCGTCTCGGCGAATTTCATCCCGCCGCCCGCCGTCGAAGAGATCTCGCAGAATGCAGTGCAGGCGCCACCACCCCCGCCTCCCGCACCGCCCACTGAGTCGCTGGCGAATGATGCAATGTCCTTGTCATCATCTGCGGCGTTGCGTGCTCCCGGTGTTGTGGATTCGAAAGCGCAAAATCTGGGTGGCGTAATAGTCAGTGGACAATCAGTTCGTGGAAACAATGAGATCGACATCCGCAGCGTGATCCAGGCCGGCACCGGCATGCCGCACTGGAACGAAGGCAACAACTACCGACTGGGCTGGTCCGGGCCGGTGACAGCGGACCAGAGCACCCGGCTGGTGATCGCGCCCGCGTGGCTGGTGCGCTTGCTGCGTGTGGCGATGGTCGTATTGCTGGCGGTGCTGCTGGCCAGGCTGGTATCGACGCTGCTGTTGCCGTTGCGTGGGCGCTGGTCCGACTGGGGCGGCCGCAACATGGTGGGTGCCGCGTTGCTGGCCCTCGCGCTGCTGCCGCATGGCGCGCATGCGCAGACTCTGCCGACTCCGCAACTGCTCGATCAATTGCGCAACCGGCTGACCGAGGCGCCGCAGTGCGCGCCGGCCTGCGCCGATCTGGCGCAGGCGCAGTTGCAGGCCAATGGCGACGCACTCGATGTCGAGCTGGAAGCGCATATCGGCACGCCGGTGGCACTGCCGTTGCCGCAGGCGGATGACGCCCTGCAGTTGCTCGATGTCGCCGTGGACGGCCATGCCGACGCACCGCTCACACGCAATGCCGGTCAGCTGCTGCTGCGGCTGGATCGCGGCGTGCACCGGGTCGGTCTGCACTACCGCATCGCCGATACGGACAGTGCCAGCCTGCGTTTTGCGCAGCGCCCGCAGCGCGTCACGTTCACCGGTCAGGGCTGGTCGCTGGATGGTGTCGACGACGGCCGTGCGCTGGGCGACAGCATCGCCTTGCATCGCGTGCGCACCGCCAGCGACGGCAAGACCCTGCCGCCGGTACAGAACTTTCCGCCCTATGTGCGGCTGACCCGGACCCTGGTGCTGGGTCTCGACTGGACGGTGCAAAATGTGGCCGAACGCATCGCGCCGGAGCAGGGCGGCTTCAGCACCACGCTGCCGCTGCTGCCCGGCGAGCATCCGCTGGGCGACGATGCGCTGGTCAAGGATGGCCGCATCAGCATCACCTTCAACGCGAACAGCGACAGCGTGAGCTGGACCAGCCGGCTCGACCATGCAAACCAGCTTGCGCTGAAGGCGCCGGCCCTCGGCGAGCGCGCGGAAGTGTGGGAAATCCAGGCTGCGCCGATGTGGCACGTCGATGCCAAGGGCGTGCCGACGAGTGCCAGTGACGACGGCCTGCTGTATCAGCCCTTGCCGGGCGAGAGCCTGCAGCTCGCCTTCAGCCAGCCGGTGGCGGTGGCGGGTGACAGTCTGGCCTTCGATCATGTGCAGCTGAGCAGCACGGCAGGCGAGCGTGCGAGTGAGACCACGCTTGGCCTGCATGCGCGCAGCACGCGAGGTGGCGAGCATGCAATCGATCTGCCGGCAGGCGCCGAGCTGCTGGAGGCGCGGCGCGACAACCAGCCGATCAACCTCGCCGTGCGCGACGGCAAGCTCAGCCTGCCGCTGTTGCCGGGCGAGCACGACTACGCGCTGCGCCTGCGCGAGCCGCACGGTGTGGCCGCAAGCATCCGCACGCCGACGTTCGCCCTGCACGCGCCGGTGGCGAACATCGACCTGACACTGGGGCTGCCGCAGGATCGCTGGGTGCTGTGGACGTGGGGGCCGACGGTGGGGCCGGCGGTGCTGTACTGGTCGCAGCTGATCGTGCTGCTGCTGGCGGCATGGCTGCTCGCGCGGTTTGCGCCGACGCCGCTGCGCTTCCATCACTGGCTGCTGCTCGGACTGGGCTTCTCCGCGTTCGCCTGGAGCGCCTATGCGCTGGTGGTGCTGTGGTTGATCCTGCTGGGCCTGCGCGCGCGTGGCGCGCCTGCAGAACGGCTCAGCGCGACAAGATTCAACCTGCTGCAGTTCGGTCTCGCTGCACTCACGTTGCTGGCCCTCACCGTGTTGATAAGCGCGGTGCCGACGGGATTGCTCGGCCTGCCGGACATGCATGTGGCGGGCAACGACTCCAGTGCATGGAACCTGCATTGGTTCGCCGATCAAAGTGCCAATGCACTGCCGAGCGGCGGCGTGTTCAGCGTCTCGCTGTGGGTCTACAAGCTGGCCATGCTGGCGTGGGCGCTGTGGCTGGCGAATGCGCTGATCGGCTGGTTGCGCTGGGCATTCGGTGCGTGGACGCGCGGCGGCTACTGGCGCAAGCACGAGCCGAAACCCGGCGTGGCGCCGCCGCAGCGGCCGCCGGCCGGCACCGAGTCGCCGCACGATGACTGACGTACGCAGCATGCTGGCTGCGGCTGCGCAGCGGCTCGGTGAGCGTCTCGATGCCGAGCTGCTGCTGCTGCACGTCGTGAAGCAGCCGCGCAGCTGGCTGTTCACCCATGCCGACGACGTGCCGGACAGGGACGTCCAGACGGCTTACGCGAGATTGCTCGATCGTCGCGCGAACGGCGAGCCGGTGGCCTATATCACCGGTCACCGCGGCTTCTGGTCGCTGGACCTGGAAGTGACTCCAGCCACGCTGATCCCGCGCCCGGAGACCGAGTTGCTGGTCGAACTGGCGTTGCAGCGCTTGCCGCAGGATGGCGCTTGCAGCGTGTCCGATCTTGGCACCGGCAGCGGTGCGATCGCGCTGGCCATTGCACGCGAACGACCGCACGCGCAGGTGATCGCCACCGACGCGAGCGCTGCTGCCCTCGCCGTTGCCAGGCGTAATGCGCAGCGTCACACCATCAACAATGTCGCTTTCGTGCACGGCGACTGGCTGGCGCCGCTGGCCGGTCAACGCTTCGATCTGATCGTTTCCAATCCGCCGTACATCGAGGCCGCCGACCCACATCTGGGGCAGGGTGATCTGCGCTTCGAGCCGGCCGACGCCCTGGCTTCAGGTGCCGATGGCCTCGACGATATCCGCCGCATCGTGCGCGATGCGCGCACGCATCTGAACCCCGATGGCTGGCTGCTGTTCGAGCATGGCTGGAATCAGGGCGACGCCTCTCGTGCATTGCTGCACGAGGCGGGTTATCTCGAAGTATTCACCGCCCAGGATCTGGAGCGGCGCGATCGCGTCAGCGGCGGGCGTCGCTGACCGCGCAAACAAAACGCCCCACACGAGGCGGGGCGTTCATGGTCGGAACCATGCATCCGTTTCAGCCTGCGCTGGCCATGTTCGCGGTATTCGGTTGCGGAAAGCGCGCATGGATGGCGTTGCGGATGCCGGGCAGATCGAGGCCGGCCATGCTCAGCACTTCTTCACGGCTGCCGTGTTCCAGATAGACGTCTGGAAGGCCAAGATGAAGGATCGGCAGGGCGATGCCATGCGCGGCCAGGCACTCGGCCACGGCGGAGCCGGCACCGCCGGCGATGGCGTTGTCTTCCAGGGTGACGAAGGCGTTGTGGGTCTTCGCCAGCTCCACGATCGTCGCCTCATCCAGCGGTTTGACGAAGCGCATGTTGACCAGCGTGGCGTCGAGTTCGGCAGCGACTGTCGCGGCCGGTGCCAGCATCGCGCCGAAACTGAGCAGGGCCAGACCATGGCCGCGCCGGCGCAGCTCGGCCTTGCCGATCGGCAGCGTATCGAGCTGCTGATGAATCGCGGCGCCAGGGCCGCTGCCACGCGGGTAACGCACCGCGGCGGGGCCCTGATGCTGGAAGCCGGTGCTCAGCATCATGCGGCACTCGTTCTCGTCGGCCGGCGCCATGATCAACATGTTGGGCAGGCAGCGCAGGAAGGTGAGGTCGAAGCTGCCCGAGTGGGTGGCGCCGTCCGGACCGACCACGCCCGCGCGATCGATCGCGAAGGTCACGTCGAGATTCTGCAGTGCCACGTCGTGGATCGCCTGATCGTAGGCGCGTTGCAGGAAGGTGGAGTAGATCGCCACGACGGGTTTGGCGCCTTCGCAGGCCATGCCGGCAGCCAGGGTGACCGCATGTTGTTCGGCGATCGCCACGTCGAAGTAGCGCTGCGGGTATTCCCTGGAGAAACGTACCAGTCCGGAACCTTCGCGCATCGCAGGCGTGATCGCCAGCAGGCGTTCGTCGGCCGCGGCCTGATCACACAGCCAGTCGCCGAAAATGTCGGTATAGGTCGGCTTGGC
>DHXA01000113.1:12485-20761 GCA_002413455.1 Rhodanobacter sp. UBA5168 | reverse complement strand
CTGGTGGGCTCGGAGATGTGTATAAGAGACAGTCGCAGGCGTGATCGCCAGCAGGCGTTCGTCGGCCGCGGCCTGATCACACAGCCAGTCGCCGAAAATGTCGGTATAGGTCGGCTTGGCCGGCGCGTTCTTCTTCACCAGCCCGGCCTGCGGATCGAACGGGCCGACCGCGTGGTATTCGATCTGCGCCTGTTCGGCCGGCGCGTAGCCCTTGCCCTTGGTGGTGATCACATGCAGCAGTTGCGGGCCAGGCAGGTTCTTCACCGTGCGCAGCGCCTGCAAAAGTTGCGGGATGTTGTGGCCGTCGATCGGGCCGGTGTAATGAAAACCCAGTTCCTCGAACAAAGTGCTGGGCACGAACATGCCTTTGGCGTGTTCTTCCCAGCGCTTGAACCAGCGGCCGAAGAACGACTGTTTCGGGATCGCCCGCTTGGCCCGTTCGCGCCATTCGTTGAGCCGGCGGCTGGCCATCGCGCGGGCCATCATCTTGGTCAATGCGCCGACGTTCTCGCTGATCGACATGCCGTTGTCGTTGAACACCACCAGCATGTTCGGCTCGACGTCGCCGCCGTGGTTGAGTGCCTCGAACGCCATGCCTGCCGTCATCGCGCCGTCGCCGATCACCGCCACGACCTTGCGCTGATCACCCTTGCGCTGCGCGGCGATCGCCATGCCCAGCGCGGCCGAGATCGAGGTGGACGAATGGCCGACGCCAAAGGTGTCATACTCGCTTTCCTCGCGGCGGGGAAACGGTGCCAGGCCGTCTTTTTTCTTGATCGAGGTGATGCGGTCGCGGCGGCCGGTGAGGATCTTGTGCGGATAGCACTGGTGGCCGACATCCCACACAAGCCGGTCGTGCGGCGTGTCGAATTCATGGTGCAGCGCCACGGTCAGTTCCACCACGCCCAGGCCCGCGCCGAAGTGGCCGCCGGAGCTGGCGACGGCCTCGATCAGGTACTGGCGCAGCTCGCCGGCCACGGCAGGCAGCTCGTCATCGGGGACGCGGCGCAGATCGGCCGGGATCTCGATCGACGCCAGGTGGGGGTAGTGGGAGAGGTCGTTCATCTGCGTATTGTTGGCCCAGCGGCGGGGCGGGGCAAGGGCGGACATCTGAACGGACCGGGGCAGGGCCGCCGTAAACATTTCTCCACATGGCGCACACACCCCTGAGGCAACGCTGGGCGAAGTCTTCCATCAGGGAACCCGACCATGTCCGTACGCAAGCTGTTTCGCCGTTTCGCCGAAGCCACCTCACGCCAGGCTGGCAAGCCGATGGCCTTCATCCTCGCCGCAACGCTGGTGGCGGTATGGGCGGCCACCGGACCGCTGTTCGGCTTCGGCGATACCTGGCAGCTGGTAATCAACACGTCCACCACGATCATCACGTTTCTGATGGTGTTTCTGATCCAGAGCAGCCAGAACCGCGACTCCGCGGCGTTGCAGATCAAGCTGGACGAGTTGATCCGCACCAGCAAGGGCCACAATGCGCTGTTGAATCTGGAAGAGCTGGACGAGGACGACCTGGACCGCATCCGCAAGCATTACTGCAAGCTGGCGCAGGCCGCATACAGCACGCTGGAGACGATCGAACAGGATGTCGGCGACCTGCACAACGATGAGGGAGAACCCTCTCGGACCAAGATCAGGCGGAGATAGGGCGCCGGTCGCGCGGCAGCCGGCTGACCAGGAACTCCATCTGATCGGCCAGGATGTTGCGGTTGGACAGGATCAGGTGCTCGACCCAGCTCGGCCGGTACGGCACGGCCAGCAACGGCATGTTGGCCTGCTGTGGGGTGCGGTTGCTCTTTTTCAGGTTGCAGGCGAGGCAGGCGCTGACCACGTTTTCCCATTCGTCCTTGCCGTGCTTGGAGATCGGCAGCACATGGTCACGGGTCAGTTCGGCGCGGCTGAAGTGTTCGCCGCAATACAGGCAGATGTGGCGGTCACGGGCGAACAGCGCGGTGTTGGTGAGCGCGGGGGCCGGATCGATCGCATGCTCCCGGCAGTGGCCGGTGCTGGCGATGATCGGATGCAGATCGATGTAGCTCTGCGCGCCGAGCAGGCGATTATGGCCGCCATGCACGGTGAGGCACGGGTCGCCCAGCGTCCAGGCAACGGCGTCGCGGACGTACAGGCAAACCGCGTCCTGCCAGCTGATCCAGTCAAGGATGCGGCCGGCGGCGTCCAGCGACAACACGCGGGTCGCATTGAGGTCGGCCCGACTTGGCACTTCCATCAGCATGTAAATCGTCCTTCAGCCAGGGCTTCGAAAGAGCGTTTCAGTATTGCGGAATGCTTGTCTGGAGCCAGCATAGAACAATTTCGTTGCAATTCGCATGCAAATGCGGCAAGGCCCCCGGGCAGGACAGTCGCCGCCGCGCGGAAGCGCTGATATGATTGCCAGTCAACACAGACCTGACGCCGGGTTTGGTAGGGGCGCTTCGGTGGTGACCCGGCACGGCGGGGGCAGAGGTAAGTAACGTGGCTGAAGTTCTTTTCTACGAGCACCCGGTGCCGCTCAACCGTGCCGAACACAAGGATCTGCGCCTGAAGGGCGTGCCGAACGTGAAGTTCGCGATGAATGCGCACTCGGTTCCGCTGACCGGCGTGGAGTTCGGCGTCGCGGCGCGCGATCTGCTGATCGTTTTTGCCGGCACCGACATGGCCAGCGCCGGGCCGGTGGCTTTGCTGGGTCTGCGCCAGAACGAAAACCTGTATGTCGATGCCGAAGGCCAGTGGGCGCCGAACACCTACATGCCGGCCTTCGTGCGCCGCTATCCGTTCGTGCTGGCCGAAAAGCCGGCCGAGCAGGAAGGCGACGACTTCACCGTGTTCCTCGACGAACGCTACGAAGGCTTCAACAGCAGTGATGGCGAGCGCCTGTTCCTGGAAGACGGCACCGACAGTGAAATGCTGACCAAGGCGGTGGGTTTCCTCGGCGAGTTCCAGCAGAACGTCGCGCGCACCAGGTGGTTCATGGAGCAACTGCTCAAGCATGACCTGCTGGAGCCGCGCAACGTCCGCCTGCAGAAAGACGGCAAGGACGGCAAGGAGGGCAAGGCGATCAACCTCAATGGCCTGTTCGTGGTCAGCGAGGAAAAGCTGCGCGCGCTGGACGAGAAGGTCACCCACGAGTTCCTGCGCGAAGGCGTGCTCGGCTGGGTTTATGCGCATCTGCTGTCGCTGGCGAACATCGACCGCCTGGCCCAGCGCCTGGATGACCGTGAGCAGGCGGAAGCGGCTGCCGGTGGCGCCACCAACTGATCGTTGCCCTCATCGACATGATCGCGAAGAAGCCGCCCTCGGGCGGCTTCTTCGTTTCGGTCAGTGCACCGGCTTGGCCAGCCTGAGCAGATCCGGCGCGTAGCCGGCGGCCTCGTACAGCGCACGAGCCCGATCGTTGCCGGGAAACACCGCCAGTGTCACCAGCTGGCAATGATGCTCCCGCGCCCATGCCTCGGCGTGGGTCAGCAGCGCCTGGCCGATGCCGTTGCCTTCGTGCTTCGGCGCAACCGCCAGATCGGAGATGTGGCAATTGCTGCGGCCGGTGAAGAAATCCGCGGTGCGCTGCAGGTGGATGAAGCCGACCCGCTCGCCGTCCACATTTTCGGCCACGAACAGGAAACTGTTGGCCGGCTGATCTTCCAGATGCCGCAGCAGATCGTTGCGGATGCCCTCGATACATTCGTGCCGGCGCCGCCACGGCGGCAGCGTGAAGTCCACAAAACGCGGCACCAGCGCAAGGATGAAGTCGTCGTCGTCTTCGGCCAGACGAATCAGCAGGGACGTGTCAGTCATGGGGAGTCGATGGAGTGGCGGAGGTATCGACGCCGTTTCTACACCTTGCGCGGCGACCGTGGAAGTCCCCGCCGACCCGTGTATATTTTTGAAAGCCGCAACAACGGGGGGCGAGGCACAGGCCCTGAACCATCGATAGACACCGCGCCCAGGGAATCGCCCGTGCCGACCACGACCCGTCGCATCCACATCCAGCCGACCGCTGACCCCGTGCTCGTGCATGGCATGCGTGATATCCAGAGCCAGCTGAAACTGCCGCTGTCCTTTCCGCCGGAGGTCGAGGCCGCCGCCGCCCTGGCGGCCGCGCGGCCGCGACTGCCGGCACTGGATCGAACCGATATTCCGCTGGTCACGATCGATCCACCGGAGTCGATGGACCTGGATCAGGCGATGTACGTCGAGCGCACGGACAGCGGCCATCGCGTGCACTACGCGATTGCCGACGTTGCCGCGTTCGTGACCGCCGGCGATCCGGTCGATCTGGAAGCGAACCGCCGCGGCGAGACGCTGTACGGCGCCGACGCCAAGATTCCGCTGCACCCGAAAGTGTTGTCCGAGAGCGCCACCTCGCTGCTGCCCGACCAGATGCGCCCGGCTTTGCTGTGGACGATCGAACTGGACAAAACCGGCGAGATCAGCAGCATCGATGTGCGGCGCGCCCGCGTCAGCAGTCGTGCCAAGCTCGACTACGCTGGCGTGCAGCGACGCATCGACGCCGGCACGGCCGACCCGATGTGGGCCGTGCTGCGCGAGATCGGCGAGCTTCGCAAGCAGCGCGAGCAGGCGCGCGGCGGCATCAGCCTGCCACTGCCGGAGCAGGAGATCGGCGTAGCCGATGGCCGCTGGTCGCTGACATTCCGCGCGCGCCTGGCGGTCGAGGACTGGAACGAACAGATCTCGCTGCTGACCGGCATGGCGGCGGCGCAGTTGATGGTGCAGGCCAAGGTCGGCCTGTTGCGCACCTTGCCCGCAGCCGAGCCGCGGTCGCTGCAGCGCCTGCACATCACCGCAAAGGCGCTCGGCATCGACTGGCCGGACGCCTTGAGTTATCCCGAATTCATCCGCTCGCTCGATCCGTCGAAGGACGCCCATGTCGCGATGCTGACCGCATGCACCACGGTGCTGCGCGGCGCCGGCTATGTGGCATTCCATGGCGCACTGCCTGCGCAGCCGATGCAGTGGGCGGTGGCCGCGGAATACACCCACGTCACGGCGCCGCTGCGTCGGCTGGTCGACCGCTATACCGGTGAAGTCTGCGTGGCGCTGTGCGCAAAACAGCCGGTACCCGCCTGGGTGCTCGCCGCATTGCCGGGCCTGCCGGCCACGATGCAGGCTTCCGGCCACCGCGCCAGCCAGTACGAGAAGGCCGTGCTCGATCTGGCCGAAGCCGCAGTGCTGGCGCCGCGCGTGGGTGAGATCTTCGCTGGTGCGATTGTCGAAGTGGCCGCCAATGCATCCGGCAAAGGCGTCGTGATCGTGCGCGATCCGGCGATCGAGGCCAGCGTGTCGAGCACGTCCAGCCTGCCGCTTGGCGCCGACGTCAAGGTCAGGCTGGTCGAAGCTGATCCGGTCAAGCGCACCACGCGTTTCGAGCTGGCCAGCTGACCGGCATGCATGCCGCGATCAACGAAGTCCCGCGCGGATCGCCTTCGAGAAATCGTCGCCCGGTGCCGTGTTTCTCGCCCGGTCGGTAATGCGCCCACGCTGACTCAGCTGCTCGACGGAGACGCTGCGATCCAGCGCGCCGACCCTGTAGAGGTATTCGGGCAGGTAGCCGGTGAACAGCAGGCGCATGTCCCACGGCAGCCCCGAGTCGATCTGTCGGGCCATGCGGTAGACGATCGTCGTGCAGTTCGAGCTGATCGTGTTGTAGAACGCGGGGGTGCCGGCCAGTGTGTTCGCGGCCTGCACGTACGACAGGAACAGCGCGCGCATCGCGGGCTTGTCCATGCGCAGCGGGTAGAGGTAGTCGTCCTCGCCGCGCACATTGGTGCGCACGCGGATGATGTCGCGCTCGTCGGCGGCAATCAGGATCGTTTCGAACTGCTTGAAGAAGCCGCCGATCGCCGAGTACTGCTGGCCGCGCTTCTTGCGAATCTCCACCGAGAACACCACGTGNNAGACGATCGTCGTGCAGTTCGAGGTGAGCGTGTTGTAGAACTGCGGGCTGTCGGAAAGCGCGTTCGCTGCCTGCACGTAGGAGAGGAACAGCGCGCGCATGACGGGCTTGTCGATGCGCAGTGGGTAGAGATAATCGTTCTCGCCACGCACATTGGTGCGCACGCGGATGATGTCGCGCTCGTCGGCAGCGATCAGGATCGTTTCGAACTGGCGGAAGAAACCGCCGATCGACGAGTACTGGTCTCCGCGCTTCTTGCGGATCTCCACCGAGAACACCACGTGGCTGCCGTCGTCGAAGCCGAACGAGATCATCGCGTGCGCGATCGCCTTGCTGCCCCAATACGACAGCACCGCGTCGGCCGAGATCAGCCGATCCAGGTCGTAATGGCGGGTTTCCCAGAGAGCATCGTAGTCGGCGTCGCTGCGCCAGCTGAAATCGCGCACGTTGTCGAGCGTGACCGCGTTGCCCTGCACCTTGCCGGTCAGCATGCGGGCGACATCGTCCGACCACACGCGGTTGTTCGACGGCGCGATGCTCGCCCACCAGGCCAGCAACACCGCGTACATCGCCACGTAGACACCCAGCGGAAGCCAGCTCCGCCGGCTGACCGCGAACACGGCAAGCGCAATCACGACGAGCGCCCAGACTGCGCCGCCCAGCGTTCGCGCAACCGCACCGCCCGGCAGCTGATACCAGAGCGCGAGCGCGCCCCATGCGCCCGACAGGACCGTGATCAGCGCGATCGCCACGAACAGCACGGTCCGGCCCACCATCCAGAGTTTCTTCGCCATCTCGTTCCCGCCGCATCGACCGTCGTCGCCAGCGTGCGGCTTTGGCTGCAGGAAGACAATGCGCGGTGCGCGAGCAACTCTTTGTCCGCGATCGGCGTTATCAGAACATCGGAGGTGGCTACAAACCCGCCGGTCTGCTCGCCACCCGCAGCGGCGTGGTTCCATGCAAAGGGGCGCGCACCCTCGAACTGCGCAGGATTCTCGCGCTGCTTGCGGCGGCGGTGCGGGTGGCGAAGCCGTAAGCTATCGAGAGCGCTGGGTTACTGCGTTAACTGTCCATCTACAGGGAGCATGGTTGTGATGCGGAAATTAACCACGCTTATTTGCTTGATGTTGTTGGCCCTGGCTGCTTGCGGGAAGAAGGATCCGTCAGGTTCGCCGCCTGGGCGTCTACCGGCAGCCTCTTGCAGATCCATCTCAGCGGAAGGCAAGGCGGTGTTGCTTGCCAATGTCGCCAAGCTTGAAATGGGAGATACGCAAACAAGGGTGCAGTTGCTCCTAGGTAAGCCGAACGACACCGACCACGGCATTGAAAAGTCATCCGGTCAGATCACCACTACGGACTACATTTATTTGGTCAAGAAATGCGGTGAGGGTCCACACATAGGATGGGACGATGACTTTGTCCGACTTACTTTCGACACGGACGGCAAGTTGGAGCTTGTTCAAGGGATTCGAGTTCGAGGAGTGACCACACGCTCCGTGCCGTCAGTGCGGTAACTCAGGAGAAGGCTGAAAGGGTAGAGACATAGGGTCATCTTCAATAAGCCGTCATTCCGGCGAAGGCCGGAGGAGCTTCACAACAGCGCAGCTGGTCATCGCACTTCAAGAACACAGCGACCATCGCACTTCAACTGCGATCCCTGCCTCCGCAGGGATGACGAGCTTCAGGCAGGCTCTCGAGATTCACTTCGGCACAGACGTACTGAGCTCGGGGTATTTACCAGATAGGCGACGACAGCGGCGCGCGATATCAAGTCGCGTCACTGCATCGTGCAGCGTCGCCCGTCTCCGGAGAGGATTACCTTCAAGGAGTCCCCCATGAGTCGGAACCTCGCCCCGGGGTCTCGCATTCGACACCGCCGTGCTCGCGGCTCACGCCTTTACCGCGAGAAGGAGCTTGCTTGATCCGCGGCTCGACCTCACCCAACGCTCTGCCGCTTGCCTGGCCGCGGGCTGGTTCCCCACCGCATCGGACAACATCCATGGTGAGATTTTCGCGGTTCCCGGTATCGCTCGCCAGTCGCATGGCGTCAGCCTCCCACCACCGGCAACGCAATGAAGCTCGCCTGCGCCGGTGCGTGATACACGCGCTGGGTGGCCTTCACGTAATCCGCCGGCTTGGCCAGCATGATGTTCGGCACGAAGGTTTGCGGGTTGCGGTCGTACAGCGGGAACCAGCTGGACTGCACCTGCACCATGATGCGGTGGCCGGGCAGGAAGACGTGGTTGGCTGAGGGCAGGGCGAAGCGGTAGGGCAGCGGCTGGTTCGCCGCGATCGGTTTGCCTTCGGTGAAGCCTTCGCGGTAGCGACCGCGGAAGATGTCCATCGCCACGGCGAGCTG
>DHXA01000113.1:8890-12213 GCA_002413455.1 Rhodanobacter sp. UBA5168 | reverse complement strand
TAGACGTCGATCAGCTTGACCACCCAGTCGCTGTCGCTGCCGCTGGTGGAGGCGACCAGGTTCACTTCCGGCACGCCGCTGATGGTGAGTGGAGTGGTGAGCACGTCGGACACGTAGCTCAGCACGTCGGTGCGGCCGGAGGCTTCGCGCTGGTCGTCGACCAGCCATTGCGACCAGGTCTGACCGACGTCGTAACCCATCGGCTGGATCGGCCGCGCACGGTAGGGCACCGGATGCGCGGGATCGGACACGTATTCGTCGTAGTCGGCGCCGGCGGCGGGTGCGGCGAAGCCGAGCTTGTTGCCGGCCTCCAGGTACAGTGCGCGGCTCTTCGTCGGGCAGCCGGTCGCGCAAGCCAGCGGCCAGCGATCCAGCCGCTGCCATTGGTTGGTGCCGGTCTGGTAGGCGGTGACCGCGGCGAGGTCGGCCTTGGGCGCGCCGTCCTTGAGGTATTGCGCGAGGTACGGGCGCAGGATGTGTTCGCGGAAATACTGGGCGGTGTCGCTGCCGAACTGGATCGCGCCGAGCGAGCTGCCTTCGTCGATCTCCTGGCCGTGATGCCACGGGCCCATCACCAGTTTGACCATGTTGCCGCTGGTGTCCTTCGGCTTGATCGCGCGATACACGGCGAGCGCGCCGTAGCTGTCTTCCTGATCCCACAGGCTGTGCACCAGCATCACCGGCACTTTCAGCGGTTGCGCGGCGAGCAGCTTGTCTACCGCCTGGTCGCTCCAGAAGCTGTCGTAGGCGGGATGCGCCAACATCTTGTTCCAGAAGCCGAGCTGTTCCATGCCGTAGGCGTGGGCCAGCGCGCCGGCGGAGCCGTAGTGCATGAACAGGTCGTACTCGTCGTGGTAGTTCGTCCACCACTTGATGCTGTTGTCGCGGCTGGCGGTCTGTTCGTAGACGTAGCTGAGGTTCTGCTGGCGGAACGCGCCGTTGTGGAACCAGTCGTCGCCCATCCAGCCGTCGACCATCGGGTTCATCGGCACCGACACTTTCAGCGCGGGATGCGGATTGACCAGCGCCATCAGCGGCTCGAAGCCATCGTAGGAGATGCCCAGCGTGCCGACCTTGCCGTTCGACTCGGGGATGTTCTTCACCAGCCAGTCGATGGTGTCGTACGTGTCGGTGGCGTCGTCCACCGGCGTCGGGTTCAGCGGCCCGTGCACCGGCCGGTTCATCACGTAGTCGCCCTCGGAACCGTACTTGCCGCGCACGTCCTGCACCACGCGGATGTAGCCGTCCTCGACGATGACGTCGGTGGCGTTGTCGTAGCCCTGCAGCATCGGGCCGAGGTGGCCGCTCATGGTGTGCGTGGTCAGTGCCTTGGCGTCGTACGGCGTGCGGGTGAGCAGCATGCCGGCATGGCTGGCACCTTTCGGGATCAGGATGATGGTGTGCAGCTTCACCCCGTCGCGCATCGGGATCATCACGTCGCGCGAGATGTAGTCGTGATCGCCAGTGGCCGGCACGAACTTCGCCGGGGTCTCGCTGGGGTAGGCCGGATACTTGGCCTGCGGTGTATCGGCGGCTTGCAGCGGGCTGCTGGCGGCAAGCAGCAGGGCCAACAGGGCTGGCATCACAACGGCGAGATGGCTCGATTTCATGCGGATCCCCAAGTGGACGATGCGACCTAGGTTAACCGCATTGGTGAGGTTGATGAGCGACGGTCGCCTGGAATATTTGATCGGGCACACTCCCCCGGTGGTCGTTTGGCAAGCCTGTTGCATTGCTGATGGCATGAGCGATCTTGCCTACGACATCTCCTATTTGCTCGAATGCGAGCCGGTCCGGCCCGAGCTGCGCGAAGTGCGCGTGGTCACAGCAGTACCGGTGAAGCCAGGGCCTTCGAGCGTTATCGCCGTGCAGGAGGCGCTGGCAAGGGAACTCCTGCAGGCAGACGATCTGCATGAGGCGTTCATCCAGCAGTACCTGCGGATGGCTGGCCAGGCCACGTCCGGTGCTTGAGTTTCCATTGGCGGGTCGGTGCCCTGACTGAGCCAAACATGACCAACTTCGACACCTGCGACTGACGCCAGCGGGCGGTGGACGGATGCAGGGCCGCAATGCAAAAGGCCCGGATTGCCCGGGCCTTTTGCATTGCGGTGGTGTCGATGGTGCCTCAGGCAATCGCCGGCAAGGTGTCCACACCAGCCTCGATTGCCGCCTGATGGGTCAGGCAGCGCGGCAGGATGCGGGCGAAGTAGAACTTCGCGGTGTCCTGTTTGGCCTGCTTGAAGGCGGCGGATTGCGTGCCGGTTGCGGCTGCCGCCAGGCTGCGTGCCCACATGTAGGCCAGCGCGACGTAGCCGGAGTAGTACAGATAATCGACCGCCGCGGCGCCGAGTTCTTCCGGATTGACCTGCACGCGCTGGGCCAGCTTCAGGGTGAGGTCGCCCCAGTTCTTGGTGGCGATGGCGAGCGGGGCGATGAACGGGCGCAGGGCTTCGTTCGCGCTGTGCTGCTGGCAGAACGCGCTGATCTCCTCAAGGAAATGCTTGAAACCCACACCTTGCAGCTGGAGGATCTTGCGGCCCAGCAGGTCGGCCGCCTGGATGCCGGTGGTGCCTTCGTACAGGGTGATGATGCGCGCGTCGCGCACGAACTGCTCGATACCGTTCTCGGCGATGTAGCCATGGCCGCCATAGATCTGCAGCGCTTCCTTGGTGCATTCCTGTGCCAGCTCGGTGACCACGCCCTTGGCGATCGGAATCAGGAACGCGACCAGTTCGCCGGCGGTCTTGCGTACAGCCTCGTCGGTGGCACGCGCCTCCACGTCGGTCTGCAGCGCGGTGTACAGCAGCAGGGCACGCGAACCTTCGACGAACGCGCGCTGGGTCAGCAGCATGCGGCGCACGTCCGGCTGCACCAGCAGGTTGTCGGCCGGCCTGTCGGGGAACTTCGGGCCGGACAGCGAGCGCGACTGCAACCGCTCGCGCGCGTAATTGAGACTGTTCTGCAGCGCGCGTTCGGCCAGCGCCAGACCCTGCACGCCGACCGACAGGCGCGCCGCATTCATCATGGTGAACATCGCCATCAGGCCCTTGTGCGGCTTGCCGATCAGATAACTCTCGGCGCCGTCCAGGTTGATCACGCAAGTCGAGCAGGCGTGGATGCCCATCTTGTGCTCGATCGCACCGGCGGCGACGCCATTGCGCGCGCCCAGCGTACCGTCCTCGTTGACCTTGAATTTCGGCACGATGAACATCGAGATGCCGCGACTGCCTTCCGGCGCGTCGGGCAGGCGCGCCAGCACCAGGTGCACGATGTTCTCGGTGAGGTCGTGCTCGCCGGCGCTGATGAAAATCTTGGTGCCGGTG
>DHXA01000113.1:4640-8768 GCA_002413455.1 Rhodanobacter sp. UBA5168 | reverse complement strand
GTGCCCGTCCAGCGGCCGGCGACGATCGGCTTCATGAAACGCTCGCGCTGCCACTCCTCGCCGTGGATTTCCAGCGCGTGGGTGGCGCCCTCGGAGAGCAGCGGGTACAGGCTCCACGCCAGGTTGCCGGACTGGAAAATCTCCGTGGTGGCCGTACCCAGCACGTTGGGCAAGGCCTGCCCGCCGTAAGCCTCGGGGTTGGTCAGGCCGGTCCAGCCGCCTTCGGCAAACTGCTTGAACGCCTCCTTGAACCCCTTTGGCGTGGTCACCGTCTGGGTGGCCTTGTCGAAGTGGCAACCCTCCTCGTCGGCAGGGCCGTTGATGGGCGCCAGCAACTGCTCGCTGAGGCGGCCGGCTTCTTCCAGCACGGCGTCGAGCAGGTCGCGGCTGTGCGCCTCGCCATCGCGCAGGCCCGTGAGAATTTTTTCGGCACCCAGCACGTCATACAGGGCGAAACGCAGGTCGTCGAGTGGGGCCTTGTAAGCGGTCATGGTGATTCCTGGAGTAAAGGTGACAAGCGATGAAAAGATGACGGCGTGGAAAGGCCGGGTCAGCGATATGTGCCGGCAATGCCGGGCACTGGCGAGAGCCAGTCG
Organism: Rhodanobacter sp. UBA5168; assembly: GCA_002413455.1. Taxonomy (GTDB): domain Bacteria; phylum Pseudomonadota; class Gammaproteobacteria; order Xanthomonadales; family Rhodanobacteraceae; genus Rhodanobacter. Next base: position 8,172 of record DHXA01000113.1, on the reverse strand, counting down.
CTGCCGCTGAAGTCGAACGCGCGCGGCTGTTCTTCCTGCTCGGGCTTGGCGCTGGCGCTGCCACTGACGCGGTAGGCCAGCGCGCCGGCACTGCCTTTGCCGGCGATCGCCTGCAGCGCCTGCGTCATGGCGACCGTGGGCAGCACGTCGAGCTGGATCACGTCGCCGGCGAGTGCGGGAATGTCGCGTGCGAAGGTTTGATGCAGGCGGATCGGTACCAGTTCGGCGATCTGCAGCTGACCATCCAGCGATTTGAAATCCATCTCGGCGTAGCTGTTGTTCTGGATGCGTACCGTCAGCTGCCATTGGCCACTGGGCAGCACCGACAATTGCTGGATGCTCAGCGTCGGCGGGTAGACACTCTTTTTCGCCGGCCCGCAGGCGATCAGGCCAGCCGTCAGCAGGACGAGCAAAAATCCATGCAGCAGTCGTTTCATGGCTTCACCTCAAACGATTGTTTGAATCTTAGCAAAGTTGGTGGAAATTCCCATGACGCTCCGCAACGGGCATCATCGCCGCTCCATTTCCCAGAGCCAGCAGATCCGCCCATGCCGTCAGTCCACCCCAACTCAGCACGCCGCATCATCGCCCGCCGCTCGCCGATCCACGGCAACGGGGTCTTCGCCGTCAGCGCCATCGCCAGGGGCGAGGAGATCATCCAGTACAAGGGCAAGCTGCTGACGCATGCGCAGGCCGACGAGCTTTACGGTGACGGTGGCGAGACCGGCCACACCTTCCTGTTCACCCTCAACGACGATTACATCATCGACGCGAACCAGCACGGCAACAGCGCGCGCTGGATCAACCACAGCTGCGCGCCGAACTGCCGCGCCGTGGTCGAGGAAAGCGCCAGCGGCGACCCGCGCAAGGACAAGGTGCTGATCGAAGCGATCCGCGCGATCAAGCCCGGTGAGGAGCTCACCTACGACTACGGCATCGTGCTGGACGTACCGCACACCGCACGACTGAAAAAGCTGTGGGTTTGCCTGTGCGGCTCGCCGAAGTGCACCGGCACCTTGCTCAAGCCGAAGCGGTAATCGATGATCAGGATCCGCTTCCATTCTCGCGGGGGTTGCCCGACAAGTTGCAGCAGCCTCTCGCTGTCGTCGTTCCGACGCAGGGCGGAATCGCTTTAAGCTCTTCGCAACCACAAAGACACGGACGGTCATAGGAGCCGTCGCCAGGGCGATTCCGGCCTGCGCCGGAATGACGACGTTGGGTTGATCGATGTTTCCGGCGTCAACCCTCTGCTTTTCCAACGCCCAAGCAAACCGGATTCATCAGGTTTCGGCGTGGCGATCGCACCTCAATCCTCCTCCACATGCGGTTTCCACGCCTCGCTGAGCTGCTTCTGCACCGTGGGTGGTACCGCTTCGTAGTGGCTGAGGTCGAGACTGTAACGGCCACGTCCACCCGTCATCGACTTCAGTTCGGTGGGGTAGTCGACCAGTTCGGCCAGCGGCGCCTGCGCCTTGATCACCAGCTCGCCGCCGCGCTGGGTGTCGGTGCCCAGGATGCGCGCGCGCTTGCCGGCGAGGCCGCCGGTGACGTCGCCCACGTTGTGCTCGGGGATGGCCACCTCGACGTTGACGATCGGCTCCAGCACGATCGGTCGCGCCTTGCCGACGGCGTCGATAAACGCCTTCTTGCCGGCGCTGATGAAAGCGACCTCCTTCGAGTCGACCGGGTGGTACTTGCCGTCGTACACGGTCACCCGCAGATCCTGCAGCGGATAGCCGGCGATCGCGCCGTGTTCCATCGCCTGACGTACGCCTTTCTCGATCGCCGGCAGGAACTGGCCGGGGATCACGCCGCCTTTCACCGCATCGACAAATTCGAAACCGGCACCGCGATCGAGCGGCTCGATGCGCAGAAACACTTCGCCGAATTGGCCGGCACCACCGGTCTGCTTCTTGTGCTTGTGGTGGCCTTCGGCGTGGCCGGCGATGGTTTCGCGATAGGCGATCCGTGGTGGATGGGTTTCCACCTCGACGCCATAACGCTCGCGCATGCGTTCCAGCATGATCTTCAGATGCAGGTCGGACAATCCGCGCACCACCGTCTCGTTGAGCTCCTTGTGATGCTCGACGCGAAAGCACGGATCCTCCTCGGCCAGCCGCGTCAGTGCGTTGGATAGCTTTTGCTCCTGACCGGTGTGCTTCGGTTCCAGCGCAAGGCCGAACATCGGCGAAGGAAACGCCAGCGGTGCCAGCGTGATCAGATCCTCGTCGTGCGAGTCGTGCAGCACCGCGTCGAAGTGGATCTCCTCGATCTTCGCCACCGCGGCGATGTCGCCGGGAACCGCCGCCTCGATCTCGACATGCGTCTTGCCCTGCAGCCGGAACAGATGGCCGACCTTGAACGGCTTGCGGCCGTGGTCGACCAGCAGCTGGCTGTCGCGGCGGATCGTGCCCTGCCACACGCGGAACACGCCGAGCTTGCCCACGAACGGATCGTTGACGATCTTGAACACGTCGGCAATCACGTGGCTGGCCGGATCGGCGCTGACCTGCAGCGGCGAGCCATCGCCGCGCACGAAAGGTGGCGGGTTGCCCTCGGCCGGATTCGGCAGCAGCCGCGTGGCCACGTCCAGCAGTTCGTTGACGCCCGCGCCGGTGCGTGCGCTGACGAAGCAGATCGGCACCAGATGACCTTCACGAAGACACTGTTCGAACGCGTCATGCAGCTGCTGCGGCGTGAGCGCAGCTTCGCCGGCATCGAGATACTGCCCCATCACCGATTCGTTGACCTCGACGACCTGGTCGAGGATGCGCTGGTGCGCCTCGGCCAGCGAGGAAAAATCGGTGGCGCCTTCGCTGTGGAAGAAACAGTCCAGCACGCGCCTGCCACGACCGACCGGCAGGTTCACCGGCAGGCATTCGCTGCCGAACTCCTCGCGCAGCGCGTCCACCAGCGCGGCAAGGTTGGCGCCGTCGAAGTCGATCTTGTTGATCACCAGTACGCGGGCCAGGCCTCGCTGCTTTGCGTGCATCATCATGCGGCGGGTGCCGTGCTCGATGCCGTTGATCGCATTGACCACGATCGCCACGGTTTCCACCGCGGCCAGCGCGGCCAGCGTGGGGCCGCGGAAATCGGCGTAGCCGGCCGTATCGATCAGGTTGAAGTGGCAGTCGCCGCGATCCATGCCGGCGATGCAGCTGTCGATCGAATGCACGCGCGCCTTTTCCTGGCTGTCGGTGTCCGACACGGTATTGCCGCGCTCGACCGTGCCCGGCGTCTGGATCACGCCGCCGGCCAGCAGCAGGGCTTCGAACAGCGTGGTCTTGCCGACGCCGGCGTGTCCGGCGAGCGCGATGTTGCGGATGCTTTCCGTGGAATACGTCACGATGCGACCCTCCCATGCAGGGCGTGGCCTCGTGGCATGAACGGCGCCGCATGAGGCCGCGCATTGGCGGCTGACGATGGCGGGCCGTCATGGTCGTCTTGCACTTGTGCAGGGCGTGGCCTGCACTGGGCGAGGGCGGTCATGGCGGAGAGGCGGCGCGGTGCGCCGCCCGCCTAGACTTGAGCG
>DHXA01000113.1:2026-4454 GCA_002413455.1 Rhodanobacter sp. UBA5168 | reverse complement strand
CGCCCGCCTAGACTTGAGCGAACCACCGGCGCGGTCAAGTTGCACTGCGGGGAACCGCCGCAGTACCGGTGTGGTCTGTGGTGGGCGCGAACCACGCGCCGCGCCGGCGATCTCGATCAAGCACCGCTCCGGTGCGGTGGGATTCAAGCGCCCTCGGGCATCCTGTACGCAGCCATTCGCATCCCATGAGGCATTGCCATCGTCCCTTCGCCGCAGGTTGCACCTCATCGCCCGTCGCCGCCTGATCAGGACCCACCCGAGGATAGGCTGATCCCGACGGAAGGTTCGGCGCGGGCGATGCCGCCGCGCCGGGGTAAACGCGAGCCGGCGCATGACCGTCGGTGGCACTGGCCGGCGCTGATCGTGGCCGTGCTGCTGCATGCCGTATTCATGGTGGCGATCTGGTACGGCATGCGCCCGCCGCCGACCGCAGCGTCGACCAAGGTGCAGCCCGACGAGGTGTTGCAGGTGCGCTTCATCACCCGCGCGCCGACCACCCGCGCCGAGCCGCCGCCGATGCAGCCGCCACCGTCGCCGCCGAAACCCCGCGCGCTGCCGAAGCGGCCCGAGCCGCCGGCAAAAAATGCGATGACCTTGCAGTTGCCGACGCCCAAGCCGGCCGACGCGGTGCGCCTGTATGACGAACACGGCCAGCCGCTGCTGCCGGCGGCCGCCACCAGCGCGCCGGAGCCCGGCTATGTGCAACATCTGCCGCAAGGCGATGCGCGCGTCATGCAGCACACCGATCCGATCAAGTACAAGGCGACGCGCTTCGAGCAGTACTTTCCGCCGCCGGATGAAACTGCCGGCGGCGCGGCGGTTCGGCATGTGGCCGGTGCAGTGTTGAAGTCGAAGGACGTGAACCTGCCCGGTGGCGTGCATCTGAAATGCATGACGGTGCTGGGCATCCCGACCCCGAATTGCATCAATCCGCCGGCGCCGCCCTCGGCCAAGGACGGCGACGAGCGCCTCAGCATGGCGCCGGCAAGGCCGCTGGACGGCGCGGCGCATGCACCGGAAAAACCGGATGAGGCAGCGTGCATCGCGATGTATCGCGCCGGCAAACCGCTGGCTTGGGGGTGCCCGGTGGACACCCCGAACCGCGCGGCCGATGCCGAACTGCGCGACCGCGCTGCAGGTGCCGCCCGCGCCCACTGAGCGTCATGCGGAACCACGATGGGGGCCGCTACACTGGCCGCATGTCCTTGCCACCCCCGGATCAACCCACCGGCCGTTCCGCCAACCCCGCGCGGATCATGCTGAACTCACCGCTGGCAGCGGCCGCGCGCGCGCGGGTCTATCACCAACGCACCCGTCAACGCCCACGCGAGCGCTGCCTGCGTGTACTTGCCGCGGTGGGAGCGCTGGTGGTGCATCTGCTGTTCCTGTTCGCCTTCGTGCTCGGCCCGGCGTACGAGCTGAAATTGCCGCCGGAGTCGGCGCAGCAGTTTCTGCAGGTGCGCCTGATCGAGCCACCCGAGCCACCGCCACCGCCGCCCGTGCGCGGCACACCACCCAAGGAACGCGGGCCGCGGCACCAGGGTCGCAGCAGTCGGCCCACACCAAGCAGCGAGCGCAGTGCCTACACGCAGGCCGTCATGGCGGTGCAACCGGCCCCGGCCAGCGCGCCACCGGCGATCGCCAAGGCGACAAAGCCACGCGCGCCGGCGCCGAAACCCGTGGCCGCTCCACCGCCGCCGGTGAGCCTGCCGCAACCCGCGCCGACACCCGAGCTGCAGCCCATTCCATTGGCGGGCGAGCCGCCATCGGTGACGCTGCCGACGCCTGCATTGCAACCGCCAGTGCCGCCGAAATTCCAGCCCGAGTCGGTGCGCAAGCCGCAGCTGGAGGGCAATCAGCCGCTGCCGCCGCCCGCCTCGCTGGCGCTGCCGGAAGTATCGGCGCCCTCGTCGCCGCCCATCACCGTTTCCAGCATCGCCTTGAACGCCGAGGTGCCTCAATCCAGTTCGCCCGCCAGCGTAACGCCAGCCCGGGCGCAGCCGCCTGCCGCACCACCCGTGCCCGAACTGCAACCGATCCCGTTGCCGGCCCAGCCATCGCCCAGCGTGAACCTGCAGGCGCAACTGAGTGCGCCGGCGCCGACCGTCCCCACTGAAAAGCCGCAGGTGCAGGCGCCGACCGTGGACGTGGCCGAAGCCGAACTCGAAGCGGTGCCGCTGACCCCTGCCGTGCCGGCGCAGATGGTGCCGGCAGCACCGGCGGTGAAGATCGATGTCGCCGATACGGCGCCGAAGACAGCCGTCCAGCCGTCCATCGAACGGCCGCAACTGAGCGCCCCGCCGGCCGTCTCCACGGCGGCCGCTGCAGCAGCCGCAACGGCGAGCAAGGCGGCGCAGGCGCCTTCGCGCGACACCACCGAGCAGCCGGCAACGCACGAAACCACGCCGAGCCCGGGCGACGTCGACAG
>DHXA01000113.1:0-1864 GCA_002413455.1 Rhodanobacter sp. UBA5168 | reverse complement strand
GCCGCTGCGCAGCCGACAACGGGGCAGGGCAGCGACAAGGGTGGCAGCAAGCAACAAGGTATCGGCCAGCCCGGTGGCAACCGGCCCGGTGCCGATCAGGGCAGTCTCGCGGCGGGCGCGCTGCAAGGGCAGGTCGGCGGTTACGTGCAACTGAAGCCGCGCGGCGACACCGAAGTCATGAGCCACGGCACGCCGAACATCGGCTACCGGCCAACCCGCTTCGAACAGGACTGGGCACCCGAAGGCGAGAGTTCGATCGACACCGCGCTGCGTCATGCCGTGGAAAAGACCACCGTGAAACACACCTTCCACCTGCCGCGCGGCGTACGTGTCGAATGTGCGGTGATGCCGCTGTTGCCGATGTCGCTGCTCGGCTGCAGGAATCCCGACCCGCCGCCGAAGCCGGTCGATGCGAAGGTCTACGAGCGCATGCATCTGGCGCCCGCCAACCCGCTGGCGCCACCGGCGCCGATCAGCAGTGCAGCAGCGCCGGCGCCAATGATCAAGGTCGACAACAGCGCGGAATGCGCGGCGGCCCGTGTCGCCGGCAGCCCGCCACCGCCCGGCTGCGAGGGCATCCTGCTGCCGGTCAAACCCGCCGGACCCGCGTCATCCGCCAGCTCGTGGGTGCCGGCCAGCGATCAGTTCCATTGAAGGCGTGGGAAACGTTCATCGCGCGAACGGCGATCAGCTGCGGTCCAGCGGGCTCAGCACGCCGTGCCCGCCACGATTGAGCACGTGGGTATAGATCTGCGTGGTGGCCACATCCTTGTGACCGAGCAATTCCTGGACGGTGCGGATGTCATACCCGGCTTCCAGCAGATGCGTGGCGAACGAATGGCGCAGTGTGTGTGCACTCACGGGTTTCGCGACATCGGTGGCGCGACATGCCTTTTTCAGTGCACGCGACAGCACGGCATCGTCGAAGTGGTGACGGCGCTCGATACCATCGCGAGGATCACGGGAACGTTGCGCAGCGGGAAACACATACTGCCAGCCGATCTCCCGCGCAGCATTCGGATACTTGCGCGCCAGCGCATGCGGCAGCCATGTCGCGCCAAACCCCTCGCCCAGATCCATTGCATGCAGCAGGCGGGCACGTTCGATCTCGCGCCGCAGCGGCTCAACCAGCGACCGCGGCAACATGGTGCGCCGGTCCTTGCCGCCCTTGCCGTCGCGTATGGTGATTTCGTTGCGCCCGAAATCCACATCCTTGATCCGTAGCCGCAGCGCTTCCATCAGACGCATGCCGGTGCCGTAAAGCAGGCTTGCCAGCAGCCAGGGCCGTCCGTCCATCCTTGCCAGCACCCGTGTGATCTCGTCCCGCGAAAGCACCGTCGGCACACGCTGCGACCGCTTGGCACGCACCATCCCTTCCATCCACGGCAGTTCGATGCCCAGCACCTGCTTGTAGAGAAACAGCAATGCCGCCAACGCCTGGTTCTGCGTGGCCGCCGCCACCTTGCCCTGAACCGCCAGCTGCGACAGAAACCGCTCGACCTCGGCTTCGCCCATGTCGCGCGGATGCCGCTTTCCATTGGCCAGGATGAAGCGACGGATCCAGCCCACATAGACCGTCTCGGTGCGCAGGCTGTAATGCTTCAGCCGCAACACCCGCCGCACCTCGTCCAGCAGCCGCGGCGCCGGCTGGCCGCCGACCATGCGGCTTATTCCTGCGTTTCCGGGGCCATAAGACATAGTGCTTCAATCCGCTAGATATGCGACCGCCATCCTTGCGCCGTCTCGCGCCACCCGCTATCCGGCAAACCCTTGCCTGCTTGTGGGATTTGTGCGCTTGACGAAGCGCAGCCCAAGGCTGAACATCCGGGACATATGCCCCAGTTCGGGGTCTAATTAGCGTTAG